>MHGT01000014.1 GCA_001805695.1 Omnitrophica WOR_2 bacterium RIFCSPHIGHO2_02_FULL_67_20 | reverse complement strand
GCGCGCGTCGATCACGCGCGGGCCGCAGGCTACGTCGCCCCACTTGGCGGTGTCAGAGACCCGCTTACGCATGCCTGAAATACCGCCGGCCCAGATCATATCGGTGATCAACTTCAGCTCGTGCAGGCACTCGAAGTACGCCACTTCAGGCTGGTAGCCGGCCTCGACCAGCGTCTCGAAGCCCGCCTTGATGAGCGCCGAGACCCCGCCGCACAGCACCGCCTGCTCGCCGAAGTTGTCGGTCTCGGTCTCTTCCTTGAAGGTCGTCTCCAGCACCCCGGCCCGGGTGGCGCCCAACCCCTTGGCCCAGGCGAGTGCGGTGGCCAGCGCCTCCCCGCTCGGGTTTTGGTACACGGCCACGAGCGCCGGCACGCCTTTTCCTTCCAGATACTGCGAGCGGACCAGGCTGCCAGGCCCCTTGGGCGCGATCATCACCACGTCCACGTCCTTCGGCGCCTTGATCAGGCCGTAGAGGATCGAGAAGCCGTGGGAGAAGCCCAAGGTTTTCCCCTTCGAGAGGTGCGGCGCGATGGACTGCTTGTAGATCTCGGCCTGCGAGGTGTCCTGGGTCAGCACGATGATGACGTCGCCGCGCTTGGCCGCCTCATCGACCGAGACCGGGGTGAAGCCGTCCTGCTTGGCCAGGTCGTAGTTCGGCCCGCCCGGGCGCTGGGCGACAATCACCTTGACCCCGGAGTCGCGCAGGTTCAGCGCCTGGCCGCGGCCCTGGATGCCGTAGCCGACGATGGCCACCGTCTTGCCCTTCAGCGCAGAAAGACTCGCGTCCTTGTCGTAGTAGATCTTCGCCATCGCTGCTCCCTGTTCTTAACGTGGAAAAATAACGAGCGGAATCCCCGCAGCTTTGAGTGCCCAGTTCAATGGAAAGAAGTTTCCTACCGTCACAAGGACGCCGATCACCGGGTTCGTCAACGAGGACTCGCCTGCGGCCATCTGATCTTGGACCAAGAGTACAGTTCCAATCATACCGCAGACGATCGCTCCAAGACTCACAATCGCCGCAAACTGGGCCGAACCCGCAGTCCGCAAAATAGCAAGACTAATGGTCATCCCGACAAGGCTGAGCCCAACGAACTTCCAGCCGCTCTGCATCAACTAGATGCCCGCAAAAAGAGCCGCTTGACCTCTGGCCGCCGCAGGTACCGGATGACCACGAGGTGCGTCCCGGCCAGCAGCGCGCCCATCACTCCCAGCCCAGGGCGTCCAGACCCTGCGATCAGGAGCGCGAACCCCAACGTCACCAGGCCGAGCCCTGCCGAGCCCGCAATCGCCAGTCGCCTCGCCCAGGGCTTCAGGAGCGGCAGGCCGCACATGACCGCGACCGAGAGCCCGAGCCACACCGCCGGCCACAGGAGCGGCCGGTCGGCGGCACCGGTGAGAATCTTCCAGGCGGCCGCACCGGTGACGGCGGCGAGCAGGCCGTAGAAGAGTGTGAGCAGCGCAATCGGCCAAGGAACCATCGGAGAACATCCTCGGTGTAACGTGAAACGTGGAACGTGTTACGTCAACGCAAAATGACCGATTCTGCCTTCACGTTACACGTGACACGTTCCACGTAACACGAGAGCGATCATTTCTCTAACGCTACTCTTCCGGTTCGTACCAGCTTGGTAATGCCATGCGGCCGGAGCTGCTCGACCAGCTGGTCGAGCGTCTTGGTGTCGCCCGCCGCCTCGATGACGACCGAGCGGTCAGTCTTGTCGGCCAACCTGGCGCCGAAGCGCTTGGCCAGCGCTTCCAGCTTGGCGGCCATGGCCCCGTTGGCGCTGCTGACGCGCGCCAGCAGCAGCTCCCGGTCGATGAACTGCTGCTCGCGCAGCTCCTGGACGTCGATGACGTCGATGAGCCGGCCGAGTTGGCTCTTGACCTGCTCCAGCTTCTGGGCGTCGGCGTCCACCACGATGGTCATGCGCGAAACCGTCGGGTCCTCCGTCGTGCTGACGGTGAGCGAGTCGATGTTGAACCCGCGGGCGCTGATCAGCCCGGCGACGCGCGCGAGCACGCCGAAGTGGTTTTCCACGAGACAGGAGATCGTATGCTTTTCAGCCATTTTCGCGATTACGCAGATTACAAAGGCAGATTTCGCGGATGAAAGCTATTTGAATCTGTGAAATCAGTCTTTGAGGAAGTCTCCTGGGCGAATCTGCGTAATCCCCCATAGCTTTATCCCAAGCTTAACTTCGACTCTTCGTCCGGCGCCACGTGCCGGTGCTGGGCGAGCCCGCCGTCCTTCTTGAGCGTCTCGTAGGTGCCGAGCATCTCGTTGTGCGGCTTGCCCGGGGCGATCATCGGCCAGCAGTCTTCCTTCTGCTCGACCATGAAATCGATCACCGTCGGCCGGTCGGTGATCTGCATCGCCCGGTCGATGGCCGGCCGCACGTCCGCCTTCTGCTCGACGCGGATCCCCACGCAGTGGTTCGCCTCGGCCAGCCTCATGAAGTCCACCGGGTTCAGGCGCGTGGAGGCGTAGCGGCCTTCATAGAACAGGTCCTGCCACTGGCGCACCATCCCATGGAACGAGTTGTTCATGATGGCAATCTTCACCGGCAGTTTGTGCTGAGCCGCCGTCGCCAGCTCCTGCGCGGTCATCTGGAAGCTGCCGTCGCCGTCGATGTCCCAGACCACCGCGTCCGGGCGGCCGAATTGGGCGCCGATGGCCGCCGGCAGCCCGAAGCCCATGGTCCCCAGGCCGCCGCTGGTGATCAGCGAGCGCGGCGCGTTGAACTGGTAGAACTGCGCCGTCCACATCTGGTGCTGGCCGACACCCGTAGCGATGATCGCGTTGCCTTGCGTCGCCTCAGAGATCTGCTGGATGATGTACTGCGGCAGGATCTTCGTCTTCTCCTTGTACATCAGCGGGTACTTGCGCCGCATCTCGGCGATGGTCTTGAGCCACTCGGACGTGTCCGGGGCCTTGACGAGCCGGTTGAGCTGCTGCAGCACCTCTTTCACATCGCCCACGATCGGATAGTCCACCAGCACGGTCTTGTTGATCGACGAGGGGTCCACGTCGACGTGGATCTTCTTCGCCTGCTTGGCGAACTCATCCGGCTTGCCGGTCACCCGGTCATCGAACCGCGCGCCGATGCCGATCAGCAGGTCGCACTGCGCGACCGCGTAGTTCGTGTACTCGAAACCGTGCATGCCCAGCATGCCGAGGCTCAGCGGATCGGTCTCCGGGAACCCGCCCAGGCCCAGGAGGCTGGTGGTCACCGGAATGCGCGTCGTGTGGGCCAGCTCGGCCAGCTCGGCCCAGGCGCCCGCGTGGAGCACGCCGGCCCCGGCGTAGATCACCGGCCGCTTGGCCTTGCCGATGGCTTCGGCCGCGCGGCGCACCGCTTCAGGATCGACCTTGGGCCGCGCCTGCAGCTTGTAGCCGCGGATGTTGATCTCCGGGTACTCGAACTCCGCCTCGCCCACCGTGGAGTCGACCGGCAGGTCGATCAGCACCGGCCCGGGACGCCCGGTCCGGGCGATATGGAACGCCTCGCGCACCGCGCGGGCGATCTCTTCGGGCCGCTTGACCAGGTAACTGTGCTTGGTAATCGGCCGCGTGATGCCGATCGTGTCGACTTCCTGGAACGCGTCGTTGCCGATCACCGACGTGCGCACCTGGCCGGTGATCGCCACGATCGGGATGGAATCCATGAAGGCGTTGGCGATGCCGGTCACCAGGTTGGTGGCCCCCGGCCCGGAGGTCGCCAGGCACACGCCGACCTTGCCGCTGGCGCGCGCGTAGCCGTCCGCCATATGGGCCGCGCCCTGCTCATGGACCGTCAGGATGACCTGGATGTCGGACTTGTAGAGCGCGTCGAACGTGGGCAGGTTGACCCCTCCGGGGATGCCGAAGACCAGGTTAACCCCCTCCCGCTTGAGGCACTCGATCAGGATTTGCGCGCCTTTGAGCTTGGCCATCGTAACGGAAAATTATAGCACGGCCGGAGGACGAGCGACAGCGCCGCCCGCCTGAATGTCGCGGGTCGCCTAGGAAGAGCGAACGACCGTGGAAGGAAGGACGCTCGATGGGCGGTTCGGCCCCCGGACCGAGCAATCGAGGGGATAGAGGTAGAGCGGCACGAGCCGTTCCGGGGCGTCGGTGTCGCCCCGGCGGACCCTGGCGGACGCCAGCCGGCCGAGGACCGCTGCGCGCGGCAGCCACAGCTCCGGCTCCGCGAACTGCGGTGTCGCGCAGCGCTCGAGGATGAGCTCCCGGTAGCGCGCGATCCCATCGCCCAGGAAGATAGCGGGCTCCTTGACCATGCCGAGGATCTCCTCGGCCGGTCCGAGCATGTGGTCGCTCTGCCGCACCGCCTGCCCGTCCTGCATGCGGTAGAGTGCCGCGTAGAGGTTCTTCTGCCGCGCGTCGAGAACCGGGCAGACGAGCCGGGGTGAAAAGGGGAGGTTGGCCGCCAGGACGTCGAGCGACACGACCCCGACGACGGGCTTCTTCGCGGGGAACGCGAGCGCCTTGACGAAGGCGAGGCCGATGCGCAACCCGGTGAAGGAGCCCGGCCCGATGTCCACGGCGATCGCCTCGAGCTGCTCGAGCGTCGTGCCCGCTTCTTTCAGCACGCGCGTGACCGCGCCGGGCAGCTCGACGGCGTGGGGATAGTCGGCCAGCAGCTCGTAGGCTGCGAGGACGTGGCCGTCCTGCACCACGGCCGCGCCCAGCTGCCGCGTCGCCGTCTCAATCGCCAGAATCGCCATCTCGCTCTTCCGTTATTCCCTGCCCAGATGCCGTGGCGCCCAGCGCCTCGCGCAGCGCCGCGAGCCGCGCTACCGGCCATTCGCCCGCTGTCGAGACGCGCAGCCGCCGCCGGTTGGCGCTGACATGGCTCAGCTCCACGATGAGGCGCCGCTCCGGCAGCAGCCCGTCGAACCGCTCCGCCCATTCGACCAGCGTGATCTTGCGCGGGCTGAGGAGCAGCTCCAGGTCCAGCCACGCCGCCGCCGGCGCACCCGAGAGGCGGTAGCCGTCCACGTGGATGAGCGGAACCTCGCCCGGATACTCCCGCATGAGGACGAAGGTGGGGCTCTTGATGGAGCCGGGCTCGCGCTCCAGTCCCCGCGCGATACCCTGGACCAGCGTCGTCTTGCCAGAGCCTAGCTCGCCGCGGAGTGCCACCACATCGCCGGCGCGCAGCCACCGGCCGAGCCGCTCGCCGACGGCCTGCGTCTCTTCAACCGAGCCGCTCACCAGCTCGGTGTTCCCGCTGACCGTCTGCGTATCACGCTGTTTCGCTTTTGCCATGATGCGTCGCGGCTGTTCGCGCTAAAAATGCTTGAACCCCTCCGGCGTCAGCGGCGTCACGCGGCCGTCCGGATGCTCCAGCTCGACGCCCACACCGCGCGACACGACCCGGCCGATCGGGGTGACGGGGCAACGCCCGAGGCGGCGGGGCACCCGCCGGACCTGGGCAGGGCTCACGGCGAAGAGCAGCTCAAAATCTTCTCCGTCCATGAGCGCATGATACACCGGTCCCAAGCCCCGCTCAACCCGGCACCGGCATCCCCGGCGGCGGCATCGCCGGGCCGCCTGCGCCACGGGCACCCGCGCTGCCTCCACGCGCAGCCGCACGCCGCCGGCGCGGCTCATCTGCCACAGGTCGGAGGCCAGGCCGTCCGAGAGGTCCATCATGGCGCGCAGCCGCACGCGCCGCAGGAGCTCGTGCGCCTCGGCCAGCCGGGGTGTGAACCGCGCATGCCGGCCGCTCCGCAGCGAGCCGCCCAGCCGCCCGGTGACGAAGAGCCGGTCGCCCGCGCGCGCGCCCCGGCGCAGCACCACCCGCCGCGCATCGACCGTGCCGACGATGGCGACGTCCACCGTGACGCGCGCGGCGCGGACCGTATCCCCGCCGACGACCGACACCCCGAACCGCCTCGCACAGCGCGAGAGCCCGGCGTAGAGTTCATCCACGAACCGGAGCGGTGTGTCGGGCGGCAGGCCCAGCGATACGACCGCCCACCGCGGCTCTCCGCCCATGGCCGCGATGTCGCTCACGTTGACGGCGAGCGCTTTCCAGCCGATCCATCGGGCCGGCGTGCGGCGACGCACGAAATGGACCCCGTCCACCAGCATGTCGCTGGCGAAGAGCAGCCTCAGCGCGCTCCGCGAGGACGGCAGGCGCAGGACGGCGGCGTCGTCTCCGATGCCCGTCTCCACCGACGCGCCGCGCGGCAGCCGACGGCTGAGCCGGGCGATGAGGCCGATTTCTCCCAGCGCGTGGACAGTGCCAGACATCAGCGTCGTGTTACGTGTCAGGTGTTACGTGTTGCGTCACAACGAGTGTACTAGCGTATCGCGGCCGCCTGTCACGTGTCACGTGACACGTAACACGTTTCACGTAACACGCAGGCAGCTTTACTCCATGACGAGCCAGCGGACCACGAGGCCGATGCTCATGAGGAAGGTGTTGTGCAGGATGTGGACCGCGATCGGAGCGGCGAGCGAACCCGTGCGCTCGTAGAGGTAGGCGAGCAGCGAGCCGATGAGCATGATCGGCAGGAAGCCGACGGGGTTGGTGTGGATCAGCGAGAACGCGGCGCCGCTCGCCAGGATGGCCCCGCCCCGCGAGAGGTAACGGCGCACCGCCGCGAACAGCACGCCCCGGAAGAAGAGCTCTTCGGCGATGGGGCCGATGACGCACGAGAGCACGACGAGCAGGCCGATCACGAGCGGGTCGCGCTCCTGGAACAGCAGCATCTGGATCGGCTCCAGGGGCGGCTTCCAATGAAAGAACCGGATCAGCTCCACGGTCAGGAAGAGCAGCAGGAACAGCCAGGGGAAGACGACGAGGTACCCCTTGAACCCCTCCGCGAGCGACGGGAGGATTCGCCGCGGCGAGAGCCCCACCGCCCGCCACGCCGGCATCCCCTTCCCCGAGGCGAACGCGAAGATGGCCGCCACGAGGAGCGCGTCGAGGAGCAGCGCCGAGAGGGGGATCCACCGGTGCGAGCCGGGCGAGAGGCCCAGCGCCAGGACCGGCGGCGCGAACCGGATCAGCGGCAGGAGGCTGAAGGCGATGATCATCAGCGCCATGATGCGTCCCAGCTCGGCGAATGACCAGGCCGGCGGCCGCCGCCCCGAAAAGGCCCACAGCGACCGCGCCCGGCCGCTTAAGAGGCTCCACCACGAGAATACCAGGCCCCCCACCAGCATCCCGCCCATGAACAGCGAGAGGAATGCGAGGAGGACCCCCAGGAGCGGCCGCTCGTGGACCGTATCCCGGACCGCGACCGCGTCGACCTCCTTCGGCCACCACTCGAGCGATTCATTGAAACGGGAGAGCTGGGCGGGCTCCTCGACGGTCGTGACGATCTCCACGGGCAAACCCACGGTATAGATGACTAAGACGGCCGCCGCGAGCAGGAGGTACAACCAGCGGCCCCGGAGGATGCGCTGGATCATCAAGAGGCTCGGGGCTGGGGGCTCGGGGCTGGGGGCGATTGTTGGTTCTTCGGAAAGAGGATGGAGGGCTTGCCGATCTGCTGGCCGGCGTCGGTCAATCCCCATTGGGAGGCGTCGCGCCACCGGCGAGGCTGATCTCCGTAGCCGAATTGCCGCCAGATTTCCAGCGACACGGACGGCATGAACGGCTCGAGCAGAATGGCGATGATGCGCACCACCTCCGCCAGCACGTAAAGCACGGTGTGCAGCCGGCTCAGATGCCCCTCTTCCTTGGCCAGCTTCCAGGGTGCCGTCGCTTCGATGTACCGGTTCGCCTGGCTGACCACCTGCATGACCGCGTCAAGCGCTACGGAAAACTCGATGCGCGCCATCGCCGCCTCCACCCGGCCCGGCAGCTGGACGGCGGCGCGCTGCAGCGGCTCGTCCTCCACCGCGCAGCCGACCGGGCCCGGCTGCGGAATCTGGCCTGCGCAGTAGCGCTCGAGCATGGAGAGCGTGCGGTTGACGAGGTTGCCCAGGTCGTTGGCCAAATCCGCGTGGAGCCGGGTGAAGAGTGCGCTCTCGGAGAAGGCGCCGTCCTGTCCGAACGGCACTTCCCGGAGGAGGAAGTAGCGGTACACGTCGGCCGCGAACGGCTGGTCCGCCAGGACGCGGCCGACCACCACCGTCGGGTCCACGATGTTGCCCATCGACTTCGACATCTTCTGCTCGCCGACCTTCCACCAGCCGTGGGCGAAAATCATCGTCGGCATCCACTCATCCGGGAAGCCGAGCGCCTTGAGCAGGATCGGCCAGTAGAGCGCGTGGTGACGAAGGATGTCCTTCCCGATGACGTGGAGGTCGGCCGGCCACAGCCCCGCAAAGCGGGCGGGCTCCGACACGTAGCCGGGCGCCGTAATGTAGTTGAAGAGCGCGTCGATCCACACGTAGACGACGTGCTCCCGGCTGAAGGGCACTTCGATGCCCCAGGGAACCCGGTTCCGCGGCCGCGTGATGCACAGGTACTCCGGCAGCGGCTGCTCCAGCAAACTTCTGAGCTCGTTGTAGCGGCTCTCCGGCCGCACAAACGCCGGATGCGACGACACGAAGGCTTTCAGCCACGGCTGGGCCGCGCGCAGCTCCAGGTACCAGCCCTCCTCCGTCGTCTGCTCGAGCGGACGCTGACAGCTCGGGCACGCAGGCGTCCCGGCCGTCCCCGGTTCCCGCCCGAGCTCTCCCTCGGTCCAGAACGTCTCATCCGGCGTGCAGTACCAGCCCTGGTACACCGCCCGCTTCAGCTTGCCGTCGGCGTGCAGTGTGGTCAGCATCGCCTGGACCGCGGTGACGTGGCGCTCCTGCGTCGTGCGGATGAAGTCGTCGTAGGAGATGTTCAGGGTCTTCCAGAGCCCCTCGAACTGCGGCACGACGCCGTCCACGAACTCCTGCGGGTGCTTGCCCGCCGCCGCGGCGGCCTGCGCGATCTTCTGGCCGTGCTCATCGGTGCCGGTGAGCAGGAAGACCTCCTCGCCGCGGAGCCGGTGGTAGCGCGCCAGGCAGTCGGCGGCGATATTGGTGTAGGAATGCCCGATGTGGGGTGCTGCGTTCACGTAGTAGAGCGGCGTGGTGAGATAAAGCGTCTTCGACATTCACGATGGCGAAGGGTTAAGGGCGAAGGGCGAAGGGGTACTACGTGATGTCCCTTCGCCCCCCACCCTTCGCCCTACGCCCCTAGGAGTGAGAGCCATTTTTCCCGTGCGAGGCTGGCGACGAGCCGCGGACTCACGAACTGCTCCAGCGACTCGCGCAGGCTCAAGAGCTCGAAGGCGGTGTCCACGCACCGGTCCACGTCCATGGCGGCGGCCTGCGTGCGCAGCGCCTCGCCGTGCTCGGTATGCGCAATCTGCTCCGGAGATCCGGCGGCCGCCACCGCGACGTCGCGCAGCCACGCCGTCATCTCCTCCAACAGCTGGGCGACCTCCTGGCGCGTCTCCGGAAGCCCCCGCTCGAGCCACTCGGTCTGGAGCTGCTCGGCCCCCAGGCGCGCGAGTGTGCGCTGGTAGGCGTCCCACCGCCCGGCCAGCTCCAGCGCCCTGGAAACACTGCCCGCCGAGAGGCGCGAGGCTGCCTCCGCGGTCCGCGGATCGCAGCCGTGGAGGTCCGTGAGGAGGTGCCTCACCACATCGGCCGGCAGCGGCCCGCACCGGACGAGCTGGCAGCGCGACACGATCGTCGGCAGACAGTCGGCCAGCCGCGAAGTCGTCAGGAGGAAGCGGGCGGAACGCGATGGCTCCTCCAACGCCTTGAGGAGGGCGTTGGCCGCCTCCTCCGTCAGCCGGTGCGCTCCATCGATGAGTGCGACCTGGACCGCGGCGTTGAAGGGCCGGAGGGCGAACCGGCCGAGGAGCTGCCGCACCGATTCGATTTTCACCTGATCGGAAGCTCCGCCAGGCAGCAAGAGATGGACGTCCGGGTGGCCGCCTTTCATGATTTGGGCGCAGGTGGGACACTGATCGCAAGGACGCTGGCCTTCTTCCGCGGTGCAGTTGAGCGCCCTGGCCATTTCAAGGGCCAGCTTCCGCTTGCCGACCCCCTCCGGGCCAACGAAGAGGTAGGCGCCCGGCACCTCGCGGGAGGCGAGATGGACGCGGAGGAGCCGCTTGGCGTCGTCGTGTCCGTAGACGTCGTTCCAGGCCATCTATCTACCGCTTGGGGCTTGGGGCTCGGGGCTCGGGGCAAGAACCCGAATGCGCCTGAGCACAATAAGTTCGATCTGTCGTTGTACTGCACGGGGCGAGCGGGAGGCGTCAACAACGACGAACCGCCTCGGATCGCACTTGGCCAGCTTCAGATAGCCGGCGCGCACGCGGTGGTGGAACCGGCGCGTCTTGCGCTCCATGCGGTCATGCCGGCGGCGCAGCCTGGCGAATCCCCGCTCCACCGGCACATCCAGCAGCACCGTCAGGTCCGGCACGATACCGCCGATGGCCCGCCGGCCGAGCCGGTCGAGCCAGGCCGGATCGACGCCGCCTCCATAGCCCTGGTACGCGATGGTCGAATCATGGAACCGGTCGCAGACCACCACCCGCCCCCGCGCGAGGGCCGGTGCCACGCGCTCTTCAACGAGCGCCACCCGCCCGCCGATGAAGAGGAGTGCTTCGGCCAGCGGCGAGAGCTCGGCCGAGGTGTGCAGCAGCGCGCGCCGCAGGGCGCGTCCCAGCGCCGTCGAGCCCGGGTCCCGGAGGAATGTCACCTTCCGGCCGTTCCGCTGCAGCGTCCGGACCAGTGAGCGCGCCTGGCTCGACTTGCCGGAGCCTTCAGGACCCTCGAGCGTGATGAAGAAACCGTGCCTCATGGCACCTGGCGCCGTTCAAAGTTCAAAGTGACAGTCACCTTTCATATTCATATTGCGGCTGGTACCTAAATGCACCCCCAAATGCACCGTAACCTGAGGGGCGCATTTACCCTGAGCCTGTCGAAGGGTACCCCTCGACGCGCTTCGCTTGCTCGGGGTACATGGAACCGCCTCCTTGGAATGTTAAGGTGCATTGGCGGTTCCATTTAGGACTTCGGATAGACGATTGGTCCGTCAGGCGTATCCTCGACCACATACCCTTTCGCCGAAAGCTTTTGGCGAATCTGATCAGAGAGTTGAAATTCCTTGCGTTTCCGCGCTGCCTCGCGCTGGTCGATCAGCCGCCTATCTTCTTCTGAAAGCTTGAATGCCCCAACGCTCCCAAATAAACCTAGCACCTCTCCAAGACGTCGTAGAGTGTGGCTAACTGAAACAATGCCACCCGTTCTGTGATTCCGCTGTACTTCGTCGCCTTTCTCATACGCGGTGGCCGCATCCTGAATAAGTCGCTGACCAGCTTTCACCAGCTTATCTAGTACCGCCAGCGCGCCAGGTGTATTGAGATCAGTGTCCATGGCTTCGGTAAACTCATGCTCTAACCTTAGTATCTCCTGCGGCAGTTTGCTTGGTGGTTCAATTCCGACTTCGAGTAAGCTTGCGATTCGCAAGAAATGAACCTGGTTCTTCAGGCGTTCAAAGGACGCTCGAAGGTTCTCAACGCTGTAATCAATGGGGTTTCGATAATGTGTCCCTAAGAAGAACATTTTGAGAACATCAGGTTCATTCCATTCTTTCAGTACAGCATCCACCGTAATGAAATTTCCGAGAGATTTTGACATCTTCTCGCCGTTCACCGTCAGCAGGCCGTTGTGGATCCAATATTTGGCAAAGGGCTTCCCGAGCGCGCGCGCTTGGGCAATTTCGTTCTCATGGTGGGGAAAGACGAGGTCGACGCCGCCGCCGTGAATATCAAAGGCGTCCCCGAGGTAGGCGGTGCTCATGACAGAGCATTCAATATGCCAGCCAGGGCGTCCAGGTCCCCACGGACTATTCCAAGACGGCTCATCGGGTTTCGCTGCCTTCCAGAGGGCGAAATCGAGGGGATCCTCTTTATGCTCCCCCGGCTCTATTCGCGCGCCGGCCTTTAAGTCATCGGGAGAGCGATTTGACAGCTTCCCATACTCCGCGAATCGGCGGACGGAAAAATAGACGTCGCCCCCAGCCGGGTACGCCATATTCTTCGTGATGAGCTGGCTGATACACCCCGTCATCGAGGCGTCGATCTTCTTCGTCGCTTCAACGTTCTTCGAATCAGGAAGGACGTGTCCCGTCGCTTTTGGCTCCCTATCAGGAGCGGCGATGCCGAGGCGGCCCAGCACATCGTGGTAACTTTTGAGGTAGCGCTCCGCTACCTCCTCGCACTTCGCTTTCAGATCCTGGGTCCTGTGTCCTGCATCCTGTGTCCCAAGTTCTTGCCGAGCCTTCTCAATGATCTTGTCATCCACGTCCGTCACGTTCCGGACGAAGGTCACGTCGTAGCCTCTGTGCTTCAGGTAGCGGCGGAGGACGTCGAAGATGTACGCGCTACGGGCATGGCCGATGTGCGGGTCGTCGTAGACCGTCGGGCCGCAGACGTAGAGGCCCACCTTGGGCGGTGCCAGCGGCTCGAAGGGCTCCAAGGAACGCGTGAGGGTGTTGTAGAGGCGCAGACTCATGCGGGGTCAGACCCCACGCTCAGAAGTTGGCAAGTTTCACGATTGGGGTCTGACCCCATCAGGACTGCGACTTGCGGTGCTCTTTGAGATGCCGTTCGAGCGCGTCGATCTCGTGCTGGAGCGTTTCGAGGCGCTCGGCCAGCGGGTCTGGCAGGTGCGTATGGTCCAGGTTGATGCCGAGGAAATCGCGGTCCTTCGTCCGCGCGATGCGGCCGGGCACGCCGACGACAGTGGAGTGCTCGGGCACGTCTCGGACGACGACGGCGTTGGCCCCGATCATCGAGTGGCTGCCGACGGTGATGTTCCCCAGCACTTTGGCGCCGGTGCCGATGACGACGTGGTTGCCGATCGTCGGGTGGCGCTTGCCGCGCTCCTTGCCGGTGCCGCCCAGCGTCACCCCCTGGAAGAGGGTGACGTTGTCGCCGATGACGGCGGTCTCGCCGATCACGACCCCCATCCCGTGGTCGATGAAGAGGCCCCGGCCGATCACCGCCGAGGGGTGGATCTCTACACCGGTGAGCCACCGCGCCGCCGTCATGAGGAGCCGCGGCAGGACGGGTACGCGCAGCCGGTCGAGCCCATGCGCGAGGCGGTGGACGATGAGCGCGTGGAGCCCGGAATAGGTCAGCAGGACTTCGACCAGATTGCGGGCTGCGGGGTCCCGCTCAAAGCAGGCGCGGATTTCCGCCGCGAAGAGCACTCGCACGACGACCAGGACCGCGACGAGGAGGACGAGGGCGCCGACAACGTACCACAGCGTCATGGTCGTTACTCCACGAGGACGACCGCGTGTGCAGCCATCGCCTCGCCGCGCCCGACAGCGCCCAACCCTTCGTTCGTATGCGCCTTGATGTTCACGGCGTTCTCCGGCAGCTCCAGCGTGCGCGCGATCGTCTGCGCCATCGCCGTCTTGAAGAGGTTCAGGTTCGGCTGCTCAGCGATGACTGTCGTGTCGATGTTGGCGATGGCAAAACCGTCTTCCTCGACGCGGTCTCCAACGCGCTTCAATAATGCTAAACTGGAGATGCCCCGGTAGGCCGGCTTGCTAGAAGGGAAATGGTGGCCGATATCCCCATCGCCGATCGCTCCCAACAAGGCATCGATAATAGCATGGACCAGCACATCGGCGTCGGAATGGCCCATCAACCCCTTGTGGTAGGGAATCTTCACGCCACCGAGGACGAGGGGCCGCTTGCTAACGAGCCGATGGATGTCGTAGCCGATTCCGACTCTCATGGGATCCCGGGGTCCTGCTTCGCAAGATCGCTTCTGCCAGCATGACGTCTTCTTTCGTCGTGACTTTGATGTTCAGCGGATCGCCCTGGATCATGCGCACGGCGAACCCGGCCGCCTCCATCAGGGCGGCGTCATCCCACCACCTGTCTGGTCTGCCAAAGGCAGACGGCTGACGAATGTCAGCCGGCCTTTCGGCCAGCAGACAGGTGGTGGGATCATCCGGAAATCGCTCGAGTGTTCGCGCGGCGTGGCCGTTGCCTCTGGTGCGACTGAATCCGGTCCGTGAGAGCGCCTCGCCGAACCAGTCCCGCCGGAACACCTGCGGGGTCTGGACGAACCACAGCCCCTCGCGGTCGAGCGTCACCCGAACCCGGCCCTCTTCGTCCGCCGCCTTCACCGTCAGCGACGCGGGCAAGCCGCACGCCACGGCGCCGTGCCGCTTCGCCTCGCCGACCGCCCGCGACACAAGCGCCTGGGCCAGGCACGGCCGCGCGCCGTCATGGATGAGCACCCACGTGACACCGGCGGGCAGAGCGCCAAAGGCGGAGGCCACGGATTCTGCGCGCGACGCCCCGCCCGGCACGGGCGGCAGCGCCTTGGTGACCCGGCAGCGGCGCAGGAGCGCGTCGACCGGTACCCGGTCCTCCGGCCGTATCGCCACGACGATCCATCGCACGGCGGCACTGGCCTGGAGCGCCCGGAGCGTATGCGCGAGGAGCGGCTCACCGGCGAGCGGCAGAAACAGCTTGTTCCGCCGTCCTCCAACCCGGGAGCCTGTGCCTGCCGCTGGAACAATTGCCGCAACGCCGCTCACGTCCGCATGCCGGGGTCCGGCCGCCGCA
>MHGT01000013.1:20982-29410 GCA_001805695.1 Omnitrophica WOR_2 bacterium RIFCSPHIGHO2_02_FULL_67_20 | reverse complement strand
GCGCTGCCGCGGCTACCGCAAGTGCGTGGAAGCGTGTCCCTACAAGAAAGCGATGTACCGTCCGAGCACGCGGGTCAGCGAGAAATGCATCGGCTGCTATCCGCGCATCGAAGGCACGGACCCGGAGACCGGCGGTCGGCCGATGGAGACGCGCTGCATGGCGGCCTGCATCGGGCAGATCCGCTTGCAGGGGCTGGTGAAGATGAACAAGGACGGCAGTTGGGTCGAGGATCGTTACAACCCCATCTACTACCTGGTGAAGGTGGCCAAGGTCGCCCTGCCGCTGTACCCGCAGTTCGGGACAGCCCCCAACGGGTTCTACATGCCTCCCCGCTGGGTGCCCCGGCGGTATCTTGCGCAAATGTTCGGGCCCGGTGTGGGTGAGGCGATCGCGAAGTACCTGGCCCCGGATCGGGAGCTGTTGGCCGTGTTACAGCTCTTCCGCCGAACCAACCGCATCATCTTCCGCTATGACATCCAAGAGGGGCCGAAGGTCTACGAGACGACGACGCACGGCAGACCGTTTGTGATGTACAACGACACGATCATCGGCTATGGCGAGGACGGGAAAGAGCTGGTGCGCACCCAAGTCGAGGAACCCTTTCACGTGCGTCCGGCGACGCACCAGAACTCCATCTGAGGAGTGGCAAAGTGGCTGAGTGGCAAAGTGGCAACGTGGGTCAGAGCGCAATCCAGCCCATCGAGATGCTGCTGGCGCGGAGCGCTATGTATCACGCGCTGTCGGTGGTGTTACGGCATCCGGGTGCGGAGACCGTGAAGTGGTTGGCGCGCCAGGAGCATCGCCGGCTGATTGACGTCGTCGAGATGTTGGGGAAGGAAAAGGAAGACGCGGGGTCGTTACCCGATGCCGTTCGACGTCTGGTCACGGCACTGGGTGTCGCGTCAATGACCGAATGGACACATGAGCATGAGCGGGTTTTTGGGCACTCCGTGCAGAGCGCGGCGCCGCCCTACGAACTCGAATACGGGGAAGAACACAGCCACCGGCAGCCGCAAGAGCTCGGCGATATTGCGGCGTTTTATCAAGCCTTCGGCCTGCGCGCGTCCTTGGCATCGCATGAGCGCGTGGATCACATCGTGACGGAATGCGAATTTCTGCAGTACCTACTCTACAAGCAAGCCTGCGCACTCGATGAGGCAAGTCAGGAGCGGGCAGACGTATGCGAGGCGGCGGCCCGGCGCTTCCTGTCCGATCATCTCGGCCGCTGGGGCCCGGCCTTCTGCTTACGGCTCTTACGGGCGGCTGAGCAGGGGGTCTTGGGAGCGGTCGCCGAGGCGGCCTTGGCATGGCTGGTGCAGGACTGCCAGCACCTGGGGATTCCCGCCGGCTCTCGCGATCTGCCGCTGCGGCTCCCCAAGGAACGGGATGAAGTAGGATGCGCGGCCTGCGCGGTGCAACCAGGAAGTGCCGATGGTCCCACCACCTGTCGGTAAGCCGGAGGCTGGCCCCAGTGGGGCCGGGATTGCCGCAGGCAATCCCCCGCCAAGTGGTGGGATTGAGATCCAGTTTGATCCTGCGTTGGTCGAAGAGGCGGTTTTCCTTGAGCTGAAGCGTCGAAGAGCCTGCGGTGATCGCCACATGGCCGCGGTGTTTCATGCCCAGCGCAGCAGCCTGTATGGCGCCAGCGGCGCGGCAGACGAGCGCGACGCGCGATTTCAGCAGTTGGCAGAGCGCTATTTCCACGCGCTGGGATTTGCCGAGCTTGTGACGAAGCGGTTCGACGAGTGTCCACTGGTGGCAGCACTTGTCCAGATGGCGAGGGTCCAACGCGTTTGGAGCCGCAAGGAGGAACGCGTGGAGCTCTACGTGCGCCCGGCACCCCCCGGACGCGCGTCCATCGAAGCCTCCACCACGCTGCTGCTGGGCCTGCAAGCCGCCCGCTGTCTGAACCGCGATGAGCTGGTGGCCTTCTTGCGGCATGAGCTGATGCACATCTGCGATATGCTCGATCCGGCCTTTGCCTACGAGCCGCATCCAGAGTTCGGCGGCGAGTGCGACACGGAAAATGACTTGATTCGGGAGCGCTTCCGATTGCTCTGGAACCTGTTTGTGGGTGGCCGGATGCGACGCAGAGGCTGGCCTCTCCCTGGCGCTGAAAGGAGCCGCCGGGGGCTTGACCAGGCATTTGCCTCGTGGGAGCCGAAGCGGTACGAAGCGGTGCTTCAGGATCTTGGCAGCCGGGACCGCTGCACACAACGCGAGCTGCTCGAGTTGGCGAAGGATGAGCGCCTCACCCGGATGATTGGCGCCGGAGGGGTGCGCTGCCCCCTGTGCCATTTCCCCACGCGTGACGGAGTTCGCGCATGGGATGGCGAATGGGCGCCGATCGCGCAGGCGATCCACGCCGACTACCCTGACTGGACGTCGGCCCAAGGCGCGTGCGTGCAGTGCGCGGACCTCTACCGCGCACGAGTGTGCGCCGTCAGATGATCCCACCACCTAGCGCCCAAGCCGGCCATCGGCAGCACGACATTGCAGCCGGCTTGGTCCGCGTCGCTGGTGGCGAAGGGATCAGAGCATTGTGGCGAAGGCTTGTCGAACGGCGCGGGCCCGCCGCAGGCGGGCTGCGCTAGGTGGTGGGATGACATCAGACGGCCACGGCACATCCGATGCCGTCAATCGGCGCGAGTTCCTCGGGTTGGCGCCGCGGCATCTGCTCGGCGGGATCCGGGCGGCGCTCAACCAGACGATGGCGCTGGCACTGATGAGCGTCGCTGAGCACCCGTCAACCGCCCAACAGATCGCGGTGATTGATCTGGCGAATTGTCTGGCCTGGGGTGGCAGCGCCTGTCAAACCTGCTATCTCCAGTGTCCCCTTCGTGATGAGGCGATGGTGCTGGATGATGGCCGGCCGTTCGTCATCGCCTCGGCGTGCAACGGCTGCGGCGTGTGCGTCGAGGCGTGCCGCGCCGTGAATGATCTCGGAGCCATTCGGCTGATGTCAGAGCCAGTGTCGACGGAAAAAGAAGGGGCATCGTCCACGCGCGTGACGATCGCGCGCCAGTAGACAATTCGGTTCTCCGAGCCTGTTGGCCTACCCTCGTGCCGAGCACGGCCAACGGGCCCCTGTCCTGGAGCGCTGTATGTGCCAGGACCGGGTGAGGAAGGAAACGCCCTCACCTCCTCGTGTCCGCCACAAAGATTGGCGGATCCGCCACGCAGTGTGGCGGACTTGGAAAGGAGATGGAATTCGGATGACGGAACCAACTCTCTTTCTCCACGGGGGTTGGTTTGTTTGTTCAGGAGTGCGACGGGAATCATCCCATGCTCTGTGATCGGTTCGGCAGAACAATCCGATACCTGCGTATTTCCGTGACAGACAGGTGCAACCTGCGCTGTGTCTATTGCTTGCCGGCCACCGGCGTTCGCTGGATGCCCAGAGAAGAGGTCTTGCGCTACGAGGAGATCGCCGCCGTTGTGCGAGCTGGACTGCAGCTTGGGATCAGCCACGTGCGGCTGACCGGCGGCGAGCCGCTGGTGCGCGAGGGCCTGGTGGACCTCGTCCAGATGCTGAGCGCGATCCCGCAGCTGGCCGATCTCTCACTGACGACCAACGGCATGCTCCTGGCCCACAATGCGCGGGCGTTGGCACGGGCTGGGCTTCGACGGGTGAACATCAGCCTCGATACGCTCCAGCCCGATCGGTTTCACGCCATCACGCGCTTTGGCGCCATCGAGGATGTCCACGAAGGCATCGACGCCGCGCTCGACGCCGGTCTCCATCCCGTCAAGCTCAATGTCGTCGTCATGCGCGGGGTCAATGATGATGAGATCGTCGAGATGGGGCGCCTGGCCGTGGATCGGCCGCTGCATGTCCGGTTCATCGAGCTCATGCCGATTGGGGAGTATTTCTCTCGGGAGCGGCTTGTGCCGTCTGAAGAGATCCTGGCGCGTTTAAGCGCGTTCGGTGAGTTGAGCCCCGTCGATGGCCCGCCAGGCTGCGGGCCGGCGCGCGCCTACGCATGGGCCGGCGCACGAGGCAGTGTCGGCGTCATCGGGGCGGTGACGCAGGCCTTCTGTGCTGCGTGCAATCGGCTTCGGCTGACGGCGACGGGCCAATTGCGCCCTTGTTTGGATCAGGAATCCTCCGTCGATCTCCTCCCGGCGCTCAGACCAGCGGTGCACCATGAGCGTCTCGCACAGCTGATCCAGGAGACCGTGGCCGCGAAGCCGCAGCAACACACGATGGCCCAACGGGAGGTCGGGAATCTTCGGTTCTGCATGGCTGGCGTTGGAGGCTATCGGATGACGGCGGCTGGGCATCGGCGAGAACCTGCGCGCATGGCGGATGTGAGCGGAAAGTCGCCGACGGTCCGCACAGCCGTGGCGCGGTGTGAGCTGGTCATGAAGCCCCGCACGCTCGCCACGCTCAAAGCGGGCAAGCTGCCGAAGGGCGATGTCTGGTCGACGGCCCAGGTCGCCGGCATCCTCGCGACCAAGCGGACGGCGGAGCTTATCCCCTTGTGCCATCCGATTCCCATCAGCCATGTGCGGGTACGCCAGAGACTGAACGGACGGCGTGTCATCATCGAGGTGGAGGTGACCACGACAGCACCCACCGGTCCGGAGATGGAGGCTTTGACGGCCGCGGCCATCGCGGCGCTGACGGTCTATGACATGTGCAAAGTGGTTGAGCGGGGCATCGTGATTCGCCGGCTGTATCTGGTGAGCAAGTCTGGTGGCAAGAGCGGGATCTGGAGGAGAAAATAACCATGTGGAAGCGGTGCTGGTGGGCGACGTGGGTGTCAGGGTTCTTCGGTATTGCCGGACTGCTCCATCTGGCGAGGTTCTTCTTCAGAGTTCCCGTGCGGGTCGGAACGTACGAGGTCCCGTTTGCGGTCAGCATCGCTGTGGGGGTGGCGTTTGTGGGGCTGTCTGCAGGGCTGCTCTGGATCGAGTTGGTGCGGGAGCGAGCCAAGCGGCGTTCAGCCGTGGAGAAGGGTGCGTAGGATGGCGTGGCAAGCAGGTATCTTGACCGTCAGCGATACGCGCTCTCAGGGCGCCCGGGCAGACACGACCACGCCGCTGATCCGTCGGTTCTTGGAGGAGGCTGGGTGTGTCGTGAGGGAGGCTGTCCTCGTGCCCGATGAGCGCGCGCAGATTCAAACGCAGCTCATTGAGTTGGCGGATCGGTTGAAGCTGGCGCTCATCGTGACGACGGGTGGCACCGGCTTAGGGCCTCGGGACGTCACGCCAGAGGCCACCCGCACGGTGATCGAGCGCGAGGTGCCGGGTTTGCCGGAGGCGATGCGCGTCGCGACGGCTCAGCACAACCCCCTCGCATGGCTCTCGCGCGGGATCGCCGGTCTGCGGGGCCGGACGCTGATCGTGAATCTGCCGGGCAGCCCGAGCGCTGTGGAAGAATGCCTGCGCGTGCTCATCCCGCTCTTGCCCCACGCGCTGTCGATGATCGCAGGAGACTCCCATAGCTCCGTTGCCGCTGTGGCTCATCATTAGCGTCTTGCTGGTGGCGGCACTCTACTCCTCGGTCGGCCATGGGGGTGCTTCCGGCTACCTGGCCTGCTTGTCGCTGGTTCCCGGGAGCATCGCGCCGACCCAGATGGCGACCACGGCCCTCACCCTGAACCTCTTGGTCACCGGCATCGGGCTGTGGGCTTTTGTGCGAATAGGCCAGCTCTCAGGACGCCTCGTGTGGCCGTTTGCGCTCGCCTCGGTGCCGGCAGCGCTCCTGGGAGGACTGACCCCGCTGCCCCTGCGGGCCTATAGCCTCCTGCTCGCCGCCGCACTGCTGCTGGCCGCTGTCCGTCTCCTGGCCAGACCTCTGCAAGGAGCCGCCGCGCTGCGGCCCACGCACGGGCTGGTCGCACTCGTCTCGGGGGCGGTGATCGGATGGTTGTCGGGTGCGCTCGGCATCGGCGGAGGCATTTTTCTCAGTCCGTTGGTGCTGTTCCTACGGGGGGCCACGCCGCGGCAGGCTGCGGCGTGCTCTGCGTGCTTCATCTTCGTCAACTCTGCGGCCGGCCTGGCTGGGCGCTGGTTCAAGGGCGCGGTCGAGTTCGGGGTGTGGTGGCCGCTGGTGATCGCTGCGGCGCTGGGCGCGTTGATCGGATCGCGGATGGGTGCGGGCCGATTTTCGAGTGCCGCGCTCAATCGCGTGCTCGCCATCGTGTTGCTCATGGCGGTGGTGAAGCTGTTGAAGGTGGGGATCGCGTTAGGATGATCCCACCACCTGTGTGTTGGCCGCAGGCCGGTCGCTGGCACCGGACGGCACATTACCAGGAGATGCCAGCGACCTGTTTCGCCAAAGGCGAAACCACACAGGTGGTGGGATGATCAGCGTCGAGGAGGCCTGGAGCCTGATCCGTTCGGCCGCACAGCCGCTGCCCAGCGAGCGGCGATCGCTGGCCGGCGCCTTGGGATCGGTGCTGGCGGAAGACGTCATCGCGCCGGTTGACCTGCCGCCGTTTGACAACTCGGCGATGGACGGCTATGCGCTGCGCTCGTCCGACACCCAGGTGGCCTGCGCCGAGCAGCCGGTGCAGTTGACGATCGCCGGTGAAGTGGCGGCGGGCGGCTGGCAGGAGACGCCGGTCGCATCCGGAACGGCCGTGAAGATCATGACGGGCGCGGCCCTCCCGTCCGGCGCTGATGCGGTCCTCATGCTGGAAGCCGGCCGGCTCCGCGGCGACGTCGTGGAGGTTCGCGAGCCGGTGCCGCGCGGCACGCACATCCGCCGTCGCGGCGAAGACGTGCGCCGCGGCGACGTGTTGTTGACAGCTGGTCTGCGGCTCAACGTCCAGCGGCTGGGCCTCTTAGCTAACAGCGGGATTTCGACGGTCGGCGTCCATCGCGCGCCGCGCGTGAGCCTGGTCGCCACCGGCAGCGAGCTCGTGACGGACGGCCAAGCCCTGCGGCCCGGGCAGATCTATGACAGCAACCGCATCGTCCTGCGCACGCTCGTGCAGCAGACCGGCAGCGCGTGCGAGGATCTCGGTGTTACGCCCGACGATCCGTCGGCCATCGCGCAGCGCTTGCGCGAAGGACTGGGGGCGGATGTCCTGCTGATCTCTGGCGGGGTGTCGGTGGGCGCGCACGATCACGTGAAGGAGGTATTACGCGACCTTGGCATGGACACGCTCTTCTGGCGAGTCGCGATGAAACCGGGCAAACCCATCCTCTGCGGCCGACGAGGCGCGACGTGGGTCTTCGGGCTGCCCGGCAACCCGATCTCCTGCGTCGTCGGCTTCCTGGCCTTCATCGAGCCCTTGCTGCGTCGGCTCCAGGGCGAGGCGCAGGCGCAGCCGCGCTATGGGACCGCCCGGCTGACCGCCTCGGTCCGCAAGAAGGACGATCGCCGGCACTTCATGACGGCGCGCATGGCGCCCTCGCCTGACGGCTGGCTCGAGGCCGCCCCGACGGCTCGGCAAGGCTCGGCGATGATGCACGCCTTAGCCCAGGCGGACGGTTTTGTGGTGGTCCCCGAGACGTGCGCGGAGCTGGCGGCGGGCGATGTGGTGCAGGTCCTCCTGTTCAAGGAGTAAGCGAATGGCACCGCCCCAGATCCTTGTGTCCGGTCCGTCGAACAGCGGGAAGACGACGCTCCTCGAGCAATTGGTTCCACGGCTGCGGACCTGCGGGCTGCGCGTGGCGACGGTGAAGCACGCGCACCACGGCGTTGAGCTAGAGCCGCCGGGCAAGGACAGTTGGCGGCATGCCCAGGCTGGTGCTTCGGCGGTAGCGATGGTCTCGCCCAACCGGACCGTCTGGATTCTCCACACCCCGCAAGAGCTGTCCATGCAAGAAGCGGTCGGGCGCATGGCGGGGTGGGCGGATCTCGTGCTGATCGAGGGGTTCAAGCGCGCGCCAGGGACCCGGATCCTGATCGCACCGGGCACCGGGAGCCGCCTGGCGGTGCACGATCAGGGTTGTCACATTGGAGTGCCGGCCTGGGAGCTGACTGAGCGAGAGCTCGCACAGATTACGGAATTCTGTCTGGCATTCGCCCGGCAGGCGCTGGTTGGAACGCCCTGACACGGAGGCGCGCATGACGATGCAGACGGCGGTCATGACCGTGACGGTGTTGTGTTTTGCCCAACTGAGGGATCACCTTGGAGCGTCCGAGTTCACGGTCTCATTGCCGGCCGAGGCCACGGGCCGTGAGCTGCTTGACGCGCTGCGGCAGCGCAACCCGCGCATCGGGCCGCTGCTGGACGTGTCGCGGCTGGCCGTGAACCAGGAGTACGTGGCGGCCGACGTGCGGTTGCAGGACGAAGATGAGGTCGTCGTGATCCCGCCTGTCAGCGGCGGATGACCCCACCACCTGGCTCACACGGCGGCTTCATGGGTTTCGGTGAGGCGAGCCGCCGTGATGGGCGTGGTGGGGAAGCAGCCGCTTGTTCGCGGGTACAGGAGAGGCAGAGATGGTGCTGAGCACGCCCAGGACCG
>MHGT01000013.1:15361-20967 GCA_001805695.1 Omnitrophica WOR_2 bacterium RIFCSPHIGHO2_02_FULL_67_20 | reverse complement strand
CGAGCCAGGTGGTGGGGTGACCATGCCGTACGTGACCGACCATCCCATCGACATCGCGGACTGGCGCGCCTGCCCGATAGAAGGAGTGGAGGGTGCGTCGGTGGAGTTCCAGGGTCTTGTCCGCCGCGAGGAAGGGGGTGCGCCGATCGCGTGCCTGGAGTATGAAACCTATGCGCCGATGGCCGAGCGCGTCATCGCGCGGCTGGTCGAGCAGGCCAGGCAGCGCTGGCCGGTCCGTGAGGTCTGCGTGACACATCGCGTTGGCCGCATCCCGGTGGGGCGCCTGGCGTTATTCGTCGGCGTGCGCGCCGAGCATCGGCGTGAAGCCTTCGAAGCTTGCCAGTTTCTGATCGATGAGATCAAGCGCGAGGCTCCCATTTGGAAGACTGCGATAGCCGCTGATGGCACGCGCCTGCACGCGCCCTGCATCCATGGACACTCCAGTGACTGAGCCATCGACAACCAGGATGGCGTCTGCCGAGGGACCCCGCCAGCGCGCGCTCAACGCGCGGCGGCTTCCCATCGTCGGACACCTGGAAGAGCTGAGGAAACGCTTATGGGGGTGCCTGGTCGTCATCACTCTGGCATCCATGATCAGTTTTGCCTGGACCGGCCGCCTGATTGAGTGGCTCAAGCGACCGGCCGGTCCTGCGCTTGGGCGGCTCGTCTTCTTCAGCCCTCCTGAAGCGTTTCTGGCCTACATGAAAGTGGCGATCACGGTCGGGTTGTTCCTCTCGGCCCCCGTGATCCTCGCTCAGGTGTGGGCGTTTATCAGCCCGGGCCTGACCGCTCGTGAGCGGCGTTACGGGTTTGGGTTCATCTGGGGGGGGAGCCTATTGTTCTTGGCCGGCGGCGCGTTTGCCTACTGGGCGTTGCTGCCTGTGTCGCTGAGGTTCCTCTTAAGCTTTGGTCGCGATCAGTTGGAACCGGTCATGTCCATCAGCCGGTACCTCTCCTTTACGACCATGGTGATCCTGTCGTGCGGCCTGGCGTTCCAGTTGCCGCTGGTCATGTTCGTCCTGGCACGGCTCGGACTGGTGAGCTCACGCATGCTGCGCCAGAAATGGCGCCACGCTGTTGTCGCCATCATCGTCGCTGCCGCCATCCTGACACCCACCGCAGATGTGGCCACGCTCCTGCTGCTGGCGGTGCCGATGCTCGCCCTGTACGAGCTCTCAATCTGGGTCACGGGCTTCTCAGCATCTCGCAGGACCTCCAATGACTAAAGCGGTCACCGGAGTCATCTTGGCCGGCGGCGCAAGCAGGCGCATGGGCCAAGACAAAGCGCATCTGCCATGGGGCGATCGCACCTTGATTGAGCATATTATTGATACGCTGCGGCCCGTCACCGATGAGATCATCGTGGCGGCGAAGGACGCAGCCCCCTTTTCCTATCTACACGCCCGCGTCGTGGAGGATCTCGTCCTGGGTGCGCATGCGCTTGGGGGACTCTACACGGGTCTCACACTTGCGGCACATGAGCAGTGTTTCGTCTGTGCCTGCGACGCGCCATTGTTGAATCCGGCGCTCATCCAATTTCTCATCCGGCAGGCCGAGGGGTGGGATCTGGTCATTCCCCGAACGCGCGAGGGGCTACAGCCCCTCCATGCGGTCTACCGCAAGCCTGTCTTACCGGCTATTGAGGAGCAACTCCGCATGCAGCAGTGGGATCTCCGCGCCCTCGTGCCGAACGTGCGCGCTCGCGTCATCGGGCCCGAACAGATCGCACGGCTCGATCCGGAAGCCCGCAGCTTCTTCAATGTGAATACGCCGGAAGATTATGCAACGGCACGCCGCATGTCCGGTTGACTGACGCGGCTCATAGAACCTCTTTCGAGTTTGCAATAGCCTATGAAGCTAAGCTGGAGAGGCGCTCAAGGTGATGGCCGTGTACCTGGACAATGCAGCGACATCGTTTCCAAAGCCGCCGCGGGTCTACGAACGACTGCGGGGGTACCTGGAGCGGTTTGGCGGCTGCCCGGGCCGGGGCAGTTACCGGATGGCGAAAGAGGCGGAGGCGGTATTGGAGGAGACCCGAGCGCTGTTGGCGGAGCTGTTTGGCGTGAAGGAGCCGCGCCGCATCATCTTTACGCTCAACGCCACCGATGCGCTCAACATGGCCATCAAGGGCAGCCTGCGGCCCGGCGACCATGTGGTGACGACGGTCCTCGAACACAACTCCGTCGCGCGCCCGCTGAATCGGCTGGAGCGCAAGGGGCTGATCCAGGTGACCCGGGTTGCGGCTTCTTCCGAGGGATTCATCGACCCAGCTGACATCCAGAGAGCGCTGTCGGCTCGCACGAAACTGGTGGCGGTTCTTCACGCGTCGAATGTGACGGGCTCGCTGCAGCCTGTTGCCCAGATCGGGCGTATGGTGCGGGAGCACGGGGCGGTGTTCTTGGTCGATGCCGCCCAGACAGCAGGCGCTGTTCCCATTGATGTGGAGGACGCCTGCATCGACTTGTTGGCTTTTCCAGGGCACAAGGCGCTCTTGGGACTGCCGGGAACTGGCGGGCTCTGCGTCGGGCCACGCACGCAGCTCACTCCGTGGCGCGAAGGCGGGACCGGGGTGCTGTCAGAACTGCCGCTTCAGCCCGAGGCGCTGCCGTACAGCCTGGAAGCCGGCTCGCCCAACACCTTGGGGCTCGCGGGGCTTCGTGAATCGGTCCAGTTCATTTTGCAGTACGGTGTCGCGTGGATTCGGGCTCATGAGCTGTCATTGACGAAGCGGCTCCTTGACGGGCTGCGTGCACATGAGCACATCACGGTCTATGGCCCCTCTTCACTGGAGCACCGTATCGCGGTCGTCTCCGTGAATATCGCGGGTTGTTCACCCGCCGCTGTGGCGGAGTGGCTCGATCGCACCCACGGCATCGCGGTCCGGGCCGGGCTGCACTGCGCCCCGTGTGCGCATCAAGCCATCGGGACATTCCCTGAGGGGACCGTCCGGATCAGCCCGGGCTACTTTACGCCTCCAGGGGAGATCGATCGCTGTGTTGAGGCCTTGCGAGATGCCGCGGATGAGCTAGCTGGCCACACGGGGAGGAGGGCGATACCCTCCTCCCAGGCCACTGCAGAGGGAGTAGCGGGATGATGAAGATGAGGAAATCGCATGGACGCCAATGAGCACGCGCTCCACGCGGTCCGTGATCCGGCCGCTGTCCATCCGCTGGGTTCGCGCGCCAAGATCTTGCTGACCAGCGTGTTTGGCCCATATGCCCGGGATGATGAGTACGGCAGCCGGGCCGTGAATCCGATGGAGCTGTATCAGAATCAGGTCACACGCGCGGAGGGGCCGTTTTCCTTGCGCATGTTCCATCGCTCGTGGGGCATCATGCTGGTCCAGACCAATATCGGCGCCCCCTGCACCCTGTTGGATTTCCCGACGCTGGATCGCTTTATCAGCGAGCTGCGCAGTTACGAGTATGACATTGTCGGGATCAGCTCGATTTTGCCGAATCTCGAAAAGGTCAAGAAGATGTGCAGCCTGGTTCGGGAATACTTGCCTCGCGCCACCGTTGTCGTGGGGGGGCATATCGCCAACGCGCCGAAGCTCCAGGAGCGCGTTGACGCAGACCACATTGTCCGAGGGGAAGGCGTGCGGTGGTTTCGCCGGTTCCTGGGCGAGGATGTCACGCAGCCGATCCGTCATCCGCTGATCTCCTCCGCCATCGGCACGCGGACGATGGGGCTCGGTGTGAAAAACAGCGGGCGCGACGTGGCCGCCACCCTGCTCCCCTCCGTCGGCTGCCCGATGGGATGCAATTTCTGCGCGACCTCCGCGATGTTCGGGGGCAAGGGCAAGTTCATCAATTTCTATGAGACCGGCGATGAGTTGTTCGAGATCATGTGCGGCATCGAACAGCGCATGCGGGTCCGCTCCTTCTTTGTCATGGATGAGAACTTCCTGCTGCACAAAAAGCGCGCCCTGCGGCTCTTGGAGCTGATCGAGGAACACGGCAAGTCGTGGTCGCTGTACGTCTTCAGCTCGGCGCACGTGGTGCGATCCTACCCCATCGAACAACTGGTGCGGCTGGGCATCTCATGGGTCTGGATGGGGCTGGAGGGCAAGAACAGCCGCTACGCCAAATTGCAGGGCATTGATACCCGCGCCTTGGTGCGCACCCTCCAGTCACACGGGATCCGGGTCCTGGGCTCCAGCATCATCGGGCTTGAGGAGCATACTCCGGAGAACATCGATGAGGTGATCGAGCACGCCGTCAGCCATGCCAGCGACTTTCACCAGTTCATGCTCTATACGCCCATTCCCGGCACCGCGCTCTATGCGGAGCACCTGGCCAACCAGACGCTCTTAGATCCCGATGAATACCAGGAAGGGGATGTGCACGGTCAGTCCATCTTCAGGCACCGGCATCCTCATATCAAGCGAGGGCAAGAAACCGAGTTCATTCTGAAGGCGTTTCGGCGGGATTTCGAGATCAACGGCCCGAGTGTGTTGCGCATTGCGCGGACGGTCCTGGCGGGATGGAAGCGCTACAAGCATCATCCCGACCCGCGCATTCGGGATCGCTTTACGTGGGAGGCGAGAGTGCTCGTGGTGACGTATCCTGCGACACTCTGGGCGGCCCGGCGATGGTTTCGGGAATTGAACCCTCCGCTGTTCAAGAAACTCAGCGCCCTGCTGGAGGAGATTCAGCGGGAGATCGGCATCAAGGCCCGGTTGGCGGCGCCGTTGGCAGGACGGCTGGTGTGGTCGACGCTGCGAGCGGAACACAAGCGTTTGAAAGCCGGATGGACGTACGAACCACCGACGTTTTATGAAGTGAATCAGCAAATGTCATCTCACAGGCGGCAATGGACGTTTCCTCCTGCACCCATCAAATGGGTGAGCGCGTGTCCGTGATGAATGATCGGCCTGATGTGAAGCATGTCCCTCGGCGCTGCCCCTTCCTAAAAAAAGAAGTGTGGGCCATCCTCATGAAGCAGGCCGACGGCACCTGGAGGGTTGTCAACTGCCTGGACAAACATGAGCCCTGCTTCGAGCACGACTGCGCCTTCACGGTCGATGGCGGGGAATGGCCCTTTGGAGCGTGACGGGAGACATCCCGTGGTAAAATAGCCGTCGGCCGCCGTATTTAGGGAGGGAGTACCGGCGGCTAGCGGCGGCCGACGTGGTCGCTCCACCACAATCTGACACGCAGGAGAGAGACGCTCTCCCCTGCGTTTTTTTGTGTGTGATTACACCGATTGGAAAAGCTGATTACGCCGATGACAGCCGGATGAAGGCGCCGCTCGTGCCGGTGACGCTCGCGTTCCTCGCGGGGATCCTCGTCGGAATGTCCGCGTGGATTCCTCCATGGAGTCTCGTTGTCGTGGGCGTCGTGAGCGCCGGCGTGGCGCTGTGGGGAAGGAGGCATGCCCGGTCTGGAATCATCGCCCTCCTCCTGCTCTGGGGCTGCCTCGGCGCGCTGCGGGTGGCGGCCTGGTCGGCGCATCCCGACGCCCGGTTGGCGGCGCAGGTCCCTGAGGAGCCCCAGCCGGTCCGGGTGCACGCGGTCGTGGCTCATGACCCCACGGGGTTCTTCGAGCCGGGCGAGCCCGCCCGCCTCCGGGCGGTGCTGCGGCTGCGGCACCGGCGCACCGAG
>MHGT01000013.1:6264-15349 GCA_001805695.1 Omnitrophica WOR_2 bacterium RIFCSPHIGHO2_02_FULL_67_20 | reverse complement strand
CCGCTCGCCTACGGCGATGAGCTCCTCGTCGAAGGGGAGTGGTCCCGCGTGCCGCCCCCGGGCAACCCCGGCGAGTACGACTGGCGCGCCGCACTCGCGCGCGAGCGCATCCACGGGATGCTGCGGGTGCGGCCCTTCGACGGGTTCGTCGTGCTGGCGCACGGCCGCGGCTCGCCGTTCCTCGCCGCGGTATTTGCCCTGCGTCGGCGCTGGGAGCGGCTGATCGATGCCGCCTTCTCGGCGCGCGACGCCGGGCTCCTGCGCTCGCTGCTCCTTGGCGAGCGCGGCCCGATCGAGGAGCGGCTCAAGCGGGCGTTCGTCGACACCGGGACCGTGCATATCGTTCCAACTCAAATGGGGAGAAAGTATCAAAGTACACCTGCAAGCCACGTTACCCTATAATCGACAGAGCGTTAAGAAGCTCTCCGCTCGGTATACCAACTACACAACCGTCTACTTCTCGATGACAGCAGAACAGGGCAGGAAGCTCAGGGATGCGGCTAAGCAGTCCGCTGTGAGCGAATCTGAGGCGCTCAGGAGGATGGTGGACGCCTATCTCGCCGAGGTGGACAAGAGAGGGCTGCCAAGCGAGCCCTACGGCAAAATGAAGTTCAGGGGCTATGAAGAGAGAGTTGTGCCGCGCACCATTAGGCGTGAGCAGGATGCCAAGCTCCGGGAGCTTGCCGAGAGGTCCGGCAAAAGCATTTCAGAACTCGTGCGGGAGGCGGTGGAGCGATTGAGTTTCGGGAATGATAAAGGACCATGGGAGTGACATGGTATAATAGCACCATGCGCAGTTGGCAGCGGAGCGTCCCGGAGGTGGAACATGTTTGATCGGATCACGTTTGACCCGCAGATCATGGGAGGGCGGGCCTGTATTCGTGGGATGCGGATTCCCGTCTCAGTCATCGTGGGCCAGATCGCCCATAGAGCGACGTTTGAAGAGATTCTGGAAGGGTATCCTGACCTGGAACGGGAAGACGTGCAGCAGGCTATTGAATATGCTGCGTGGCTGACCCAGGAGCAAGTGCAGACCACGTAGCACGCTGCCGCATGCGTTTTCTCGCTGATATGGGTGTGGCTGGACGAGTAGTGGAGTGGCTGAGAAGCCAAGGACACGACGCCATGCATCTTCGAGAGGAAGGCCTCCAGCGGTTACCGAACGGCGAGATTTTTGACAAGGCGCTTGACGAGCGACGAGTCATCCTCACCTTCGACCTTGACTTCGGCGAAGTCGCAGCGCTGGCAAGAGGACGGAAGGTCAGCGTGATCCTCTTTCGGCTCCATAACACCCGAACACCCCATGTCATTGAGAGGCTCTCGACGGTCTTGGCCGACTCGACGAACGCGTTGGAGCATGGCGCGGTGGTTGTCGTTGAAGAAGCGCGGCACCGGATTCGATTCCTTCCAATCGGGCAGGAAGATGAGGGTCGGGAGTGAGGAACATGCGTGAGGGACAACTACGATACGAGGTCATCATCTACTGGAGCGCTGAGGATGCGGCGTTCATCGCCGAGGTCCAGGAGCTGCCGGGATGCGCCGCCGACGGCGCCACCTATCAGGGCGCGCTGGCCAATGTGGAGGTGATTATCAAAGAGTGGATTGAGACGGCCAGAGACGAGGGGCGCCCCATCCCTGAGCCCAAAGGCCGGTTGCTGTTTGCCTGATCCTGCCTTCATGCGTCATCAAGTCGCTTTTTTGATAACGTGATGGCGATCCGCATTACATTTATCTGTTCCATCCTCCTCGCGCTGGCGAGCTGTCCTCTCACCGGGTTTGCGGACACCCTCTACCTCAAGAACGGCCGGAAGGTGGAGGGGCGTGTGGTCGCACGAGACTTCCCACCGCAATGTCGCGGATTCCTGCAGAGCGAACACACGAAGCTCATCGGCGTATGGGGCAGCTATGACCCCAACCGCGAGTCACCTCGATGGATCACGTCCGTTGCGTTCTCACCTGACGGGGCTTTTGTGCTTTCCGGTGGCGCTGCCCCAGGACCTGGACATCTAGAGAGCGGAAGCCTCAAGCTGTGGAGTGTAGCGAGTGGTAGGGAAGTACGTGTGTTCCAGGGACACACTCGGCGCGTGAACTCTGTAGCTTTTTCCCCAGATGGGAGGTTTGCGCTTTCGGGAAGCACAGATGGGACAGTGAGGCTTTGGGCGGTGGCCACTGGCGAGGAAGTCCGTACGCTCAAGGAAGTCAAGAACGTGGAGTATCGAATGGTTGACGCTGTTGCTTTTTCCCCAGATGGGAACTTCGTCCTTGTCGGCACGAGCGAGGAACCAGGGCTGAGGCTGCTGGATGGAGCAAGTGGGGAGGAGTTGCGGACGTTCAACGTAGGATTTGGGGTGCGTTCAATTGCGTTTTCTCCCGAAGGACGGTTGGCGCTTTCCGCGAGTTCTTACGAACCGCCGACGCTTTGGGAAGTAGCCAGCGGGAAGTTAGTCAGAGCGTTCCGAATGAAACGTGGGCGCTGGCTATTCCTTCTGAAATCAAGAGGGGCATGGAGTCAGGCGATCTTTTCCCCTGATGGTCAGTTGGTAGCTGCAGGGAACTCGGACTCGAACATCAGGCTGTGGGATGCCGCTACGGGCGAGGAACTCCTCGTTTTTCAGGGGCATAACGGCAGGGTGTCCTCCGTGGCATTTTCTCCTGATGGCAGGCTATTGATCTCTGGAGGAAGCGAGGATCACACGATCAGATTCTGGAATGCTGCGAACGGCGAACAAGTCGACCGCATTGATCTCACCACCAGTAACGATCTCGTCTATACCCTTGCGTTCGCTCCCGATGGCGGCTCGTTCGTTGCGGGGACAGATCGTGGCGTAATTCTTCACTTCGAATTGGTGAACGATTGAGCCGGAGGCGAACCCTTCCTCCAACGAGGGCGATGTTCGGCGGGTCCCTCGTAGTAGCATCCTGGCGATGGTACGGCTGAAAGGTATTCTGATCGCGTCTTGAAGCATTGGTGAAGCAAGGTAACATCACCTAGCCCGTCGCAGTTACACGACAACTCACTACGCAGGAGAGAGACGCTCTCCCCTGCGTCTTTTTTTTAGGAGAGTGTGGAATGCGGAATGTGGAATGCGGAATGGACGGCCGACACTCCGAACTCCACACCCCGAATTCCGAATTCCTGATCCGAACTCCACTGGTTCCGGTGACGCTGGCGTTTCTCTTGGGGATTCTCCTGGGAACCGATACTTGGCTGCCTCCATTGAGTCTCGTCGTCGTGGGCGCTGTGAGTGCCGGTGTTGCGCTCTGGCGGTGGAGGCACGCCCGGCTTGGAGCCCTCGCCCTCCTGTTGCTCTGGCTGTGCTTGGGTACGCTGCGCATAGCTATCTGGAAGCTCCACCCAGCTACAGGGCTCAGGGAAGTCCTCACTGAGGTCCCGCAGCCGGTGCAGCTCCACGGCGTGGTGGTGGACGATCCGGTGGAACTGTTCGAGCCGGGCGAAGCGTACTCAACAGAGGACGTGGAGGCGAGGATCGGTCCTGACCGTCAAGTCTGCGTCGTGGCGCTGCGGCATCGAAAGGCCTCACAAGACTGGCAACCGATCGCTGGACGAGTCCGCGCCACCATCCACTCACCGCGGCAACTCGTACGCTATGGCGATGAAGTTGTGGTCGAAGGCCAGTGGTCCCGCGTCCCGGCGCCCGGCAACCCGGGGCAGTACGACTGGCAGGCCGCGTTAGCCCGCAAGCGGATTCACGGGTTGCTGCGCGTGCGACCGTTCGACGGCGTGGCGGTGCTGCGAGGAAGGCAGGGCAACCCCGTGCTCGCCGCGGTCTTCCGACTCCGAGAGCGGTGGGAACGGCTCATTCGAGCCCACTTCAATGCCAGAGATGCCGGCTTGCTCTTAGGCCTGCTCCTCGGCCAACGCGCGGAGATCGATGAGGAGCTGAAAGAAGCCTTCGTTAACACAGGCACCGTCCATCTGCTGGTCATCAGCGGCTTTAACGTCGGGCTCATCGCGCTGCTCTTCGAGGGGCTCTTCCGCCTGCTGGGTTTGCCGTGGCGGTGGCGTCTCCTGTGCTCGGCGGCGGGCCTGGGTATCTTCTGCCTGCTCACCGGCGTGCAGCCGCCCGTGGCGCGGGCGACGCTCATGGCGTGGGTCGTCCTCGGCTCACTGGCGCTGGACCGGACCATTTCATGGCCTAACACGCTCGCCGCGGCCGCGCTCGCCATCCTGTGGGTCAACCCGACGCAGCTCTTCGAGCCGTCGTTCCAGCTGTCCTTCGGCGCGGTGCTGAGCCTGCTCGTCTTCGCGCCGCGCGCCTACGCCTGGCTCGACCGCGCGCTGGGACGATTGCGTCCGGACTGGTCCCACCACCTGCCCGCTCGCCTGCGGCGTGCCGCGAAGCGGCGGTTCGCTGTCAGCGAACCCGGGCAGGTGGTGGGATGGCTCAGGCGCTACGCCGCGGCCAGCCTGAGCGGGACCGCGGCCGTGTGGGTGGGGCTCTCACCGGCGCTGGCCTGGTACTTCCACCTGCTCTCGCCGGTCTCCATCCTCGCGAACCTCATCGTCGGCCCGCTCATGAGCCTGCTCGTCGTGGCGGGCACGGCGGCCCTGGCCGCGTCGACGGTGTTCGACCCCATCCTCCGCTGGGCCCACGGCCCGTTGACCCTGCTCTTGGAGGCCACCGTCCGCAGCGTCCTGGCGCTGCAGTCGCTGCCCGGCGGCCATTGGGCGGTGCCGGCGCCCTCCGGCGCGGCGCTCGCCGGCTACTACGCGCTCATCGGCGTCTCGGTTGCGCACGACCGCCTTTGCCTCCGCCGCGGCCGCGTGCTCGCCGCCTGGGCGCTCGGGCTGACGGTCTGGCTGTGGAGCCTCGTCGCGCTGCGCGCGATGGAGTCGAGGTGGCTGCGTGTCGACGTGCTCGACGTCGGCCACGGAGACAGCATCCTGGTGCGGCTGCCCTCCGGCGGGACGGTGCTCGTGGACGCGGGCACCGAGGAGGCGGGCCGGTTCAACGTCCTGCCCGCCCTGCGCGCGGCGGGAGTGACCTCGCTCGACGCGCTGGTGCTGACGCACCCCGATGAGGACCACATCGGCGGCGCGATCCCGCTCCTGGAGGAGCTGCCGGTCCGGCGGCTCTTGACGAACGGTGTCGCAGATGACACCATGTCCGCTCGGCGCGTGCGCCGTCTGGCCGGCTCGCGCGGCATTCCGGAGACGGCGCTGGCGGCCGGCGCGCGAGTGACGCTCGACGACGGCGCCGTCCTCGACGTCCTCCACCCGCCGCCGGGCCTCGTCCCCGGCGCGCCGCCGCCGTCCAACGACAATTCGCTGGTGCTGAAGGTGACGAAAGGGTCCGTGAGCGTGCTGCTGACAGGCGACATCGAAGAAATCGGCGTGCCCGTGCTGCTCGACCGCTCGCGGGACCTCCATGCCGCGGTGCTGAAGGTCCCGCACCACGGCAGCCGCCTCGGCCGCTCCGGCGACGAGCTCATCCGCGCGGTCCGGCCGCGCCTGGCGGTGCTCAGCGTGGGGCGGGTCCACCATCTGCCGGCCGCCGAAACGCTCGACACGCTCAGACGCCACAGCGTGCGCGTCCTCTCGACGCGGGACGCGGGCGCGGTGCAGCTGCGGACCGACGGCGAGCGGCTTGAGGTGCGGACGTTCAGAGGCGGGGGCGGCTGGGAGGTCGTGCGGTGATGTGGTTACGGGTGTGCTTCGGGCTCGGTCTCTTTCTCGGCTCGATGTGGGTGGGGTGGTGGCTCCACCGCCGCGGGCGGCTCTCCGAGGCGCTGGCGGAGCGGCTCGTGCGCGGGGTCATCCTCGGCCCTTCGCCGGTCGTCCTTGGCCTCTCCTTCTGGCGCATGGACTTCCACAGCATCGAACCCTGGGTCCTGCCGCTGCTGGGCTTCCTCATCTCCGCGTCGACGCTGCTGCCGGCGGCCCTCTACGTGCGCCGGGCGCGGCTGCCGCGGCCGCAGGCCGGCAGTTTCCTCACCGCCGCCTTCTTCTCCAACCTCGGCTACCTCGGCGCCTTCACCGCGTTCGCGCTCTACGGGGAGGCGGGCTACGCGCTCTGCATGATCTACCTCATCTTCTTCACCCCGTCGTTCTACACGCTGGGGTTCCGCATCGCGGCCCGCCATGGAGAGGCCAGACACCCCTCGAGGGAGGGCGGCGCCTCCGGCAGCGAGCTGCAGCTCCTGCCATTCGTCGGAATGGCGGTCGGGGCGGCGCTGAGCCTGGCGCGCGTGCCGCGGCCTGCGGCGCTCGAGGGGCTCAACCATCTCCTCATTCCGCTGAGCACCGCCGTGTATCTCGCCGCCATCGGCTCCCAGCTGACCTTCCACTCTCCCCGTCCGTGGCTGCGGCCGTGCCTGGCGATGAGCGCCATCAAGTTCCTCTACACCCCGGCGGTCGCCTGGCTCCTCGTGACCCTGTTCCATCTCGAGGGGCTGCCGAGGATCGTCGTCCTCCTCGAGTCCGCGACACCGGTGGCGGTGTCTCCCCTGGTCCTGCCGCTCCTGTTCGGGCTGGACCGGAAGCTCGCCAACTCCCTGTGGCTCTTTACCACGGCCGCCGCCATCCCCTGGTTCTTGCTGCTCATCCCGTTGCTGCCGCGCCTCTGACCCCGGCGTCTTTGACTTTTGAAGACGGTTCTGCTAAGGTGGCTCTCATCGATGCGTTCCCTCCGACTCCCTTATCTGATAGTCGCTGGACTGCTCTTGGCGGCCGCCGCTCCGTCCGCGAACGCGGCCTGGGTCTGGTCGCCGCAGACCGGCTGGGTGGGGCCGGGCGGGGCGGTGAAGGACAGCCCCGAGGAGCAACTGGCCTTCGCGCAGGCGTTCTTCGAGCGGAAGGACTATAAGCGGGCCATCAAGGAGTTCCGCAAGCTCCTCAAGACGTACAAGGAGTCGCGCGAGTCCGCGGAGGCGCAATACCTCCTCGGCCGCTGCTACGAAGAGGACGGCGACTACTACCGCGCGTTCCTCGAGTACCGCAAGACGGTGCAGACCTATCCCTCCACCAAGCGCTTCGAGGAGATCCTGGAGCGCGAATACCAGATCGGCAACTACTTCCTCGCCGGCAAGAAGCGGAAGTTCTTCGGCACGGCGGCGATCATCCCGGCCCGCGACAAGGCGGTGGAGGTGTTCCAGGCCATCGTGGACGACGGCCCGTTCAGCGAGCACGGGCAGCTCTCGCAGTACAAGTTGGGGCTCGCGCACATGAGCCTCGGCGACTACGAAGCGGCGGTGACCGCGTTCGAGCAGGTGATCGCGCGCTATCCCGACTCGCCGCTCGTGGACGATGCGCGCTTCCAGATCGCGCAGGCGAGCCTCAAGGGGACGTTCAGAGCCGGCTACGACCAGTCGCCCACGGCGCTGGCCGCTCGGGAGCTGGCGGCTTTTGTGCGGGAGTACCCGGACAGCGATCTCCACCCGCAGGCGGTGACGCGGCTCAAAGAGCTGCGCGAGCGCCAGGCCCAGCACGAGTTCGAGGTGGGCCGGTTCTACGAGCGGCGCAAGCGCTCCGCCTCGGCGCGCGTCTACTACGAGACGATCGTGGCGGAGTTCAGCGACACCGCGTGGGCCCCCCAGGCCGCCGCAAAGCTCCAAGTCCTCGAACAACACATGTAATGCAGGACAGTCGGCAGAAAGCAGACGCCAGTCGGCAAAAACCGGTTGCTGCCTACTGCCATCTGCCTTCTGCTTTCTGCCTTCTGCTTTCTGCCTCCTGCCTACTGCTCTACGGCTGCGGGTACACCACCCGGCCGGGCCTCGCCCCGCACCTCAAGACGGTGTACGTCAAGCCGTTCGTCAACAAGATCGACGTCACGCGCCTCAGCTCAGGCAACGAGCGGTTCCCGATCTACCGCCACCAGATGGAGGTGGACCTCACCAGGGCGGTGATTAATCGCTACCAGTTCACCGGCCTCCTGCGGCCGGCCCGCCTTGAGCAGGCCGACTGCCGCCTCGAGGGCGAACTGACCGACTTCCGGCGCGACGCGCTCCGCTACAACGCCTCGTCGCAAGTCGAGGAATGGCGCCTCAGCTTCGTCGTCAACCTGCGTTTCGTGGACCAGACGACGGATACCGTCTTATGGGAGGAGAGCGGGTTCACGGGCGACACGACGTACTTCGCGCTGGGCGCCAACACCGAATCGGAGAGCACCGCGCTGGATCGCGCCATCACCGACCTGGCGCGCCGGGTCGTCGAGCGCAGCGTCGAGAACTGGTAGGAATCACGGAGGACGCGGATTTTCGCTGATGCAGGAGCGCAGATTGCCGCTGATCTGCGGTCATCTGCGCATTGATCGGCGGTGATCTGCGTCCTCGGGTATGCTCGCTATGCCTTCCGGCCTCCACCTCTTCCTCGGGTCTGACCGCGCGCGCAAGCTCCAGCGCCTCCACGAACTGGAGCGCGCCCTCCGCGTCCAGCCGCTCGACCGCCATCACGTGGACGGCTCCGACGTCAGCGCGGCGTCACTGCTCGCGCTCTGCCGGCAGCAGCCGGCCGAGAGCCCCCTCCGCCTCATCGTCGTGGACGACGCCAACCGCCTGGAGGCGGCGGCCGTGGACGCGCTCCTTCAGCAGGCCGGCGTGATCGCCAAGAGCGCCTGCGTCGTCTTGCTCGTTGAGGCGGAGCTCGGAGCGCGCCACCCGCTCGCGCGAGCGCTCTCGCAGGGCGGGGCCTCCGGCCCTACGGGCCGTCCTCCGGAGCTACGCTCCGATAGGAGCGGAGCTAGGCCCGGAGGGGAGCTTGCGATCGAGGAGTTCCCGGCGCGCAGCTCACCCGCCGCGAAACCATTCGCGCTGACGGAATCACTCGGACGCCGCGATGCGGGGGCCGCGCTCTCGGCGGTGCGGGATCAGCTGATGGGCGGCCGGGAGCCGCTGGAGCTCCTGGGCCTGGTCGCGTGGCAGCTTCAGCGGTGGGTGGTCGTGCGTCGGCTGCTGGACGCCGGGCAGCCGTGTGAGCGGATAGCCGCGATCACGAGGATGCAACCCTGGCAGGTCGAGCGGGTGCGCTCAGAGATCTCCCGGCGGACGCTCCCATCGCTGCAAGACCTGTTGGAGCGGTGCTGGAAGCTGGACGTCGATGCGAAAAGCGGGCGGGCGGTGCCGG
>MHGT01000013.1:0-6251 GCA_001805695.1 Omnitrophica WOR_2 bacterium RIFCSPHIGHO2_02_FULL_67_20 | reverse complement strand
AATGACGCGCTTTGAGGCGGCCCGGTCGTAGGCTTTCGCCACCGTCTGCATGAGCTGTCCGGCTTCCGCGACCTTCCGCTCGTTGAGCAGGGTCAGCAGCCGCTTGGCGAGGGTCCTCAGCTCGGCCTGAACCGCCTGATTGCGCTGCCGGCGTTTGCGGTCTTTCCGCATCTGCCGCAGCGCGGCATGTTTGATCGGCATCACTCATCCTCCTTCGACAAGGGCCTTATTCTACACATGAATACCACCGTACGCAACGTCATCATTCCCCATTCCCCATTCGTATGAGCGCTTCTGCCTTGCATCGGATCGCCCGCTCGACCGGGGTCCTCACCCTGACCACCGGGGCCAGCCGTCTGCTGGGCTTCGTCCGGGACGTGCTGCTCGCCGGACTCTTCGGCACCGGCATCCAGGCCCAGGCGTTCGTCATCGCCTTCCGGATCCCGAACCTGCTTCGGGACCTCGTGGCGGAAGGGGCGGTCACGAGCGCCTTCGTACCGGTGCTGACCTGGTACCGCACGAAGGAGCCGCCGGAGGAGTTCTGGCGGCTGAGCCAGGCGCTCTTGGTCCGGCTGGCGGTCTTCGTCCTCCTGCTGGGGCTGGCCGGTGCGCTCGCCGCCGAGCCGATCGTCCGCCTGATCGCGCCCGGCTTCGCCCGCGACCCCGAGAAGCTGGCCTTGACGGTCCGCCTCACCCGGATCCTGTTCCCGTTCATCACGCTGGTCGGGCTGTGGGCGTACTTCATGGGCCTGCTCAACAGCCTCCACCATTTCGCGATGCCATCACTCGGCCCGGCGATCCTCAACGTCGCGATGATCATGGCCTGCGTGTGGGTCGTGCCGCGGGTGGAACCCGGCGTCCTCGCGCTGGCCGTCGCGGTGATCGCCGGCGGGATCGTGCAGCTGGCGATTCAGCTGCCGCCGGCGGTCCGGCTGGGTTTCCGTTTCCGCTGGCGCTGGCGCCATCCCGGCTCTGAGCGGATCATGCGGCTCCTTGGGCCCCGGATGATGGGCTCGGCGGTCTATCAGGCGAGCGTCCTCATCGACACCGCGCTCGCCTCGCTCGCCATGGTGGTCGGCGAGGGGGCGGTCGCGGCGCTCTACTTCGCCAACCGGCTCGTCCAGCTGCCGATGGCGCTCTTCGGGACCGCCTCGGCGCAGGCCAGCCTGCCCTCGCTCGCGGAGCAGGCGGCGCACCAGGACTGGGAAGCGTTCAGCGCAACACTCCTCTCCGTCCTGCGCATGGTGGGCTTCGTCATCGTGCCCGCCGCCGCGGGGCTCATCGCCCTGGCGTTTCCGATCGTGAGCACGCTGTTCGAGCATGGGGCCTTCGACCACCGCTCGACGATCATGACCGCGCAGGCGCTCGGCTGTTACGCGCTCGGCCTGCTCGCCTACTCGGCGAGCAAGGTGCTGACCGGCGCCTTCTACGCCCTGCAGGACACGCGGACACCGGTCCGCCTGGCGGCCGAGGCGCTGGCGGTCAACGTGCTCCTCAGCCTCGCGCTGATGTGGCCGCTTCGGCTCAACGGCCTGGCGCTCGCGGCGGCCATGTCGAACACGCTCAACGCGGTGCGCCTCACCCTCCGCCTCGAGCACCGCCTGAACCGGCCGCTCCTAGCGCCGCTGCGCGAGCCGCTCCTCCCCATCGCCGCGGCCTCGCTGCTCATGGGGCTCGGCTGCTGGGGGGCGCACCGTGCGCTGGGCGAGGCGCTGCCGTCATGGCTCGCCTTGCTCCTCGTGATCGCGCTGGGCGCGCTGCTCTATGCGCTCGCCTGCCGGCTCCTGCGGGTGCGCGAGCTCGCCACCGTCATCCGATGGCTCGGCAATCCTCCACTGCTTCAGCCCTTCGCGGGCGAGTAAGCCGCCTGCCCGACCGGCCCGGCGTCTACCTCTTCACGGACGCTGAGGGGGCGCTCCTTTACGTCGGCAAGGCGTTGAGCCTGCGCAAGCGGGTGGGATCCTACTTCAGACCGGACGGGCTCTCTCCGCGCATCGCGACGATGATGCGGCGCGTGGCGGATCTCGAGGCGCGTGAAACCGCCTCCGAGGCCGCCGCACTCCTCCTCGAGGCCGAGCTCATCAAGGCGCGCAAGCCCTACTACAACGTCGCCTTCCGCGACGACAAGCGCTACCCGCTGCTCAAGGTGACGCGCGAGCCGTTCCCGCGCCTCGTCGTCGCCCGCCGGCGGCTGAATGACGGCGCGACCTACTTCGGCCCGTACACCGACGCCGGCCTCATGCACGAGGCGGTGCGCTTCCTGCGCCGCGTCTTCCCGATGCGCACGTGCAGGACGTTCCCGGCAACACCGTGCCTCGAGTACCACCTGGGGCAGTGCCTGGCGCCGTGCGCGGGCTACATCTCGGAGCGGCGCTACCGGCGCATCGTGGACGACCTCGTGGCCTGTCTGAGCGGCGCACGCGACCGGCTGCTGCGCGACCTCGCGCGGCGCATGGCGCAGGCCGCGCGCGATAGGCGCTTCGAGGAAGCGGCCCGCCTGCGCGACCAGATTCGCTCACTGACCTCGGTCATCACCGCCAAAGAGAAGTCGCTCGCCGCCGGGCCCCTGGAGCAGCTGCAGGCTGCGCTGAAGCTGCCGCGGCTCCCGCGCCGGGTCGAGGCGTTCGACATCTCGAACATCCAGGGCGACTACGCGGTCGGCTCAATGGTCGTCTTCGCCGACGGCAAGCCCCACAAGGCGCACTACCGGAAATTCCGCATCAAGACCGTTGGCGGTATCTCCGCCGAAGGCGGATCCGCCCATGGCGGAGACGATTACGCGATGATGCGCGAGGTCGTCCGCCGCCGCTACGGCGGCTCGCTCGCAGCGCGCCTGCCGCTGCCCGACCTCGTCCTGGTGGACGGCGGCAAAGGCCAGCTTGCGGCGGCGGTCGAGGAGCTCGGAGCACTCTCGCTGACCATCCCCGCGATCGGTTTGGCCAAGCGGTTCGAGCACATCTTCCTGCCTGGATCGTCCGAGCCGGTAGTCCTGCTGCCCACTTCGCCCGTGCTCCATCTGGTCCAGCATCTCCGGGACGAGGCGCACCGTTTCGCCATCACCTATCACCGCGGCCTGCGCGGTGGATCGGCGACCGCCTCGGCGCTTGACCGCATCGCCGGTATCGGACCGGCGCGCAAGCGCTCACTCCTGCGCCGGTTCGGTTCGGTGGCGGCCATCGCGCGCGCGCCGGTGGAGGACGTGGCCGGCGCCGCCAAGCTGCCGCGCCCGCTCGCCGAGGCGATCCTGCGCCAGCTCAACCAACAATACTGAGAGGAGGGACGTGAGATGAGCACGACCATCGCATCGCCCCCCGGCGCGCCGCGCGAGGCGTGGGCGCGCCTCACCGAGTTCCAGCGCCAGGTCTACCGGGCGGTGTCCGCCATCCCCCGCGGCCAGACCCGCTCCTACCGGTGGGTGGCCCGCCGCATCGGGCGGCCGGACGCCGCCCGCGCGGTGGGCAACGCCCTCACTCGCAACGCCTTTGCGCCGCGCGTCCCCTGCCACCGGGTCGTGCGCGCCGACGGCTCGCTTGGCGGATTCGCCGGCGGCCCAAAGCGCAAGCTCGCCCTCTTGAAGAGGGAAGGAGCCGTACCGCTCCCGGACCTCGGTCGCAAGTCGCCATAGCGAAATTACCAGGCGGTCGCAAGTCGCAGTAGGACTACTTGCGATCTGCGACTGTCTTTCCAGTAATCCTGCGTACGATTTGTCGTTCTTTTATGCCGTCAGGTATACTTGCTGTCGTCCCGGATTTCAGCAGGTTCCGTCACGGCTCCGTGAGGCTCTGTGAGGCATGGCGGACGCATTCCCGTCGTCACAACCGAAGGGTAAAACTAGATTTAAGCTCATCTCCCTGAAGGAGGAGGGGCTGGAGCGCAAGCTCGCCCTCGCCTTCGGGTTCATGTCGATCATCCCCATTCTTATCGTGTGGGCGTGGGCGAAGATGCACCAGGTCGACATGAGTCCCGCCCTCTATGCCGTCATCGCCTCAGTGATCATCGGCTACTTCCTCGTCGCCCGGCCGATGATCTCCCTCGTGCTGAAAGTCACCAAGAAGGTCCAGGAGTTCTCCACCGGCCACTTCACCGGCACCATCGAGGTGGACGAGCGCAACGAGATCGGGGAGCTGGCCCGCTCCTTCAACCGCATCACGAAGGATCTGGAGCACAAGATCGATGAGCTCGAGTCCTCCCGCCAGCTCGTCAAGCGGCTGCTGGCCCGCATCGGCGCCGCCATGAACTCCTACGAAGGCATCGACAACCTCCTCAACCTCATCATCGAGAACAGCGCCGCCGCCCTCGAGGCCCAGAGGGGCACGCTCATGCTCGTGGACGGCGAGAAGCAGGAGCTCTACGTGAAGACCGCCTGGTCGAACAACGGGCAGACCGCCGACGCCAACCTGCGCCTGAAAATCGGGGAGGGGATTCCCGGCTTGGTGGTGAAGGAGCGCCGCGCCATGCGCAGCACCGGCAAGTCTTCGTCACTCGGCTTCTCCAACACCCACCAGGATGAGGCGACGGTCCTGAGCGTGCCGCTCCAGCTGCGCGACCACCCCCTCGGCGTCCTGACCGTCCTGCGGGAGGACGCCGAGCGGCCGTTCACGGAAGACGACGAGATGCTGCTCGGCAGCATCGGCTCGCAGATGGCGGTGGCCATCGAGAACTACCGGCTCAACCTCGACGTCGAACGCACCTACCTGGAGACCATCATGGCGCTGGCCCTGGCGGTCGAGGCGAAGGACCCGTACAGCGCCGGCCACTCCAAGCGGGTGGGCTACTACGCGATGAAGATCGGCGAGCAGATAGGCCTGGATGAGGAGATGCTGCGCACGCTCAACGACGCGGGCGTGCTGCACGACATCGGCAAGATCGGCATCAAGGACGAGATCCTGCTCAAGCCGGCCCCGCTCGACCCCGATGAGCAGAAGATCATGCAGCAGCACAGCGCCATCGGCGAGGCGATCGTCCGGCCGATCCGCTCGCTCAGCAAGGTGGTCGCCCTCGTGCGCCACCACCACGAGCGTTTTGACGGGGCCGGCTACCCCAACGGCCTCAAGGGCGAGGCGATCCCGCTGGGGGCGCGCATCCTCGCCGTCGCGGACACCTACGACGCCATCATCACCGACCGGCCCTACCGCAAGCGCATGTCGATCGAGCGGGCCAAGGACGAGCTCAGGCGGAACGCCGGCCACCAGCACGACCCGGCCGTCGTCGAGGCGTTCCTGCGGTTTGTTGAAGGCAAGGAAGAGCGCCCGGCCTCCGCCAAAAGCCAGCCGCCCGCCGCCTGACGGCGTCAGACACTTTTCCCGCTTGGCCCGGTGTCTGGTAGTGTCCTCATTTTGCGTGATTCCGCAGATTTTGAATCGATTTCGCAGATAGATCTATCGGCGAAATCATCCCACAATCTGCGAAATCACCCCACATTAAGACACCACGCAAATTAGGACACCGTTGTGGCTGCGCGCCGTCTCTGCTACACTAATCCGGCCATGAGCGCTGCCACCCCCTCCGACCAGCTCGTCGAGCTGCGCAACCGCCTCGGAGCGCTCCAGAGCCGCTGGACCGAACTGCGGAGGTATCTTTGACCTCGACACCCTCGCGGGCCGCATCGCCGACGTCGAGCGGCAGATGGCTGCCGGCGACTTCTGGTCCGACCAGGAGCGCGCGAATAAGACCATCCAGGCGCTGAAGGGCCTCAAGGCGCAGTACCACCCCATCCTCCAGTTCCAGCAGGGGCTCACTGATGCCGCCGAGCTCCTTGCGCTCACCGATCCAGCCGATGAGCCCTCGCTCGGAGAGCTCGCCAAGGACCTCGCCGGACTCGAGCAGCAGCTCGGCCGGCTCGAGGTCAAGCGGCTCCTCGGGGGCGACCTGGACGCCAAGCACGCCATCCTCGCCGTCCACTCCGGGGCGGGCGGGACCGAATCGTGCGACTGGACGCAGATGCTCCTGCGCATGTACCGGCGCTGGGCGGAGGAGCACGGCTTCCCGGCCGAGGTCATCGACTTGGTGCCGGGCGAGGAGGCGGGGGTGAAGAGCGCGACCATCATCGTGAAGGGCCCCTACGCCTACGGCTACCTGCAGTCGGAGGAGGGGGTCCACCGGCTCGTGCGCATCTCGCCCTTCGACGCGAATAAGCGCCGCCACACCTCCTTCGCCTCGGTGGACGTTGTGCCGGAGTCGGACGAGGACGCGCCCATCGAGATCAATCCGGGGGACCTGCGCGTCGACGTGTACCGCTCCGGCGGCAAGGG
>MHGT01000012.1:9301-14479 GCA_001805695.1 Omnitrophica WOR_2 bacterium RIFCSPHIGHO2_02_FULL_67_20 | reverse complement strand
TGAAGGCCCATGATCTCTTCTTCCAGAGAACGGTCGCATTGAATCGGGAAATCGAAGCTCTGAGCAAGACACTCGACCGCGAGGCCTTGAAGCAGCACGAGACCGTGAAGTTAGCCAAGAGGGTCTACGACGCGACGCTCGACATCATTCCTCAGGATCCCAACCATCCGTCCTATCGACTCCATAATGAGCTGAGAAAGTATCGGCGGTACAAGCAGGGGTTAGCGCGTTACCGATTATTCTTTGCATTCTCCACGGCGCCAAAGATCATTCTCTATCTCTATTTAAACGACAAAGGTAGTCTGCGTAAGGAGGGGGACAAGAACGACCCCTATCAAATCTTTGCGCGCTTCGTCAGTCAAGGGAAGGTGTCCCATCATCCCGAGGACCCACGCATTCAAAAGTGGATCAGGGAATTTCCGGGCGCCTAACTGATCGCGCTGCTAGACCCCGCCAACGCTATCCCCACCTAGCACTTGACCTGATCTGGGTTGGCCTACTCGGAACGCCCCGGATCACAAAAATCCCCCTTTGCATCTGAAGCGATTGTAGGGCATAATTGCTTCATAATATGAAGCGATTAAGGCCGAGCGCCCATCGCGCTCGGCATTCCGCGGCTGCCCTGATGGCAGCCGCTTCAGAGGCGATTATGACCTACATCTGGCAACTCAAAGAATGGCCTGTAGTACGCTGGGATAGCGAGGCCCTCCTCCCGTTGGTCAGTCAAGCCCGCTTGGCGCAGGGCAAGCTCCTCACCAAAGTTGCAAGTCTCGGGTTCAAGCTCAGTCGGGAGGCGCAGGCCGATATCCTAACCGAAGAGGCCGTCACGACCTCGGCGATTGAAGGAGAGCGACTCAATCGGGACTCGGTGCGGTCCTCGGTCGCGCGGCATTTAGGGTTTCCGACCGCCGGGCTGCCGCCGGCGACCCGGTCGGTGGACGGGTTGGTGGAGGTGCTCTTGGATGCCACGCAGCACTACGAGGCGCCGCTGACCGCTGCGAAGCTCAAGCGCTGGCAGGCGGCGTTGTTCCCGACCGGCTACTCCGGGTTGCGCAAGATCCGCACAGGACAGTGGCGTGGACCCGAGGAGCCGATACAGGTGGTCTCAGGTGCTGTGGGACGGGAGCGGGTGCATTATGAAGCACCGCCGGGGAACCGTGTTGAGAAGGAGACGAAACAATTTCTCGCATGGTGGAAAGAAAGCATCACGCGCGAAGACGGCCTGCTGCGCTCCGGGCTGGCGCACCTGTATGTTGTGACCATCCATCCGTTTGAGGATGGCAATGGCCGCATCGCCCGTGCGCTCACAGAGATGGCCTTGGCTCAGGATGAGCACCAGCCGATCCGGTACTACAGCCTGTCGTCTCAGATCATGGAAGAGCGCAATGCCTACTACCGGGTGCTGGAGGCCAGCCAAAAAGGCGATGGGGACGTAACACCTTGGCTACAGTGGTACCTGGGGTGTTACACCCGGGCGGTTGAGCGCGCCGAGCGGCTCATCGGCGGTGTGTTGGCCAAGGCCACGTTTTGGCAGCGGCACAGCCAGGTCGACCTGAACGCCCGTCAACGGAAGGTGCTCAACCGGCTGCTGGATGCCGGCAAAGGCGGCTTTCAAGGCGGGCTGACGACCCGGAAGTATGTCGCGATGGCTAAGGTAAGTCGCGCCACGGCGTTCCGGGAAATCTCCGAGTTGTTGGAGAAGGGCCTGCTCACCCAGAATCCGGCCCGGGGCCGCAGTGTCAGCTATGAGGTGAAGTGTGGTTGAGCGTTCCGGTGCGGCGGCGCCTGCGGTAGACCGCAAGGTAGGGGGAGAGTAAGATCATATGGGTCGGCTACTCGGCGGCTTCGTCCATGTCCGGATCCCAGACTAGCCGGCTCTGGTGGCGCTCGCGTCTGGAGTTGGACGGTCTTCTTCGCTCGACCACAGAAGTCCCGCGTCATGGTTTCGCGTAAAACATGTGCGGCCGCTCCGCGTACCCCATTGAGTGACAGAACATGAGACCTGGCGCTTGATAGTTCGGAGAAGATAATATATAGTATTTATACTATAAATGAACCAACTCCCGTTTAACCACAATCTGCTGCTCTGGCGCCTGGCGCGCGGATTGACCCAGGTGCAACTCGCCAGGCGGGCCGGCGTTCCGCAGCCAAATCTCTCGGACATCGAACGCGGAGCACAGGATGTCTCGTTGCGGACGCTGCGCGCACTGGCCCTCGCCCTCGGCGTGCGTCCAGGCCTGCTGGCCGATGGCGTGCCCCCTCAAGGAACCGGTGAAGTCCCGGTGCCGGACCGGCAGGCGCTGGAACGCATCGCGGCGAGCCTCACAGGAACGCGTGTACGCCTGCGAACAGACGAACGGGAGATGTCGCAATATCTCGGCCTCATCCTGCACCGGCGCATCGGAGCGCTGCGCGGCCAGCGCCGGGTGCAGAGAAACAAGAGGCGATCGGTCCGCGCGGCGTGGATCAGCTTGCAAGCGAGATATCCCAAGGCGGTGATTGATAGCCTGATCCAGCGTGCGAGTGAGCAGGCGGTTTCACCCCGTACCACGGTGGACGCCCCGCCCGTCAGGGCGGGGAGGAATGGCGTGGTCGTCCCGAAGGGTCGTTCCAGAGGCCACGGCCGTTAGGCCGTGGTACGGGGTTCACGACCATGAATCGCCGCCAAATTGACCGGTTCTTTGCCGTGCTGGGCCGGGAGCTCACGGTCTCGGCCACAGCCATTGTCACGGGCGCTGCTGCGGGTGCCTTGTGGGGGCATGTGCGCCCAAGCCTGGACATTGATTTTGCCATCCGGCCCTCCGGAGGGCAGCGGCAGTGGGGACAGGTGGAATCTGCGGTGGAACGGGCGAGACAGCTGACCGGCGTCACCGCCAATTACGCCGTCGATATTGACCGGTGGGGCGCGATTTCGCTGCTGGATTACCGCAGGCACACGCAGCCGTACAAGGCGTTCGGACGGCTGACGGTGCGTCTGTTGGATCCGGCCTATTGGACGATTGGAAAGCTCACGCGCTATCTGCAGCCGGACATCGACGACATGGTGGCCGTTCTCACACGGAAGGAACAGGCGGTCCATCCGCTGGTGCGCCTGTGGGGCCAGGCGCTGCGCAAGAGCCCCCGGTCGGTCGCCTGCAGCCAGTTCCGCCGGCAGGTGGAGGATTTTCTGACGACATCAGGTCCAACCATCTGGGGCAAGGCATTTGATGCACAAAAGACCATTGCGGACTTCCATCAATCTGCTGGGATTTCGGACTAACCGGAAAGGTGCCAGGCACCACGGTACTGATAGCGAAAATGGTCCCCCACGTGATAGAATCAGAGTGGATGCTTCCCCCCCACGCAGGACGCATGAGCGCTCGTCGCAGGTCAACGAAGGCCGTCTTCCGCGTCCTCCTGATCAAGCCGTCGCATTATGATGACGATGGCTACGTCATTCAGTGGGTGCGTTCCTCGATCCCCTCCAACACGTTGGCCGCTCTCTATGGCCTCGCCCTCGACGCCGCCCACCGCCAGGTGCTCGGCCCGGATGTGGACATCCAGCTGGACGCGCACGATGAGACGAATACCCGCATCCAGGTGAAGCGGCTGGTCCGGCTGATTCGCTCCTCGAGCGCCGGGGGGATGGTGGCGCTGGTGGGCGTCCAATCCAATCAATACCCCCGGGCGATGGACCTGGCCCGCCAGCTGCGCGCCGAAGGGATTCAAGTGTGCATTGGCGGGTTCCATGTGAGCGGCTCTCTGGCCATGTTGCCGGTCATGCCACGGGATTTGCAGGAGGCCGTGGATCTGGGCGTGTCGCTCTTTGCGGGCGAGCTGGAGGGGCGCATGGATGAGCTCCTCCTGGACGCGTTCCGCCGCGAGTTGAAGCCGCTCTACAACTACATGAAGGACCTGCCGGACCTGGGCGGCAGCCCGGTGCCGTTTCTGCCGGCCGCGGTCATCCATCGCCGGACCGGGGCGAAGACGAGCTTCGACGCCGGGCGCGGCTGCCCCTTCCAGTGCAGCTTCTGCACCATTATCAACGTTCAAGGGCGAAAATCTCGCTTCCGCAGTCCCGATGACATTGAACGAATTGTGCGAGCCAATGTGGCCCAGGGCGTGTCCAACTTCTTCATCAGCGACGACAACTTCGCCAGGAACCGGACCTGGGAGCCCATTCTCGACCGGCTGATCCATTTGCGGGAGGTGGAGCGGATCTCGCTCCGGCTCATCATCCAGGTCGATACCTTGAGTCACAAAGTGCCGGGATTTATTCACAAGGCAGGACGGGCGGGCGTCAACCGCGTGTTCATCGGCCTGGAAAACATCCATCCCGAGTCGCTGTTGGGAGCGCAAAAGCGGCAGAATCGCATCGAGGAGTACCGCGCCATGCTGGACGCGTGGCACTCAGTCGGCGCCTTGACCCTTGCCGGGTACATCTTGGGCTTTCCGGTGGACACGCCCGAGAGCATCCTGCGGGACATCAAGATCATCCAGCGGGAGCTGCCGATCGACCTGCTGGAGTTCTTTATCCTGACACCGCTGCCCGGGTCTCAGGATCACCGGGCGCTCTATGATCGAGGGGTCGCGATGGACCCGGACATGAATCATTACGATCTCGCCCACGTCACCACGGACCACCAGCAGATGTCCAGGCGGGAATGGCAGGCGATCTACCACCGGGCCTGGGACGCGTACTACACGCCGGAGCACGTCGAGGCGCTGATCCGCCGGGGGAAAGCGTGGGGGTTTCCGCCACGGCAGATGATGGAGAAGTTGCTGGCGTTTCATGCCTGTGCCCGCATTGAACGGGTCCATCCCCTCGAGGGCGGCCTGTTCCGGCTCAAGTACCGCAGAGACCGTCGGCCCGGCCTGCCGCACGATGGTCCGCTGGCTTTCTACGGCCGTTACCTGTGGGACATTCTGAGCAAGCACGGCCGATTTGTCGTGTTGGCGCTGTCCTATCTGCGCGCGCTGTATCGTGTGGAGGCGGGGGTCTCTCGGGCCGGCGCTGCCATGGGTGCGGCGCTGAGGCCAATCAGCGCGCCGCCGGCGGCAGTTGTGGAAACGCCGGAAGCGGTTGCGCTGGCTGAGCGGTGAACAGTCATGCCCTCCGGCGCGACCGGCTTGCGTCTTCTGGTCAGGCGGCCAGAAAGGGAAAGGGAAAGGTGCCAGAAAGGTGCCAGCTACCGGGGT
>MHGT01000012.1:0-9287 GCA_001805695.1 Omnitrophica WOR_2 bacterium RIFCSPHIGHO2_02_FULL_67_20 | reverse complement strand
GTGCCAGCTACCGGGGTAGCTGGCACCGAGGGGACGGGCATTTGGCATGCAAATAGTCCCGCCTAGCTGATCCGGGCTGGCACATGTCGTTGACGGAGAGGATCAACAGGGTCATCACAAGGAGGCGTGGATGAGCGAGGAACAGGGAGCGGTGCAGGGGGAGACGAAGGAGCAGCGGTTTCAGCGGTTGGCGACCAAGCGGACGCAGGCGGCGCTGCAGAAAATCAGATTGCTCGGTAACCTGACCAGCTCCAGCTACGCCTACACCCCGGACCAGGCGTCGAAGATCATTGGGGCGCTCCGCGCGGCCGTGGATACGGTGGAGGCCAAGTTCAACCGCGTCCGGGGCACCCAGGCTGCGGAGACGACGTTCTCATTGTAACCCCCAGAAAAACTAGGGAACGGTTCTGATGTTCGGTCGTCCACAATAGCTGGCGCAGAATTTCCGTTGAAAGATTCAGCCAGTTTGTGGTCAGTGTGAAGCGTTGCTGTCGCGCTCTCCGCACACCGACCGGCCGGTCGGGCTGACGCTCTTCCGCACCCCTCGCGTTATCTGTCGTCGTCGCGGAGAGTTACGCCGGCGGTGAAACCTTCGCCGGTTGGCACGGGATGTGCAGGCTATCCCAGGTACCACCCACCATGGCCCGCTCTTTTCCCGCGCGCACACCGCATTACCGCTTCATCCTCCTCGCCTCGCTCAGCGCGCTGCTCGCCGGCCCGGCGGGCCGGGTGCCGGCCGCGCAGTCCGAATCGTCCCGCACCAGCTCATCCGTGGACTTCCTCTATCAGATCGCGCGCGAGTACCGCCGCACCGGACAGTACGAGGAGGCGGCGCACGAGCTGCGCAAGCTGCTCCTCGTCGACCCGGCCCACCGTGGCGCCCGGCGGGAGCTCGACGAGGTCGACGCCCTCCTACGCGCCACACGCGAGCGGGTCATGGACGAGACGCTGGAGCGGCTGCAGAGCCAGCTCGAGGCGCGCGAGGCCCTGCCGCCCGGCCGGGACGGTTTCGAGGAAGCGGACCAGCGCGCGCTCGCGCGGTTCCGCTCGGAAAGCCAGGCGCTGACGCGCCGGCTCGTGCCCGGCTTGACCGCCGGCCGGCGTTCGCCGGTGCGTCCTCCGAAGCGACCACCCGTCGTGCGGTCGCCCGACGGGTCGGTGAACGGCGTGCGGTGGTTCTACGTCTTCGGGAGGAGCGGCAAGCCGGACTACGGGGCGCTGCCCGACGCGCACGTGACCTTCGTCGAGGTCCAGCGGAGCCGGGAGGCGGCGGTGCGCATCCGGGTGCTCGACGCCGACACCCGCGAGAAGCACGATGAGATGGCCGGCGGCTGGGAGACCTCGACCGCCTTCCGCGTGTACGGCGGCTCAGCACTGCTCGACATGCGCGTCGTCGGCCCGGAGTCGCCCGACGGGACGGTGGTGGACTTCGGCCCCTACCTGCCGGAGCAGGGAGAGGTGAAGGGCGGCCAGGCGATCTTCCGCATCGAGGCGGAAGGCCTCGACGGCGACGACAACAACCTCTTTGCCTACGAAGTCAGCCCCTCCACGGCCCAAGTCTTCTCCTTCCAGCCCGCCATCCGGCTCGCCGACGACGCGGGCGCCCGGATGCAGTTCTTCCCGGCGATCCCCGAGGGCACGACGCGGGTCACCGAGTCGAACTACGACCTCGACGCCGACGGCGGACGGGTCTCGGTGACCCGATACACGGCGGCGGGCCGGCCCGCCGGCACCGTGCCGCTGGCCGGATCCGGCAGCGAGTCCTGGGCGGCGACGGAGGTGGCAGCACCCCCCGGGACCGACGACGCCCGGTGGACCTACCGCGTGACGAAGGGCAGCCAGCGCAACGCCAACATGGCCTTCCAGATGACGGACCAGGAGGGGCAGTCGCTGCCCATCTATACCACGAAGGGGCGCACCGGCGGCTTCACCCGGCCCGCGGAGCGTGGGGCGCCCGGCCAGTCCTGCAACGCGTTCACGTTCGACGCGTCCTCCTCGTACGATCCCGACGACGACGCGCTCACCTACCGCTGGGACTTCGGCGACGGCCAGACGGCGGACGGGGTGCGGGTGACGCACACCTACGAGCAGGCCGGCGACTACCGCGTGGCGCTCGATGTGACGGACACCTCCTCGCAGCCGTGCGGTGTGGCCCGCGCGGAGCAGGTCGTGCACGTGAACAGCCCGCCCACGGCGGTGCTCGAACCACCGGCCGCCGTGTGCGCCGCCGCCGGCGAGCCGCTGGCCGTCATCCTCAGCGCCGTCGGCTCGAGCGACCCGGACCTGGATACGCTCGCCTACCGCTGGGACTTCGGCGACGGGACCACCGGCGAGGGCTCGTGGGCGTCGCACGTCTATCCGCGCGGCGGCCGGTACACCGCGACCGTGACGGCGGATGACGGGACCGGTACTACCTGCTCGACCGCAACGGCGTCCGTCTCGGTGCGCGTCAACCGCGCGCCGCAGGTGGCGGTGAGCCCCATCGTGCGCGGCTGCGCCGACGAGCCGGTGAGCTTCGATGCGAGCCGTTCCTCGGATGCGGATGGCGACGCGCTCACCTACCGCTGGGACTTCGGCGATAGCGAGCGCGGGGAGGGGCCGGTCGTCCAGCACCGCTACGCGAGCCGCGGCGATTACCCCGTGACGGTGACGGTGGATGACGGCAGCCTCATGAGCTGCGGCACCGTCAGCGCCTCGCTGGCGGCGGACGTCAACGCGCCGCCCGTCGCCCGCATGGTCATCCACGGCGAAAACGCTGATTCTCGCTGAGAGAGGGGTACCGATTGCCGCTGTTGCATTCGCACCCTCCCGTATCGTAGAATCAACCCGTCATGGAAGATCGCCGGCGGTTCATACGGCTCCAGGCCTGGCTGACCGCCTCCTACCAGGTGGTTGGGGAGCACAAGCCGCTGGAGGCGATTACCCGGAACACCGGTGCCGGCGGCATCGGGTTCTTCACCAAGTCCCGCCTGACCCCGGGCGCCATCCTCGACGTCACCCTCGTGTTCCCCGATCAGCGGCGGACCATCCGCTTCACGGGTGAAGTGCGCTGGAGCGGCCCGCTCCTCCTCGAGGGCCAGCCGCCCAACCCGCCGCGCGCGTTCGAGACCGGCATCCGGTTCCTCCGCATCTCTCCCGAGGATCAGGCGTTCCTCATGAACTACGCTCCGGAGCGGCCGGCCGACGGGCCGTCCGCGGCACCGCATGCGGCTGCTTGAAGCCGTCGGGATGGTCGCCGCGGCGGCGATGCCGCTGTGGAACGTCCCGCTCATCCTGCGCATCGAGCGCCGCCGCTCCTCCGGGGACATCAGCCTGGCTTGGGTGCTGGGCGTCTGGGCCTGCATCCTCCTCATGTCGCCCGCCGCGGTGCGCTCGTCCGATCCCGCCTTCCGGCTCTTCGGCTGGATGAACCTCGTGCTCTTCACCGGGGTCGTGGTCCAGGTCCTCCGCTTCCGCGACAAACGCGCCTCCTAAGAAGAGCGTTTTTCAAAACCTAAGATGGATTTCGCAGATTGTGGATTGATTTCGCAGATGGACGTCCTAATCGGCGAAATCATCTCGAAATCGGCGAAATCGTATTTGCAGTTGTGAAACACGCTCTAAATTACTCCCTGAATTTTCGTGCCCGCCGGGCGAAAACACGCTAAAATATCCCTCCCGATGACCTCTAACTTCAGACGGGACCGGATGTTACCATCCGTGCGCACGTCCGGATTCCCACAACCCGAAGGGCTGTATGACCCGGCGTATGAGCACGACGCCTGCGGGACCGGCTTTGTCGCGTCCATTGACGGCATCGCCAGCCACGCCATCGTGCGCTCGGCCATCCAGTGCGTGTGCAACGTCACCCACCGGGGCGCCGTCTCGGCCGACGCCAAGACCGGCGACGGGGCCGGCATCCTCACCCAGATCCCCCAGCCGCTCTTCGCCAAGGCGCTGAAGCAGCTCAAGGCCGCGCCCGCGGCTGTCGGCGACCTGGCGGTGGGCGTGATCTTTCTTCCGCAGGATGAGCGCGCCCGCACCGCGGCCCAGCGGCAGGTCGAGCGGACGGTCAGCACCTGCGCGCTCACGCTCATCGGCTGGCGCGAGGTGCCCGTGGACCCGTCGGTCCTCGGCGAGGAGGCGCTCGAGACGCAGCCCGTCATCCGCCATCTCCTGGTCCGCCGCCCCGCGTCGGCGCCGGCGGCCGAGTTCGAGCGGCGGCTCTTCCTCGCGCGCCGGCGCATCGAGCACGGGTGGGCGCGCGAGCGGCTCAGCGGCTGCTACATCCCCTCGTTCTCCTCCCGGACCATCGTGTACAAGGGGCTGCTCGTGGCGCCCCAGCTGGCCCACTTCTACCGCGACCTCTCGGATGCGGACTACGCCTCGGCGATCGCGGTGTTCCACCAGCGCTACTCGACGAACACGTTCCCGAACTGGTTCCTCGCCCAGCCCTTCCGCTTCCTCGGCCACAACGGCGAGATCAACACCCTGCAGGGCAACCGCAACTGGATGGCCGCGCGCGAGGCGGAGCTGTCCTCGACGCGCTGGGGTAAGGAGCTGCGGGAGCTCTTCCCGATCGTCCAGCCGGGCGGCTCCGACTCGATGAGCCTCGACAACGTGCTGGAGCTCTTCGTCATGTCGGGCCGGGACATCCTCCAGTCGATGATGATGCTCGTCCCCGACGCGTGGCAGGGCATGCGGGACATCGACATCGACCCGCAGGTGCGCGCGTTCTACCAGTACCATGCGACGCTGATGGAGCCCTGGGACGGGCCGGCCGCGCTGACCTTCACCGACGGCGTCATCGTGGGCGCGACGCTCGACCGCAACGGCCTGCGCCCGGCGCGCTACTGGGTGACCAGGGACCGCACCGTCATCATGGCCTCGGAGGTCGGCGTGGTGGAGGTGGACCCCGCGCGCATCGTCGAGAAGGGGCGCCTCGGCCCCGGCCACGTCTTCGCCGTGGACACGCGGCGTAAGCGGCTGCTGCGCAACGAGGAGATCAAGCGCGAGTACGCCGCGGTAGCGCCCTACGCCGAGTGGGTGGAGCAGAGCACCGTGCCGCTTTCGCAGATCGTCAACGGCCATATCGCCGATGAAGTGAACGTCGAGCCGGCGTCGCTCACGCGCCACCAGCTCGCCTTCGGGATCACCGAAGAAGAGGTGCAGATGGTGATCGAGCCCATGGCGAAGACCGGCAAGGAGCCGATCTGGTCCATGGGCGACGATGTGCCCCTCTCGGTGCTCTCGGCCAAGCCGAAGCCGCTCTTCACCTACTTCAAGCAGCTCTTCGCGCAGGTGACCAACCCCCCGATCGACCCGATCCGCGAGGAGCTGGTCATGTCGCTCAACACGCTCCTTGGCGCGCGGCCCAACCCGCTCTCGACCGGCCCGGCGCCGAAGCGGATGCTGCGCGCGGGCAGCCCGCTCCTCTTCCCGCAGGAGCTGGCCGCGCTCCGCTCGCTGCGCCAGCGGGACCTCAAGTCGGCGACCCTGTCCACGCTCTTTGAGACGGCCGGCGGCCCGGCCGCGCTGCGGAGCGCCGTGAAGCGGCTGCGCGAGCAGGCGGTGAAGGCGGTGGACGCGGGTGCGACGATCCTCATCCTCAGCGACCACGAGCTCGACCAGACGCACGCGCCGATCCCGTCGCTGCTGGCGACCGCGGCGGTCCACCACCACCTCATCCGGACCGGCCGCCGCATGAAGGCCTCGCTCGTGGTGGAGACCGGCGAGGCGCACGAGGTGCACCAGGTCGCGTGCCTCATCGGCTACGGTGCGGCGGCGGTGTATCCCTACCTCGCCTACCAGACCATCAAGGCGCTCGCCAGCGCCGGCCGGCTGGGCGATGACACCTTCGAGCAGGCGCTGGCGCGCTTCCGGAAGGCGGTGGACCAGGGCGTCCTGAAGATCATGTCGAAGATGGGCATCTCGACGGTGGGCAGCTACCGCGGCGCCCAGATCTTCGAGGCGCTTGGCATCGCGAAGGAGCTCATCGACGAGTGCTTCCCCGGCACGCCCTCCCGGATCGGGGGCGTCACCTACGAGCACATCGCCGCGGAGGTCCTCGCCTGGCACCGGCGCGCCTACCAGACGCAGGGGCCGCTGCACCTCGACGCGGGCGGCTTCTACAAGTACCGCCGCGACGGCGAGTACCATGCCTTCAACCCCGAGATGGTCCGGTACCTCCAGCAGTCCATCAAGGTCGGCGACTTCGACTCGTACAAGAAGTTCGCGGCCTCGGTGAACACCCGGCCGCCGATGGTGCTGCGCGACCTGCTCGAGGTCAAGCCGCTCGGCCCGGCCGTGCCGCTTGAGGAAGTGGAGCCGATCGAGGCGATCACGCGGCGCTTCGCCACGGCGAGCATCTCGTACGGCGCACTCTCGCTCGAGGCGCACGAGACGCTCGCCATCGCCATGAACCGCATCGGCGGAAAGTCCGGCTCCGGCGAGGGCGGGGAAGACCCGTCCCGCTATCACCCGACCGACCCGAAGATGAACCGCAGCTCGGCCATCAAGCAGGTGGCTTCGGGCCGCTTCGGCGTCACCCCGGAGTACCTCATGTCGGCGTCGGAGCTTGAGATCAAGATGGCGCAGGGCTCGAAGCCCGGCGAGGGCGGGCAGCTGCCCGGCCACAAAGTGTCCGACGACATCGCGCGGGTGCGCCACACGATTCCCGGCATCTCGCTCATCTCGCCGCCGCCGCACCACGACATCTACTCCATCGAGGACCTCAAGCAGCTTATTTACGATTTGAAGATGATCAACCCGGCAGCGCGGGTGAACGTCAAGCTCGTCTCCGAGGCGGGTGTGGGGACGATCGCGGCGGGCGTCGCCAAGGGCTACGCGGACACGGTGCTGATCTCCGGCCACGACGGCGGCACCGGGGCGAGCCCGCTCAGCTCGATCAAGAACGCCGGCCTGCCGTGGGAGCTGGGCCTGGCCGAGACCCAGCAGACGCTGCGCCTCAACGGCCTGCGCGAGCGGATCCTCGTGCGGACGGACGGCGGCATGAAGACGGGCCGCGACGTCCTGCTGGCGGCGGTCTTCGGCGCGGAGGAGTACGGCTTCGGCACCGCGGCGGTGGTCGCCACCGGCTGCGTCATGACGCGGCAGTGCCACCTCAACACCTGCCCGGTCGGCGTGGCGACGCAGGACCCCAAGCTGCGCGCGCGCTTCGCCGGCACGCCGGAGATGGTGATGAACTACTTCATCTTCGTGGCGCAGGAGCTGCGCGAGTACATGGCCTCGCTCGGCGCGCGCCGGCTGGAGGAGCTCATCGGCCGGACGGACCTCCTGGTTCGCCGCGAGGTCCAGCTCCACGAGAAGGCGGCGACCGTCAACCTCGACTACCTCACGGCGACGGTGGACGCCGGGCCGCGCGTCCACACCGTGGCGCGCAACAACGAGCCGGGCCAGCCGCTCGATGAGCGGCTCGTCAAGGACGCCGCCGCGGCGCTGGAGGGCGGCGCCAAGGTGAAGCTGAGCTATCCTATCCGGAACATTCACCGCACGGTGGGGGCGCGCCTCGCCGGAGAGATCGCGAAGCGCTACGGCGATAAGGGGCTGCCCCCAGCGAGCGTGGACGTCCTGCTCACCGGGGTGGCGGGACAGAGCTTCGGCGCGTTCTGCATTAACGGCATGCGCCTCACGCTCGTCGGCGAAGCCAACGATTACGTCGGCAAGGGGATGGCGGGTGGCGAACTCATCATCCGGCCGCCGGATGAGTCGCCGTTCGCCTGGCACAAGAACACGATCATCGGGAACACCTGCCTCTACGGCGCCACCGGCGGGGTGCTGTACGCGGCCGGGCGCGCCGGGGAGCGGTTCGCCGTGCGCAACTCCGGCGGCATGGCGGTCGTCGAAGGGTTGGGCGACCACGGCTGCGAGTACATGACGGGCGGCATCGTGCTGGTTCTGGGCGAGACCGGGCGCAACTTCGGCGCCGGCATGACCGGCGGGCGCGCGTACGTCCTCGACCGGGAGCGGGTGTTCGAGAAGCGGGTCAACCTGGAGCTGGTGGAGCTGCACCGGCTGGAAGGCCAGGAGGACGTCGACAATGTCCGCGCCCTCCTGGAGCGCCACTTTGTGTCGACGAAGAGCAACCTCGCCCTCGAGATCCTCACCAACTGGGACGACACCCAAGAATTGTTCTGGATGGTCGTCCCGCGAGGCGCAGGGGCGAAACTGGAACTGGCGGTCAGCGCGAAGGAAGGCTGATAACTAGGATTACGCGGATTCAAAAACTGATTACGTGGATTAGAACCACATCCGCGTAATCCGCTTTTCTCATCCGCGCAATCCCCACCTCTTCTCCTTTCCAGAGGATCCTTTCTTGCCTATGCCTGTCACAACGGAACAAATCCTCAACGCGCTGCGCTCGGTCCAGGACCCGGACCTGAAGCGGGACATCGTCTCGCTCGGGTTTATCAAGGGGCTGACGGTGGAGGGCGGGCGCGTCGCGTTCACCATCGAGCTCACCACGCCGGCCTGTCCGGTGCGCGACCTGCTGAAGGACCAGGCGCGCGAGGCGGTGCAGGCCATCTCCGGCGTCTCGCAGGTGGACGTGACGATGAGCGCGCAGGTTCGCTCTTCAATGGGGGCGGCTCAAGCGGGCGGACTGCTGCCGCCGACCGTCAAGCACGTCATCGCCGTGGCGAGCGGCAAGGGCGGGGTCGGCAAGTCCACCGTGACCGCGAACCTGGCGCTGGCGCTGGCCGCGAGCGGTTCGCGCGTCGGCGTGATGGATGCAGACGTCTACGGCCCGAGCATTCCGACCATCCTGGGCGTGACCGGCGAGCCTGAGGTCGACGAGAAGAACCGCATCACACCGCTTGAGCAACATGGCATCAAGGTCATGTCGATGGGTTTTTTCATGAAGCCAGAAGACGCGGTGATCTGGCGCGGCCCGATGCTCCACAAGACGGTCCAGCAGTTCCTCGGCGGCGTGCTGTGGGGCGACATCGACTATTTGCTCGTCGATCTGCCGCCCGGGACGGGCGACGTCCAGCTTTCGCTCTGCCAGTCCATCCCGCTGACCGGTGCCGTGATCGTCTCAACCCCGCAGGACGTGGCGCTGAACGTCGCCCAGAAGGCGATCGTGATGTTCAAGAAACTGAATGCGCCCATCCTGGGCATCATCGAGAACATGAGCCACTACGTCTGCCCGCACTGCGGCACGCGAGACGACATCTTCGGGACCGGCGGAGCGCGCGCGATCGCCGAGCGGCTGCAGCTGCCGTTCCTCGGCGAGATCCCGCTCTCGACCGTGGTGCGGGCAAGCGCCGACGCGGGGCGTCCCATCGTGT
>MHGT01000011.1:1786-8998 GCA_001805695.1 Omnitrophica WOR_2 bacterium RIFCSPHIGHO2_02_FULL_67_20 | reverse complement strand
GTTGTCGGTCACGATGACGTCGAACCACTCCGGGTTCTTCACCATCCACATGCAGCAGGCGTCGACGTGCGTGTAGCCGGTCTGGATGTCGGGGTACTCCGCGGCCACGTCCGTGAACACCCGCTGCCACAGGTCGTGCGCGTAGGTCAGCACGTTCGTCTTGCCGCACAGCGTCAGTTTCCTTGCCTTCCCGCGCTTCCGGGTGAATTCAAAGGCGAAGCGGATACACCGCTCGACACCGTGCCGCGTGTTCACCGACGTCTGGAGCGCGACCTCGCCCGGCGTGCCCTTGCGCAGGAAGCCGCCAACGCCGGCGTAGAGCCCCTCGGTGTTCTCGCGCACGACGACGAAGTCGATCTGCTCCGGCGTCTTGTCCCGCAGCGGCGTCCAGACCCCCGGGTAGAGCTTGACCGGCCTGAGGTTGATGTACTGGTCCAGCTCAAAGCGCAGCTTGAGCAGGATGCCCTGCTCCAGGATGCCCGGCTTCACGCCCGGGTGGCCGATGGCGCCGAGGTAGATGGCGTTGACCCCGCGCAGCTCCTTGAGGACCGCGTCCGGCAGCGTCTCGCCGGTCTTCAGGTACCGCTCGCCGCCCAGGTCGTAGGCCCGCCAGTCGAGGCGGAAGTTCTCCCGCCGGGCCAGGGCCTCGAGGACCTTGCGGCCCTCGGCGAGGACTTCCGGCCCGGTGCCGTCGCCGGGGATCACAGCGACGCGGTAGGTCCGGGCTGCGATTTGACCGGATAAATCTGATTTATCTTGTTTGATCGTTCGTGGCATCTGCTTTATCGGATGAATCCATTGTACCCGAACGGCGCAGCTCCTGTAAGAGACGCGCCGCCTCGACGTGGTACGGGTCGACCCGCAGGGCGCGCGCCAGCTGCCGGGCCGCTTCTTCCCGCCCGCCCAGACCGAGCGCCGCGCGCCCGAGGCCGTAGTACGCGTCGGCGCTCTTCGGCGAGACCGCCAGTGTGCGCTGGAACCATGGGAGCGCCTCCTGCCAGCGCCGCTGCGCCAGCAGCGCCTCGCCCATCAAGAGCGGCAGCGCCGCCTCTGAGGGAAACGCCGAGACGCCGGAGCCGATGAGCTGCTCCGTTTCCTGCCACGCGCCCAGCTCCTTCAGCGTGTTCCCGAACGCCAGGATGAGCTCCGGGCGGCTCCCTCCGCCCTGCGAGAGCGCGGAGCGGTAGTATTCGGCCGCGAGGCGCGGCACCTTCCGGAACGCGAAAAAGTCGCCCAGCTCCGCGGCGAACGTCTCGGCCGGAGGCCCGAGCACGGCGGCCTGCCTATAGAGCTGTTCCGCTTCGTCGGCCAGCCCCTGCTCCCAGCGCAGCTTGGCCAACAGGCGCCGCGCTTCTGGATCCTTCGGCTCCAAGGCCGCGGCGTGTTCGAACGCCGCCGCGGCGCGGAGCGGCTGGCGCATCTTCAGCGAGACCTGGCCCAGCTGCATCCACGCATCGCCCGCAAGCGGCTCCAATTCGACGAGCCGCTTGTCGGCCTGCAGCTCCCTCTCGAGCTCCTCGCGCGCGCCCCAGAGCAGCGCGAGCGAGCGGAGGAATTCGCCGTTCTCCAGCGCCGGGTCGTAGTCCGGCGCGATCGCCGCGGGCGCGCTCTTGAACCGCTCGAGCCCGCCGTAGTTGAGCTGGAAGGCGCCCTCGGCGTAGAGCGACCGCGGCGCGTTGAACTCCACCGAGGGCTGGTCATCCTCATGCAGCCGGAAGATGTCCTGCGTCAGCTGCTCGACCTCGCGGTTCCCCAGCCAGAAGAGCTGGAGCAGGAGCTCCGGCCGGTCTACCTTGACCGTCGCCAGCGCGTCCCTGACGGCGGGGTTCGCCATCCGTTCTCGCAGCCGCGCCACACTCGTCGTGTGCGGCTCCATCGAGCCGACGAGGAGCAGGTCGCCGGGCACGGAGGACCAGACGGACACGTACGGGAACGCGTCGTGGAATGTCTTGAGCATGAGCTTCGCGTCGCTCGGGAAGATGCGGTAGAGCTGGAGCCACTGGCACATGACGCCGCCCGGAGCGAGCCGCTGCTTGGCCAGCCCGTAGAACTCCCGGGTGAAGAGGTACGCGATCCCCGCCATCCACGGGTTGGACGGCTCGGAGATGATGACGTCGTACTGCTCGGGGCTGGCCAGCAGGACGTTGCGGCCGTCGGCCGCGAAGATGCGGGTGCGCGGGTCGTCGTGGACGCCGTAGTTGTAGTCCTTGAAGAACCGCGCCCCCTCGATCACCGCTTCATCGATCTCCGCGCAGTGCAGCGCGGTGACCGGATGGCGGCCGGCGTGGCCGAGCGTGACGCCGCTCCCCAGCCCGATGACCAGCACGCGCTTCGGGTCCGGATGCAGCAGCAGCGGGATGTGCGCCGAGAGCACTTGCGTGCCCATGTCGATGCCGTTGGAGGCGTCGGTCTTGCCGCCCACCTTCAGGAAGATCGTTTCGCCCAGTCGGTGGACGCTCACCGTCGCGTTGAGGCTGTCGCGGTAAAAGAGCAGCGTCGATCCCGCCACTCCCTTCGCGACGGAGGTGGCGCGGTACGCCTCCGGGTTCAGGTAGACCCCGGCTGCAAACACCTGCCGTTTCCACGAGGGGACGATGATCAGCGCGCTCAGCGCGCCTGCCATGCCCAACCACGCGGCTCCTGCCGCCATCCGGTCGACCAGGCCGGGGTTCCGATTGAGACTGACATGAAGCACTGCCGCGGCGAGCAGGTTGACGAGTGCCGCGCAAACGATGGCCCACGGCAGGCCCCAGCGCGGGATGAGGACGAAGCCGCTGAGGAACGAGCCGGCAATACCGCCGAGCGTGTTGATGGCGTACGCGTTGCCCAAGCGCTGTCCGAGCCGGGCGAACCGGCTGGTGAGGAGGTCGCTGACCACGGGAAACAGCACGCCCATCAGCAGCGTCGGCATGAGCATCGCGAAGCTGCACAGCGAAAACTGCAGCCAGGAGATCGCCGTGAAGGAGTGGTTCAGCGGCCAGAGCGTCACCAGCCACTCGGGGAGCTGGCTGAAGAGCGGGATCGAAATGAGGCCGTACGCGCCGAGTGCCAGCTCAACGGCGATGAAAAACCCGATGGTGCCTGCCGCGCGCCGCAGGTGCCGGCGTGCAAGGCCGCTGCCGAGCGCCATGCCGCCGAGAAAGGTCGCCAGCATGATGCAGAAGGCGTAGGTCGAGCTGCCCACGACCAGGCTCAGCGCGCGCGTCCAGGCCACCTCGTAGACCATCGCCGAGAAGCCCGAGAGCCCGAACGCGAGGAAGAGCCAGCGCGCAGCGCCGGGGACTTCAGCGGATGCGCCGGCTTCGCGTTGCGACGCGGCGCGGGCGGGGTGGAACCCGAGCGCCTGCAGGTGGCGGTCGAAGGTGAGGCAGAGCATCCCGATGCCGAGGTTGAGGATGCCCGCGCACTGGAGCGTGCGGGTGAGCCCCAGCACCGGCAGCCCGGCGTAATAGACGAAGAGCGTCCCCGCCATGGCACCCGCCGTGTTGATGCCGTAGAGACTGGCGATCTTGACGCCGCGCTCGCCGCTCGTGCGGATGAGGAAGCGGCTCAGCAGGGGGAACGTCCCGCCCATCAGGACGGTGGGCAGGAGCAGGATGGCCGCCGAGCAGGCGAACGACGCGCCGACGAGCACCCTCGGCGAGAAGCCCGAGTCGCGGAAGATCGGGATGTAGACCCCCTGGATCATGTCAAAGAGCGGCAGCGTGACGAAGGCGTAGACGCCGATGCCCAGCTCCAGCAGCGCGTACCAGCGCAGGCCGGCGTCCAGCCGGCGGCGGTCGATGAGCCGGCCGAAGAGCCAGCTGCCCAGGGCCAGGCCGCCGAAGAACACGGTAAGCACGGTGCTCACGGCGTGCACGGTGCTGCCGAAGACGAGCAGCAGCTTGCGCAGCCACAGCACCTGGTAGATGAGGCCTAAGGCGCCGGAGAGGAAGTAACAGGCGTAGACGTTGCGCAGGACGCCGCGCAGCTCCCCGGAGCGGACGAGTAGCGCATCCGCCGGCGCGGCCGGCGGCGACGCCTCCGGCTGCATGGTCATGCGCGGATCGGTCTGGCCACAAGCCCCTCCGATGGGCTCGATGCCGCGGCGTACGGCTTCTTCGGGATCCGGCCGGCCTCATAGGCCAGCCGGCCCGCCTCGACCGCCAGCCGCATCGCTCCCGCCATCTTCACCGGATCCCGGGCGAGCGCGATCGCCGTGTTCATCAGGACGCCGTCCGAGCCCAGCTCCATGGCCACCGCAGCGTCCGAGGCCGTGCCGACCCCGGCGTCCACGATGACCGGCACCGACACCGCCTCCAGGATGAACCGGATGGGCAGCGGGTTCAGGATGCCCTGGCCCGAGCCGATGGGAGCGGCCAGCGGCATCACGCACACAGCACCCGCGTCTTCCAGTTTCTTCGCGACGATGGGATCGTCGTTCGTGTACGGCATGACGATGAAGCCTTCCTTGACCAGCACCCGGGTCGCCGCGAGGAGTGCCTCGGTGTCAGGCAGCAGCGTCTTCTGGTCGCCGATGACTTCCAGCTTCACCAGGTTCGAGAAGCCCGCTTCCCGGCCGAGGCGCGCGGTCCGGACGGCGTCCTCCGCGGTGTAGCAGCCGGCGGTGTTGGGCAGCAGCGTGATCCGCGACCGGTCGAGATAATCCAGCAAGCTTTCCTGCTGCGGCTGGTCCAACCCCAGCCGGCGCACCGCGACGGTGACCATCTCGGCCCCCGAGGCCTCGATCGCCGAGCGCATGAGCTCCAGACTCGCGTACTTGCCCGTTCCCACGATGAGCCGCGAGGCAAGCGTGAGCTCGCCGATCCGCAATCCTGCTTCGCCCACTGCCTGACTGGCTGTTGTCATGATATGACCTTCCGTGGAGGACGCTGATGACCGCAGATCGCGGTACAGATGACCGCTGATAAGACTCTATCTGCGATCATCTGCGTTCTTCGATCAGCGGCAATCTGCGTCCTCCTCATGTTCCGACGAGCGACTCCGCCGGCCGGGGCTCCTCGATGACGGTGCCTTTCGCGACCACCACGATGCCCGATTCGGTCACCTGGAACCGGCGGTGGTCCTCCTCGAGGTGGTAGCCGATTTCGGCGTAACGCGGGATCACGACGTCCTTGTCGATGATGGCCCGGCGGATCTTCGCGTAGCGGCCCACCTCGACGTGCTCCATGAGGATCGAGTCCTCCACCTGCGCGTAGCTGTTCACCCGGACGTCCGGGGAGAGGATGCAGCGCAGGATCTGGCCGCCGCTGATGATGCAGCCGGAGGCGATGAGCGAATCGAGCACCGAGCCGACCCGGCCGGTCGCCTCATCGGCGAAGACGGTCTTGGCCGGCGGCCACTGCTCGTGGTAGGTCCGGATGGGCCAGTCGCGGTCGTACAGGTTGAACTGGGGCGTCACCTGCACGAGGTCCATGTTGGCCTCGTAGTAGGCGTCCAGCGTCCCGATGTCCCGCCAGTACTTCGATTCCTTCTTGTTCTCATCCTTGAAGTTGTACGCCATGACCTTGACGTTGCGCGCGACGGCCGGGATGACATCGCGGCCGAAGTCGTGGCTGCTCGCTTCCCGCTTGGCGTCGCCGATGAGTGCCTGCTCCAGCAGCTCGCGGTTGAAGAGGTAGATGCCCATCGAAACGTAGCAGCGGTCGGGGTGCCCTGGGATGGTTTTCGGACGCGCGGGCTTCTCCTCGAAGCCCACGATCCGGCCTTCGCGACTGACCTCCACGATGCCGAGCCCGCGCGCCCGCGACTGGTCCATCTCGATGACGCCGACGGTCACCTCGGCCCCGTGCGCCCGGTGGAACTCAGCCATCTCGGCGTAGTTCATCTTGTAGACATGATCGCCGGCCAGAATCAGGACATGCTCCGGCCGTTCCTGCTCAATCGAGTAGATGTTCTGAAAGATGGCGTCTGCCGTGCCGCGGTACCAGTACTCGCCGGTCCGCTGCTGGGCGGGGATGACGTCGATGTACTCGCCCAGCTCGCCATCGAACAGGTGCCATCCCATCTGCAGGTGCCGCTGGAGCGAGATCGACTTGTACTGGATCAGGACGTGGATCTTCCGGATGCCGGAGTTGATGCAGTTGGAGAGTGTGAAGTCGATGATCCGGTAGATCCCGCCGAAGGGCACCGCCGGCTTGGCGCGGTCCTTGGTCAGCGGCAGCAGCCGCTCGCCCTTGCCTCCGGCGAGGACAAACGTCAGCACCCGTCGCATCGTCTCACTGACCAGTTAGGATGAGGAGGACGCAGATCGCCGCAGATTGAAGAGCGCAGATGTCCGCAGATAAGACCCCTGTTCTCAGCGGTCATCTGCGTCCTCGAAATCATTTCCTCAGCGCCATGAGCACGCCGTGCCGGATGAGCATGACCCCGAAGGCGGTCAGGATGAGGCTGGAGATCTTCGAGATCACCTGCGAGCCTTCGCGGCCGACCCACCGCATGAGCCGTTCGGCGCCGCTTAAGATCACCCAGATGACCGCCATGTTCGCGGCGAGCGCCGCCAGCGTCACCTGCCAGCCGTAGTGGTCGCGCACGAGCAGCACCGTGGTCATCACCGCCGGCCCCGAGAGCAGGGGTACGCCGAGCGGCACGACCCCGGGGCTCGGCGAGTCCAGCTTCGCGGGCTTTTCCGGCAGCAGCAATTCCCTCAGGCAGAGGACGATGAGGATGAGGCCGCCCGCGATCATGACGTCGGACACCGTCAGCCCCATCAGGCTGAACACGAAGCGGCTGACGAGGAGGAACGCCACCGCCACGATGGCGGCGGTCATGACCGCCTCGGTCACCGCCCGGCGGCGGCCGGCCGGTGCGAGCCGGTCGGTCAGCGCCCAGTAGACCGGCAGCAGACCGAGGCCGTCGAAGGCGACGAACAGCGGGATGAACGCAAGCCAGAAGAGGTCCATGGCCTTACATTATAGCGGGAGTCGCGGCGGGCTGCTAGCTGGAGGAAGCGTCGGTGCTGTCTGAATCTGACAATTATTGATGATTACACAGATTTTGGATCGATTACGCCGATAGTTCTATCAGCGTCATCAGCTCACAATCTGCGAAATCACACCAAACGTCCGCGGTAACAGCTACCCCGGTAACTGTTACTCGACATACGCCGGTGTCAGACACTTTTCAAAGCGGGAAAGGCGTCTGACACCTGCTCATCTCACCGTTCAGCGATATTCCCACACGAGAACCGCCCCTGACCCGCCGGCGCCGCCG
>MHGT01000011.1:979-1738 GCA_001805695.1 Omnitrophica WOR_2 bacterium RIFCSPHIGHO2_02_FULL_67_20 | reverse complement strand
CCACCTCCGCCAAGCGTTCCCGCCGCTCCGGGCGCACCGGTGCCGGGGGCCCCGGCGCCGCCGACGCCCAATTCCGACGATCCGCCGGGGTTGCCAGGAGGGATGGTTACCCCGGGAGCCCAGACGACGGCCGTTCCCGACTCCCCGCGTCTATTCACCGTGCCGCCAGCCCCGACACCGCCGACCCCTCCAGGTACGGTGCTGACAGCCCCAGCTCCACCCGTCGCGCTCAGAAACCCCCCGAAAGAGGAGGACCCGCCCGCCGCACCGAGCGTGGTGGTGACGGCCGGCGCGCCGGCCCCGCCGGCCCCGATCGTCACAGGAATTGAGTTGATGGCCGTCACGTCAATCAGCTCTTTGGCATAGCCACCTGCTCCGCCCCCGCTCCCTCCGGCCGTGCACCCGGCGGTGTTTCCGGCACTACCCCCTCCACCGCCCCCGACCACCTCGGCGATCACCTTGGTGACTCCAAGAGGTTTGTTCCAGGCCCCCGACGCGGTAAACACCTGCACGCCTCGCAGCGCGCCTCCCGGCTCCCAGCTTGCCACCCCGGTGGCATCCGCCACGGTGAGCACCTCGCCGGCCGCCGGCGTGCCGCCCCGGATGCGCACCTGCCCCTCCACGTCAAGCTTCTGCGTCGGTGCGGTGGTCCCGATCCCGACGTTGCCGGTCTGGTCGATGACGAACGGACTGAAGTCGTTGGGCTGCTCATCATCCACCCGGAAGGCGAGGTTGCCGTCGTTGGTGGGCTTGATCACA
>MHGT01000011.1:0-928 GCA_001805695.1 Omnitrophica WOR_2 bacterium RIFCSPHIGHO2_02_FULL_67_20 | reverse complement strand
GCGTAGACCCCGCGCGGGCTGGGGTAGTAGGTGGTGAGGGTCATCTCCTCGGCCACCGCGTAGGCGGTGGTGGCGAGGAGCAAGACCGCGATCAGCCAGCGCTCTGTCAGACGGGTCATGGCGTTGGCGCGCTCCTTAAGGGGATCAGACACATTCCAACGCGGAAAACGTTCTGGCGACTTTGCACAGGGTCTCCTATTATTTCAGGCGTTATCGATACTCCCACACGAAGACTGCGCCTGACCCTCCGTTCCCTCCAGCTCCACAGGTGAAAGTGGCCATACATGCTTCGGGCGCCCCCCCGCCCCCGCCTCCGCCAGATTCTCCCGTTCCCCCTGGGGTGAGGTAGTTGGAACTGCCTGCGCCGCCCGCGCCGAGTTCCGATGAGCCGCCAGCGCGACCGAGCTGAACGTTCGTTATATACGCGTCTCCTTGTTGTCCCGACCTATTAATCAAGCCGCCGCTCCCGACGCCCCCAGGGCCTGGCAAGTAGTTGCTGGGATAGCCGGAACTTCCACCCGTAGCCTGCAAATACGCTCCGAAGGAAGAGGTTCCGCCTGGTTGGCCCACTATAAGGCTGGGGTCCGACAAAGGGCCTGTGCCGCCGAGCGCGCCAGCCCCTCCGGCGCCGACCGTTACAGGAACCGAGCTGACGGCCGTCACATCAATCAGCTCTTTGGCATAGCCGCCAGCGCTGCCTCCACTACCCCCGGTCGCGCATCCAACACTGTTCCCCGAATTGCCGCCTCCGCCGCCGCCGACCACCTCAACGATCACCTTGGTGACTCCAAGGGGCTTGTTCCAGGTCCCTGATGCAGTAAACACCTGCACGCCTCGCAGCGCGCCACCAGGCTCCCAGGTGGCGAGTCCATTCGCGTCGGAGGTCAGAACCTTTCCTGCGCTCGGCGCACCCCCGGTAATCTTGAGT
>MHGT01000010.1:9774-17496 GCA_001805695.1 Omnitrophica WOR_2 bacterium RIFCSPHIGHO2_02_FULL_67_20 | reverse complement strand
CCACGCGCCGCACACCGACTGGGAAAAGGAGGCGGACTTCGATGCGGCCCCCTTCGGCATCAGCGGGCTCGAGACCGCGCTCGCCGTCTGCGTCACCACCCTGGTCAAGCCGAGCCTGCTCACGTGGCCCCAGCTCATCGAGAAGCTCGCGCTCAACCCCGCGAAGCTCATCGGCAGCCCGGCCGGCACGCTGAGCATCGGCGTCGAGGCGGATATCGCCATCATCGACCCCGCGGCGACCTGGACGGTCGACCCCGCGCGGTTCGTCTCGAAAGGCCGCCACTCCCCATTCGCCGGCCGGACGCTGACCGGGGCTATTGTGCACACGCTGCGTCGAGGAGTTGTTTGTTCATGACGACCCGAACGCAAACGGCCTGGCTCGTGCTGGAAGACGGCACGGCGTTTCCCGGCCGGTCCGTCGGCGCTGCGGGCGAGGCGTTCGGCGAGGCGGTGTTCAACACCTCGATGACCGGCTACCAGGAAATCCTCACCGACCCCTCCTACAAGGGCCAGGTCGTCGCTATGACCTACCCGCACATCGGCAACTACGGCGTCAACGACGAGGACGCCGAGTCGCGCCGGCCCTGGGTCGAGGGGTTCGTCATGCGGGAGCTGTCGCCGGTGGCCAGCAACTTCCGATCGGTCGAATCGCTCGAGGCATACCTCAAGCGCCACAACGTCGTCGCCCTGGACGGCGTGGACACGCGCGCGCTCACCCTGAAGCTGCGCGAGCAGGGCTCGATGCGGTGCGGCATCTCGACGACCGAGCCCGATCCCGAGGAGCTCTTGGCGCGCGTGCGCGCCTCGCCGGACATCGTCGGCGTGGACCTCGTCAAGGAAGTCACCTGCCAGGAACCGTACGACTGGCCGAGACCAAGTTTGCCCGTTTGCGCGTTTGCGGGTTCACGCGTTGAGGAAACAACGCGCCAACGCGCCAACGCGCCAACGCGCCAACAGCGCTCGGTTGTCGTGATGGACTTCGGCGTGAAGTACGGCATTCTCCGCCGGCTCGCCGCCGCCGGCTGCCGCGTGACGGTCGTGCCCGCCGCCACGCCGGTCGCCGACATCCTGGCGCGCAAGCCGGACGGGGTCGTGCTCTCCAACGGGCCGGGCGACCCGGCCGCGGTGCCGTACGCGGTCGAGACGATCCGCGCACTCATGGGGGAAGTACCGATGCTGGGCATCTGCCTCGGCCACCAGCTCCTCGGCCTGGCCTGCGGCGGCGAGACGTTCAAGCTCAAGTTCGGCCACCACGGCGGCAACCACCCGGTGCAGGACCTGGCGACCGGCAAGGTCGAGATCACCACACAGAACCACAACTTCGCCGTGCGGCTGGACACGATCCCCGGCGGGCGCGTCGAGGAGACGCACGCCAACCTCAATGACGGCACGCTGGAAGGGATGCGCCATGCCGGCCTGCCCATCTTCAGCCTGCAGTACCACCCCGAAGCCTCGCCGGGACCGCACGACGCGCGCTACATGTTCGGCCGATTCAAGGAACTTTTGGCAGCCCAATGAATGAAAAAGTGACAGGCACTTTCTAAAGCGGGAAAAGTGCCTGTCACTTTTCAAGGCAGGAAAAGTGACTGTCACCTCCAGATTCATCGCCGATTTCCACCTGCACTCGCGCTACAGCCGCGCGTGCTCCAAGGACCTGACGGTGGCCGAGCTGGCCAAGTGGGCGAAGATCAAAGGGATCGGCGTCCTGGGCACCGGCGACTTCACGCACCCGCTCTGGCTCGACGAGCTCAAGGATGCGCTGCGCGACGCGGGCGGCGGCCTGTACGAGCACGCCGGCGTGCGGTTTCTGCTGACGGCCGAGGTCAACACGCTGTTCTACAGGGATGGCCGGGCGCACCAGATCCACCACATCCTGTTCCTCCCCAGTCTCGAAGCCGCCGAGCGGCTCAACAAAGAACTCGCGTCGTTCGGCGGGTTGGACATCGACGGCCGGCCCACGCTGCGGATCGAGCCGGCTCGCTTGGTGGACATCCTGCTTGGGCTCGAGCCGCGCGGGATGCTCGTGCCGGCGCACGCCTGGACGCCGTGGTTCGCGATCTTCGGCTCCACGTCGGGATTCGACGCGGTCGAAGCATGCTTCGAGCGGCAATCCCAGCACATCTACGCGCTGGAGACCGGCCTCTCCTCCGACCCGGCCATGAACTGGCGGCTCACGAGCCTGGACCGCTACACGCTGATCTCCAACTCCGATGCCCACTCGGCCCGGCGCATCGGGCGCGAGGCGAACATCTTCGAGGGCGAGGCCAACTACGACGCGATTGTCGATGCGCTGAAGAGGAAAGGCGCCACGCGCCTCGTGGAAACGATCGAGTTTTTTCCGGAAGAGGGAAAGTACCACTATGATGGCCACCGCATCTGCAACGTCCGGTGGTCGCCGGCTGAGAGCAAGCAGCACGGGCTCCGGTGCTCGGTCTGCGGACGCAAGATCACCGTGGGCGTCATGCACCGGGTCCAGACGCTGGCCGACCGGCCGGAGGGCGTCGTGCCGCCGCAGGCGGTCCCGTTCCGGCGCACCGTGCCGCTCGAGGAGATCATCGCGGAGGCGTTCGACGTAGGCGCCGGAACCCAGACGGTGGACCGGGAGTATCAGGCGCTCATCTACAAGTTCGGCTCGGAGTTCGGCGTCCTGCTCGAGGCGCCGGCTGAGGAGCTGCGCCGAGCGGCGCCGGCGAAGGTCGCCGAGGGGATCCTGCGCATGCGCGAGGGGCGCGTGACCATCGAGCCCGGCTACGACGGCGAGTACGGCAAGGTCCGGGTGTTCGACGAGGGCGGCGAACCGTCAGCCGCAGCCGAACAGCAGATGACCTTGTTTTGAAGGGAGATGAAGGGCGGTGAAGGGTAAAGTACATGCCTAAACGGACGGACCTAAAAAAAATCCTCATCATCGGGTCGGGGCCAATCGTCATCTCCCAGGCCTGCGAGTTTGACTACTCCGGGGCGCAGGCGTGCAAGGCGCTGCGGGAAGAAGGCTTCTCGGTTGTCCTCGTCAACTCCAACCCGGCGACCATCATGACCGATCCGGAAATGGCCGACCGCACGTACATCGAGCCCATCACCGCCGAGATCCTCGAGAAGGTGATCGAGCAGGAGCGGCCCGATGCGCTGCTGCCGACGCTCGGCGGGCAGACGGCGCTCAACGTGACCGTCCAGCTCGCCGAGCGCGGCGTGCTGGAGCGGTATCAGGTGGAGCTGATCGGCGCCAAGCTGGACGCGATCCAGCGGGCCGAGAACCGGGAGCTATTCAAGCGGACGATGGAGTCGGTCGGACTGGAGGTCCCGCGGGCCGGCTACGCGCGCACCCTCGAGGAGGCGCGCGACATCGCGCAGACGATCGGCTTCCCGGTCGTCATCCGCCCCAGCTTCACGCTCGGCGGCACGGGCGGTGGCGTCGCGTACAACGCCGAGGAGTTTGAGCGGATCGCGAAGCTCGGCCTCGAGCGCTCGATGGTCGGCCAGATTTCCGTCGAGGAGTCGGTCATCGGCTGGAAGGAGTTCGAGCTCGAAGTGATGCGCGACCGGGCGGACAACGTCGTCATCGTCTGTTCCATCGAGAACTTCGACCCCATGGGGGTCCATACCGGGGATTCCATCACCGTCGCTCCAGCCCAGACGCTCACCGACCGCGAGTACCAGGAGATGCGCGACGCCGCCATCACGGTCATCCGGGCCATCGGTGTGGAGACCGGCGGCTCCAACATTCAGTTCGCCGTCCATCCCGACTCCGGGCGGCTGCTCGTCATCGAGATGAACCCGCGCGTCTCGCGCTCCTCGGCGCTCGCCTCGAAGGCGACGGGCTTCCCCATCGCCAAGATCGCGGCCAAGCTCGCCGTCGGCTACACCCTGAACGAGCTGGCCAACGACATCACGAAGCAGACCCCGGCCTGCTTCGAGCCCGCCATCGACTACGTCGTCGTGAAGCTCCCGCGCTTCGCCTTCGAGAAGTTCCCGGCCGCCGACCCGACGCTGACGATCCAGATGAAATCGGTCGGCGAGACGATGGCCATCGGCCGCACCTTCACCGAAGCGCTGCAGAAGGGGCTGCGGGGGCTGGAGATCCGCAAGGACGGGTGGGACGCGGACGCCGGCACCACCCCGCTCGACGTCTTGCGCCAGCGGCTCGCCGTGCCGACCGCCGAGCGCATCTTCCAGCTCAAGGAAGCGCTCGTCGCCGGAGTGTCGCTCGAGGAAATCCACCGGCTCACCAAGATCGACCGGTGGTTCCTGCGCCAGCTCTACACGCTCGTCGAGGAGGAGAAAACACTGGCCGCCGCTCAGGAGACGATGCGCGCCTGCGTCGAGGCGGCCTCCGGCAGCGCCATCCGGACCAGCGGGGCCGCCTGGCTCTCGCGCGCCAAGCAGCGCGGCTTCAGCGACCGGCAGCTCGCCCGGCTGTGGGAGCTCGATGAGGCAACCATCCGGAATTGGCGCAGCGAATGGGGCGTGATGCCGACCTACTACCTCGTCGATACCTGCGCGGCGGAGTTCGAGGCGAAGACGCCCTACTACTACTCAACATATGAAATGCCACACGTTATCCTTGGAGGCGAAGGGCGAAGGGCGAAGGGCGAAGGGGAGGTCGGCGCCCCCCACCCTTCGCCCCCCACCCTTCACCCTATTAAGAAGGTCATGGTCCTCGGCGGAGGCCCCAACCGGATCGGGCAGGGCATCGAGTTCGACTACTGCTGCGTCCACGCCGCGTTCGCCCTCCGGGAGCTGGGGGTCGAGGTCATCATGGTCAACTCCAACCCCGAGACCGTGTCGACCGACTACGACACGTCCGACACGCTCTACTTCGAGCCGGTGACGCTGGAGGACGTGTGGAACATCGTGCAGCGCGAGCGGCCCGACGGGGTCATCGTCCAGTTCGGCGGGCAGACGCCGCTCAACCTCACGAACGGCCTGGCCAAGCTCGGGGTGCCCATCCTCGGGACCAAGGCGGCGTCCATCGACGCGGCGGAGGACCGGGAGAAGTTCAAGCGGCTGCTCGATGAGCTGGGCCTGCGCCAGCCGCCCAGCGGCACCGCACTGACCATGGACGAGGCGACGCTGACCGCGCGCGCCATCGGCTTCCCCTGCTTGGTGCGCCCCTCGTACGTGCTGGGCGGCCGCGCGATGGAGATCGTCTACGACGAGGAACAGCTGCAGCTCTTCGCCCGCCGGGCGCTCGAGGCCTCGCCGGGCTTCCCCGTGCTGATCGACAGGTTCCTCGAGGACGCCATCGAGGTGGACGTGGACCTCGTCGGCGACGGCGAGATGTTCGTCATCGGCGGCATCCTGGAGCACATCGAGGAGGCGGGCATCCACTCGGGAGATTCCGCCATGGTCCTGCCGCCTCACACGCTCGGCGATGAGCCGCTCGCCGAGATCCGCGCCGCTGCGCACAAGCTCGCGCGCGCCTTGCGCGTGGTGGGGCTCATGAACGTCCAGTTCGCCGTGAAGGATGACGCGGTCTACGTCCTGGAGGTCAACCCCCGGGCGTCCCGCACCGTGCCGTTCATCTCCAAGGCGGTCGGGGTCCCGCTCGCCAAGGCCGCGACGCGCGCGATGGTCGGAATCAGCCTGCGCGAGCAGGGCTGGACGGAGGAAGTCATCCCGCCGTTCCTCGCGGTCAAGGAGTCGGTGTTCCCGTTCTCGCGCTTCGCGGGCGTGGACATCGGCCTCGGCCCGGAGATGCGCTCGACCGGCGAGGTGATGGGCATCGACGAGGAGTTCGGGCGGGCGTTCATCAAGTCGCAGATCGCCGCGGGCCAGCTGCTGCCGCGCCAGGGGGTCGTGTTCGTGAGCGTCAAGAACCGCGACAAGCGCGCCGTCATTCTCGTCGCCCAGCGGCTCGAGGCGCTCGGCTTCCAGCTCGTCGCGACGCACGGGACCGCGAAGGCGCTGCAGCGCTACGGCGTGGACGCCAAGCCGGTCAAGAAGATCCACGAGGGGCGGCCGAACGTCCTCGACCTCATCAAGAGCGGCCAGATCCAGCTCGTCATCAACACGCCCTCCGGCCGCCTGCCGCGCGCCGACGAAATCCAGATCCGCTCGGCGGCGGCGATGCTGGGCATCCCCTGCATCACCACGATCGCCGGCGCGCAGGCCTCGGTCAGCGGCATCGCGGCGGTGCTGAAGCGCGAGCTGACCGTGACGCCGATCCAGCGCTATCACGACCGCATCCGCGCCCAACGGGCTGGAACGAAGCCAGAGGGAGGCATGTGACATGGGAGAAGCTGAGCATCGCCGTGCGCCGCGGATCGCCCGCCCGTTTATGGTCCGGTATCAGCCGTCGGGCAAGAGCACCTGGCTCATGTCGCCGCTGCGCGACCTAAGCAGCGGCGGCGCGCGGTTTCTCTCCGAGCACGCCTTTGCGGCGGGTGCTGTCTTCGAGATCCAGATCGTGCTGCCCACCGCAAGCCAGCCGGTGCCGCTCAAGGCGCGCGTGGCGTGGGTGAAGCCGTGGCGGGCGGGCCTGCTCGAGGTCGGGATCACGTTCGACCCCGGCGACGCGCTTATCCAGCGGACGATCGATGAGGCGATCAGCCGGTTCCTGGGCCGGAAATCGTCGTAATGGGTCGAGAGCGCCGGCAGTTCCCCCGCATCCAGGAGCCATTCACTGTCCGGTACCGGCGCTCCGGCGAGATCGCCTCCGCCTGGTCCCGGGTGACGGTCATCAACCTCAGCGCGGGCGGTCTGCGTTTCCGGTGCGCGGATGAGCCGCTGGAAACGGGCGCGCCGCTCCAGATTCAAGTCGCCCTGCCGGGGTTCCGCGAGCCGATGACGCTCAAGGCGCTGGTGGTGTGGAACCAGCTGCACGCCTCGGGCGTGACGGAAGTCGGCGCGGAATTTCAAGACCTGGACATCAAGCAACAGCTGACGATCGACCGCCTGGTGAGCTTTCTCAAGAGGGCCGTGTAGCCGAACCTGGAGGTTTCCGGAGGGCCATGGGGATCGATCGGCGTCGCTTCGATCGCGTGACGGCCTCGTTCGAGGTCGAGTGCCGACGCTCCGGCGCGCTGTCGGAGACGTGGCGGCGCGTGGTCGTCGTCGACTTCAGCGCGGGAGGGCTCAGGTTCCACTCGGAGGAGCCGTTTGATCCCGGGGAGCCGCTGGAGGTGCAGATCCGGCTCCCGAACATTCGCTGGCCGCTTCTGCTCCGCGCCCGGGTGGTGCGGAGCGATCCGCTCTCACCCGGCACGTGCCGTTGCGCCGTCGAGTTCGTTGAGGTGACGCCGGACCAACAAGCTGAGATCGACGGGCTCGTCCAGTTCCTCCGGACGCGCCCCCCCTCGTCCTGACGCATCGCTCGGAATCATGCCTGACTTGCGCGTCAAGCTGGGATCGCTAAGCCTGGCCAATCCGGTCCTCGCGGCGGCCGGAACCTTCGGCTATGGGCTGGAGTTTGCCCGGACGGTCCGCCTGGAGCGGCTCGGCGCGCTCGTCACGAAGACGCTGACCCTCCAGCCCCGCGCCGGCCACCAGCCGCCGCGGCTCGTCGAGACGCCCTCGGGGATGCTCAACGCCGTCGGGCTGCAGAACGTCGGCCTCGACGCGTTCCTCCGGGACAAGCTGCCCGCGCTGCGGGTCCTGCGCGTGCCGCTCATCGTCAGCGTGCTCGGCGAATCGGCGGACGAGCTGGCCCGGATGGCCCAAGCACTCGACGCAGCGGACGGGGTGGCAGCGCTGGAGCTGAACTTGTCTTGCCCGAACCTTCAACAC
>MHGT01000010.1:0-9698 GCA_001805695.1 Omnitrophica WOR_2 bacterium RIFCSPHIGHO2_02_FULL_67_20 | reverse complement strand
CCAGCCCCCAGCCGAGACGAGTCAGCTTGGTTTCCCACGATCCTGAGGCTACGGAGCGGATGGTGGCCGCGGCGCGTGGGGCGACGCGCAAGCCCGTCCTCGCCAAACTCAGCCCGGACGTCACCGATCTTGCGCCGATTGCCCAGGCGGCCGAGCGCGCCGGCGCGGATGCCCTGACCCTCGGCAACACGTTCGTCGGCATGAGCCTCGACCCCGCCGCCCGCCGCTCCCGGCTCGGGACCCTGACCGGGGGCCTGAGCGGCCCCGCAATTCGGCCGCTCGCCGTGTACCGCGTGTGGTATACTGCCCGCTCAGTTTCGATTCCGCTCATCGGGTTGGGCGGGATCGTCCGGGCCGAAGACGCGCTGGAGTTCTTCCTCGCGGGCGCCTCGGCCGTAGCGGTTGGGACGGCGAACTTCGCCGACCCCCGCGCGCCGCTGCGCATCCTGCGCGGCCTCGAGCGGTACTGCGAACGCCACGGCATTCAATCGCTGCAGGAGATTCGCGGTGCCATCCAGCATGACGAAAGGACGATGGGGAAACCGGAAACCAGTAACCGGTAACCCCGGTTCTTGCTCTGTATGAGGGTCGAGGACCGGCTCATCGTGGCACTCGACGACACGGCCCTGCGCCCCGCGGTGGCGATGGCCCGCCGGCTGCATGGGCTCGCACGCACGCTCAAGGTCGGCAGTGCGCTCTTCACCGCCTGCGGACCCGATGCGGTGCAATGCCTCCGCGCGCTCGGCTTCGAGGTCATGCTGGATTTGAAGTTTTTTGACATCCCGAGCACGGTTGAGTTGAGTTGCCGCGCTGCGGCCGCCCTGCAGGCCGCACTCGTGACGGTGCACGCCGCCGGCGGCCGCGCGATGCTGGAAGCGGCCTCGCGCGGCGCGCGGACGGAAGCGCGCCGGCTCGGGACCCGGCCTCCCAAGCTCCTGGCTGTCACGGTGCTCACCAGCGACGGGCGCGGCGGGGTCGCGTCGGTGCGCGCGCGGGCAGTCACCCTGGCGCGCGAGGCGCTGGCGGCCGGCTGCGACGGGGTCGTGGCGTCCGCGCAGGAGGCGGCCGCGCTGCGCGCAGCACTCGGGCAGCGCTCGCTCATCGTGTGCCCGGGGATCCGGCCGTCCGGCGGTGTTGCGCAGGATCAGCGCCGGGTCATGACGCCGCGCGAAGCGCTCTTACACGGGGCGGACCTGCTGGTGGTCGGCCGCCCCATCACGGCGGCGGCACGTCCGCGCGAGGCCGCCCGCGCACTGTTGCACGAGATGGAGGGGTAAACGATGTTGACGAAAGAGCAGCTGCTGAAGATGTTTCGCGAGAGCCGCGCGCTGATGCGCGGCCACTTCGAGCTGTCTTCCGGGCTGCACAGCGGCCACTACTTTCAGTGCGCCCAGGTGCTCCAGTATCCCAAGCAGGCGGGGATCATCGGGCGAGAGCTGGCCCGCCGGTTCCGCTCGGCCAAGCCGACCGTCGTCATCGGCCCGGCGGCCGGCGGCATCATCGTCGCGTACGAGACCGCCAGGTGCCTCGGCGCCCGCGCGTTGTACACCGAGCGGGTCGACGCCGAGATGCAGCTGCGGCGGGGGTTCGCCGTCGCCAAGAAAGACCGGGTCCTCATTACGGAAGACGCCATCACCACCGGCGAATCGGCGCGGAAGACCGCCTCCCTCGTCGAGAGCTTCGGCGTCAAGGTGGTCGGCATTGGCTGCATCGTGGACCGCTCTCCCGGCAAGAACCGGCTCTTCCCCGGCCGCACATTCGTCCGGCTCTTCGCCCTGGCCTTCGAGACGTTCTCGCCCCACGACTGCCCGCTCTGCAGCGAGGGGCTGCCGGTCACCCGGCCGGGCCGCATCCCGCGCAAAACGGTGCTGTGAAAGGCCCCGGCGGCTCAGAGGCGCTCATGCTGCTTGCCTCCGCGTTGCTGGCGCTCCTCATCCTGACGGGCGCGGTGTGGGTGGTGACGCTGCGGAACCTCTTCCGCGCCGCGCTCAGCCTCGGTCTCGTCCTCCTCGGCGTCGCGGGCCTCTTCCTCCTCCTGGAAGCGGAGTTCCTGGCCTTCGCGCAGATCCTCGTGTACGTCGGCGCGGTTCTGACGCTCATCATCTTCGCCGTCATGTTGACCGCCAAACTCCAGGGTTCCGCCGCGCCCGCCAGCCGGCAGCAGATCCCGGCCGCCGCGGTGTCGGTCGGGCTCTTCGCGGCGCTCGCGTCGGCGACCCAGCCGCTCGTGTGGCCCGCCGCCGGCTCGTCCGCCGCGGTGTCCCTCGTGGCACTCGGCCAGCAGCTCGTCACGACGCTCGTGCTGCCCTTTGAGGTGATCTCGCTCGTGTTCGTCGCGGCGGCGGTGGGGGCGATCGCGCTGGCCGCATCCGGTCAGTCCGAGGACCGTCAACACTGACCCCACCACCTGCGCCGGCTCCGCCTCCGGCGGAGCCCCACTAATGACGGCGATCATGCCTGGCCCACCCATCAGCAGTGTATTGGTCACAGCGTCCCGCGGCGGTCGTCAGACGGGCCGCTGTGAGGCGCAGGTGGTGGGGTGATGCCGGTTCAGCCCCTCCTGCTGCTCAGCCACGCGCTCTTCTCGCTGGGGGTGTACGGCATCCTCACGCGCCGCAACGCCGTCGGGCTGCTCCTCGCCGTCGAGCTCATCCTCAACGCCGCGGCGCTGAACTTCGTCCTCTTCGGCCGCGTCTTCGCCCACGTCCAGGCGCAGGCCTTCGCGCTCTTCATCATCGCCCTGGCCGCCTGCGAGGCGGTGGTGGGGCTGGCCATCATCCTGGCGCTTTCGCGCCATGCGAAGACGGTGCTGGCCGACCAGGCGGATCTCCTTAGAGGATGACCCATCCCGCAGGGCTCGCATCAACCGCTCTCGTTGCTCCCCAGCTCCTCCTGATTCCCGGATTGCCACTTGCGGCTTTCACGATTCTGATCTTCGCGGGCCGGCGGCTGGGACGCATGAGCGCCTGGGTCGCGGTCGCCGCCCTGGCCGGGGCGGCGGGCGTCAGCTGGGGGCTTTCGCCGACGATCTGGGCCGGCCAACAACTCGCCTTCTCCTGGCCCTGGCTCACGGCCATCGATCCCCGGTGGGCGCTGGGCTTTGCAGTCGATGGACTGAGCTGGGTCATGCTCGCCGTGGTCACGTCCATCGGCACGCTGATTGCGACCTATTCGATCGGCTACATGCGCGCCGATCCGCGTTTCTCGCGGTTCTTCGCGTACCTCTCGCTCTTTTGCGCGTCGATGCTGACCCTAGTGCTCGCCGACAATTTCGTGTTGCTGTATGCCGGTTGGGAACTGGTGGGCCTGTGCTCCTACCTCCTGATCAGTTTCTGGTTCGAGAAGCCGTCCGCGGCCGAGGCCGGCCGCAAGGCGTTTATCACGACGCGCATCGGCGATACCGGGCTCTTGCTGGCGATCCTGCTCCTCTCGCTGGTGCCGGGTGGCCTGCAGTTCAGCCGGCTCTCAGGACTCCACCACATCTTGCCCGGCGCGGACCGCACCCTGATCAGCCTGCTTATCTTCCTGGGGGCGGCGGGGAAGTCCGCCCAGGTGCCGCTCCACGTGTGGCTGCCGGACGCGATGGAAGGCCCGGCCCCGGTCTCGGCGCTCATTCACGCCGCCACCATGGTGGCGGCGGGGATCTATCTGGTGGCTCGCACGCTGCCGCTCTTCACGCCGCAGAGCCTCCACGTCGTGCTCACCGTGGGTCTCCTCACGCACCTGCTGGCCGGGACGATCGCGCTGACGCAAACGGATGTGAAGCGGGTCCTGGCCTATTCCACCATAAGCCAGCTCGGGCTGATGACCAGCGCCCTCGGACTGGGGAGCCTGCGGGGGGCGTCGGCGCTGGCGATGTTCCATCTGGTCACGCACGCCTGCTTCAAAGCGCTGCTGTTCCTTGCAGCCGGCAGCGTGATCCATGCGACGCACGAGCAGGACCTCTCGCGCCTGGGCGGCCTGCGGCGCGCGATGCCCTGGACCGCGGCGCTGTTCCTGCTCGCCTCACTGGCGATGAGCGGAGTCTTTCCGTTGAGCGGCTTCTGGAGCAAGGATGCGATTCTGCTTGAAGCGTGGCACGTCCATGAGGCGCTGTTCTGGCTCCTCCTCGGTGGGGCGGCCATCACCGCCGCATACATCTTCCGGCTCTACCTGCGGTGTTTCGAGGGCCCGGCAGCTGCGCACGACGCGTCGCATGCGCATGAATCTCCGTTCATCATGGTGGCGCCAATGGCGGTTCTCGGAGTGGCTGCGGCCGTCATCGGATGGCTGGCCGGCTCACCCGGGACCCATCACCCGTTGCTCCATGTGCTTGGAGTCACCGAGCGGCACGAGGGATTGGATATCCCGGTGCTTGTCCTCTCAACCCTGGCGGCATGTTCAGGCATCGGGCTCGCGTGGGTGGCCGGCTTCCATCGCCGCAATGTGCTGCCTGCGCCGCTGCGTCCGCTGGGCCATCGGCTCTACGCGCTGGCGGCGAACAAGTATTACGTCGACGAGTTCTATGCGCGCTGGATCGTTCAGCCGTTTCTGGCCGCGGCCGAGCGGCTCGCCGTCTTTGACCAGCGGGTGATCGACGCCACCGTGGACGGTGTGGGCCGGCTGGGGACTACGATCGGGGAACTGAAGGAGCGGTTCGACCGGCTGGTGGTGGACCGGCTGGTCAACGCGGCCGCCGAGACGGCGCGCGGGCTCGGGATGTTCCTGCGCCGCCTCCAGACCGGAATCGTGCACCAGTACCTGCTCGTGGTGGTCGTTGCGGTCGTCGTCCTATCGCTGGCGCTTCGCCGGTAACGACGGTTAGGCCGGCATAATGGGCATAACCGACTCAACCGCGCGATAAGATGAGGATGCGTGGATCATGCTAAGTTTGTTGCTGGCTTGCCCCCTCGCGGGGATGCTCCTCGTCCTCGCCTCGCCCAGGACGGCGGTGCGCGCCATCCGTGCCATCGCCGTCTCGGCGACGGGGGCCGCGTTCGTCGTCTCGCTGAAGCTCCTGTTCGCGTTCCGCGCCGCGGAGCCGGGCCTGCAGTTCGTCGAGCGCGTCCCGTGGATCCAGCCGCTCAACGTCTTCTACTTCCTCGGCGTCGACGGCATCAGCCTGCCGATGGTCCTCCTCACTACACTCCTCAGCTTCCTCGCGTGCCTCGCCTCGTTCTCCATCTCGGAGCGGCACAAGGAGTACTTCGCGCTCTACCTCTTGCTCGAGGCCGGAATGCTCGGCACCTTCCTCGCGCTCGACCTCTTCCTCTTCTACGTCGTCTGGGAGATCGTCCTGGTGCCGATGTACTTCCTCATCGGCATCTGGGGCGGGGGCCGGCGGGAATACTCGGCGTTCAAGTTCTTCGTCTATACGCTGGCGGGGAGCCTCGCGATGCTGCTCGCCATCCTGGCGCTCTACGCGCGGGCCCGCACCTTCGACATGGTCGAGCTCTCGCAGATGAGCCGCACCTTCGAGCTCGGCTTCCAGCAGCTCCTCTTCCTCGGCTTCTTCCTCGGCTTCGCCGTCAAGGTGCCCATCTTCCCGTTCCACACCTGGCTGCCCGACGCGCATGTGGACGCCCCCACTCCCGCCAGCGTCCTGCTGGCCGGCGTCCTGCTGAAGATGGGCGGCTACGGGTTCTTCCGCATCGCCTATCCCATCGCGCCAGACGCCGCGCAGTGGTTCGGATGGGGGATGGCGGTCCTGGGGATGGTCAACATCGTCTACGGCGCCTTCGTCGCCATGGCGCAGACCGACTTCAAGCGGCTCGTGGCGTACTCGTCGGTGTCGCACATGGGCTTCGTCCTGCTCGGCCTGGCCAGCCTGACGCCGGCGGGTCTGAACGGCGCCATGTTCCAGATGGTCAGCCACGGCCTCATCACGGGCGGGATGTTCCTCCTGGTCGGCGTCCTCTACGACCGCACGCACACGCGCGACCTCGCCGCGTTCGGGGGGCTGGGTGCGCGCGTGCCGGTGTACGCCGGCTTCCTGACGTTCTTCAGCCTCGCCTCGCTGGGCCTGCCCGGGCTCTCCGGCTTCGTCGCCGAGTTCCTCTCGCTCGTCGGCGGCTTCGGCGTGTGGCGGTGGCAGACCGTCGTGTCGGTCACCGGGATCATCGTCGCGGCCGCGTACATGCTGAAGGTCGTCCGGCAGGTGCTCCTGGGGCCGCTCAACGAGCGATGGAAAGCGCTGGCCGACATGAGCCCGCGCGAGCTGGCGAGCCTCGCCCCGCTCCTCATCCTCGTCCTCGCGCTGGGGGTGTATCCGCTGTGGCTCCTGGCGATTCAGGACGGCGCGCTGACGCGCCTCATCATCCACGTGACAGGACGATGACGCATCGAGACGCAGCGTTCGTGTTACGTTGAACGTGTCACGTTTAACGTGAGAACCAAAAAGACGCGGATGGCGCTTTCACGTGACACGTTAAACGTTCCACGTTACACGCACGCGGTCTAAGATGAGCAGCGTTCTCTGGGACAGCCTGAACGCCTGGTGGCCCGAAGTCCTCTTAAGCCTCGGGGGGCTGACGGTCATGCTCATCGGCGTCTGGTTCAAGCGCCCGCGCTCCTCCATGACGGCGGCGTGGGCCTTCCTCCTCGCCGCCGCCGCGGCGCTGTGGTGCTCCCCGGTGCCGCCGGAGACCGACGTCTTCTTCGGGCTCATCGTCTGCGATCCCTTCAGCCTCGCCTTCCGCTGGCTCGCCCTCGGCGCGGTCGCGCTCACCCTGCTCCTCATCGGGGGCGGGCGGGAGATCGGCTCCGACGTGCGCGGGGAAGGGATCGGCCTGCTCCTCCTCATCGGCGTCGGCCTCATGCTGATGGCGGAGGCGAACCACCTCCTGATGGCCTACGTGGCGATGGAGCTAGTCAGCCTCGGCTCGTACCTGCTCGTCGGCTTCCTCCGCGACTCACGCTCCGCCGAGGCCGCCCTGAAGTACCTCCTCTTCGGCGCGCTCTCCTCCGGGATCATGCTCTTCGGCATGTCGCTCCTCTTCGGCCTCATGGGCACGCTGGAGTTTCCGGCGCTGCACGCGGCGGTGGCCGGGATCAGCGGACCAATGCAGGGCGCCCTGCTCGTCGCCACCGCGCTGATGCTGGCGGGCCTCGCGTTCAAGATTTCGATGGCGCCCTTCCATATGTGGACGCCCGACGCCTACGAGGGCGCCCCCGTGGCGGTGACGGCACTCCTCTCCGTCGGGCCGAAAGCGGCGGGCTTCGCACTCCTGGCGCGCCTGGTCGAGGTCCTTCATCCGGCCTGGCCGGCGCTTGAGCCGCTGCTCGTGATACTCGCCATCGCGACGATGACGCTGGGCAACCTGGCCGCACTCACCCAGACCAACGTCAAGCGGCTGCTCGCCTACTCGACCATCGCGCAGGCGGGCTACCTCCTCATCGGGCTCGTCACCCGGAGCGTCCTCGGCCGCGAGGCGCTCCTTCTCTACCTCGCCGCGTATCTCTTCATGAACCTCGGGGCGTTCGCCTGCGTCGTCGCCGTCGTCGAGGCGACGGGGAGCGAGTCGGTCGAGGCGTTCCGCGGCCTCGCCAGACGCGCGCCAGTGCTCGCCTTCGCCGCCGCGATGTTTCTCCTCTCGCTGGCCGGCTTGCCGCCGCTCTTCGGTTTCGTCGGGAAGCTGCTCCTCTTCCGCTCGGCGCTGGAGGCGAACCTGCCGGTCCTCGCGGTCGCGGCGGCGGTCAACAGCGCCGTGGCACTCTACTACTATGTCAACCTCATCCGCCTGATGTACTTCAACCCGCCGGTGGAACTTGCCCCGCTGCGCCCGGCCCCCGCCCTCGGCCTGGCGCTGGGCGTATGCGCGGCCGCCACGCTGCTCCTGGGGCTCTTTCCCGGCGCGCTCTTGGCGCTGCTGAGCGCGGGAATCGCCTCGAATCTTCTGTAGCCCTCGGTCGATAGCGTTGCTATTATAATGTCCGGCTGACGAACCGCACTCCGTCCACATCGCGTGAGCTATTACCGGGGCGCATCGTGTCTCGCGGGAAGGATCTCGAGCTTCTCGGACGCGTGAGTGTGATTCTGACCGTTCCGGTCGTCTTAGTGAGCGGGCCGCTGCTCGGCGCGCTCCTCGGGGGTGCGCTGGACCATCGGTGGCACACCGCCCCATGGGCGCTGGTGGTTGGATCGGCGCTTGGAGGGATTGGGTCGGGTATTCAGGTATATCGGATCCTACAATGGGTCGCCAGGGTGGGACGGACCAGTCGGGGTGGGCGCTCGTGAGAGCGATATTGGTGCGGCAGTTTATCGTTCGGAGCCTCGGCGCCCTCCTCGTCCTGTCGCTGGTGTTACTGACGGCGACGCGGGCCAGCCGCCTCATGCTCGGCGCGCTGGCCGGCGGCGGCTGGATGATCGTCAATTGCGTGGTGATCGTCTGGATGGGCGGCAAGGCCCTCCAACACCGCGACGCACGACGCAGCCTGTGCCTGTTCGGGTTCATCGCCGCCGTCCTGACGGCGTTGGCGGCGGGCGGGTGGCTCGCGTTTGCGCTGCAATCCGCCTGGGTCGGGATGGCCCTCGGCCTGACCATTCCGCTGGCGGTCTTCCTCTTCCAACTTCAGCGGCTCAAACGCAGCCTGGGGTCCGATGCACGGTGAAGCCCAGCAGGCGACAGCGGAACTGCCCACGCTGTTTCACCTTCTCCATGAGCGGTTTGCCGGCTCGCCGCTCCTCTCATGGCTCTTCCTCTGGCAGAACCTCTGGTACTCGCTCATCGCGGTGCTCGGCCTCATGATGCTCGCGTACTGGGGGACCAGACGGCAGGCGCTCGTTCCGCACGGGCTCCAGAACGGCCTGGAGCTCGTCGTCGATGGATTCAACCAGTTCGTGTGCAGCATCCTGGGGCCGAGGGGTGCTGCGCACACCCCGTTTATTGGGACCCTGTTCCTCTACATCTTCGCGATGAACCTGCTCGGTCTGGTGCCGCTGATGAAGTCGCCGGTGGCCAGCTCGAGTCCCTCACCGGTGGGCTTGCCGATCCCCTTGACGACAGCACCCCTTGCGCTCTGCGCCGTCGTCTACGTGCACGTTGCCAGCCTCAAGGCGGCCGGGCTGAAGGGGTACGTCCACCATATGCTCGGCAGCCCCAGCCACTTCATCCTGTGGCTCGTGTCCCCGCTCATCCTCGTCATCCACGCGCTCGGAGAGCTGAGCAAGATCTTCAGCCTGTCCATGCGGCTCTTCGGCAACATCTTCGGCGAGGACGTGCTGATCGCCGTCATCGTGCAGCAGGCCGTCAGCCTCACCCGCGCCCTCCACTGGCCGCCCATCCTGCCGCTCCAGATTCCATTTCTGTTCCTCGGGCTGCTGACCAGCTTCGTGCAGGCGTTCGTCTTCGCGTTGCTGACGACGATTTACCTTGCGCTCATGCTGCCGCATGACGACCATCACGACGAGCACCAAGAAGCGCGCGAGACCGGTCTCGCGCGCGCATTGTCACCACACCACACGGGAGAGGAGGTAGCATGACTGAAGGGCCTGAACAGTACAAGGCGATGTTGGCGGTTGCCATTCCCCTCATGGTGGCTGCGACCGCGTTTGGGTCGGCCCTCGCGCTGGGGCGGGCGGTGTCCGCCGCCATGGATGCGACGGCGCGACAACCGGAGGCCGCGATCAAGATCCTCATCAACATGATGGCCGGCTGCGTCTTGATCGAAGCGTTGACCATCTACTCCATGATTGTCGCGTTCTCCTTCGGAGGGAAGAT
>MHGT01000009.1:23800-27517 GCA_001805695.1 Omnitrophica WOR_2 bacterium RIFCSPHIGHO2_02_FULL_67_20 | reverse complement strand
AGGATGCCGGCATCCTGTTGATCGGGGCGGGCGGGCTGGGCTCGCCGCTCGGGCTGTACCTTGCGGCGGCGGGGGTCGGGCGCCTCGGCATCGTGGACTTCGACACAGTGGACTTCACCAACCTCCAGCGGCAGATCATCCACCGCACCGAGGACGTCGGACGCCTGAAAGTCGAGTCGGCCAAAGAACGCATCAATGCGATCAACCCCGACGTGCAGGTGACGGCGTACAACACGAAGATTTCCCGCGACAACATCCTGGAGCTCATCGCGCCCTACGACGTCGTCATCGACGGGACGGACAACTTCCCGACGCGCTACCTGGTCAACGACGCCTGCATCTTCCGGAAGAAACCGAACGTGTACGGCTCGATCTTCCGCTTCGACGGCCAGGCCACGGTGTTCTATCCGTTCAAGGGGCCCTGCTACCGCTGCCTCTACCCCGAGCCGCCGCCGCCCGGGATGGTGCCGAGCTGCGCCGAGGGCGGGGTGCTGGGGGTGCTGCCGGGCATCATCGGCGTCATCCAGGCGACCGAGGCGATCAAGCTCATCCTGGGCCAGGGGGAGCCGCTCATCGGACGGCTCCTGCTCTACAACGCGCTGAAGATGGAGTTCCGCGAGGTGGCGCTCAAGCGCGACCCCGCCTGCCCGGTGTGCGGCGAGCATCCCACCGTGAAGGAACTGATCGACTACGAGGACTTCTGCGGCCTGGGCCGCGGCGGGGAGGCGGCGGAGGCCGCGTCGAGCGAGCACGACCTGGGCCCGGCCGAGGTCAAGCGGCTCCTCGCGCAGGACAAGAAGATCGTGCTCCTGGATGTCCGGGAGCCGCACGAGTACGACATCGTCCGCATCGAGGGCTCGCGGCTCATCCCGCTCTCCGAGCTGCACCTGCGCGCCAACGAGCTCGACACGGCGGATACGGTCATCACGTACTGCCACCACGGCCAGCGCAGCCTCCAGGCGATCAAGACGCTCGAGCGCTTCGGCTTCAAGAAGCTCAAGCACCTGCGCGGCGGCATCGACGCCTGGGCCTGCGAGGTGGACCCGGAGATGGCGCGGTATTAGACCCCCGGCTCAGGGCCGGGGGCTCTGGGCTCAGGGGGGCCAGCACCAGCAGTAAACCCCAGAGGAACATCCTCTGGGGTTTTTTGCGTTCGCTCTTGCCCCCAGCCCGCAGCCCCGAGCCCTCAGCCGCACTTTTTCGGGCCGCGGCGAAGATGCAGCCAGCTATCATCAGGTATACTTAAACAATGTCAGGAGTTATCAGGGGTTGTCAAAGCGCGGCGAGGCCATGACACCGGTCCGCATTCTGCTGATTGAAGACACCATGGAAGACGCGCTGCTCATCCAGGAAGCGCTGGTCGCGGAGCAGGGCAGCGCCGCCGCCTTCCAGCTGACGCACGCCATCGCGCTCGAGCCCGGCCTGCGCCACCTCGCGAACAACGAGACGGACGTCGTCCTGCTGGACCTGAATCTGCCGGACAGCGTGGGGCTCGGGTCGGTCGTTCGCGTGCGCGAGCGATCGCCCGGCGTGCCCATCCTGGTCCTCACCGCGTCCGACGACACCGCCATCGCCGTCGAGGCGGTGAAGCGGGGCGCCGAGGACTACCTCGTCAAGGGCCACGTCCAGGTCTACCCCAATCTCCTGAGCCGCGCCATCCACTACGCGCTGGAGCGCCAGCGGGCCGAAGAGCAGGTGCGGCACGCCCACGCCCAGACCCAGCAGCTCCTCTTCGCCATCCCGTCCATCCTCATCCGCGTCAGCCACGACGGCCGCGTCACCCACTGGAACGCCGTGGCGGAGGCCACCTTCGGCGTGACGGCGGCGGACATCATCGGCTCACCGCTTGAGCGCTCCGCTATCGGGTGGGAGATCGGGAGGATTCGGCAGGCGATCGAGCAGTGCCGCGCGGCGAACCAGCCGGTGGTGCTGGAGGAGATGCCGTTCCGGCGCGCCGACGGCCAGGAGGGCTTCCTCGGCATCACGCTCGTCCCCATGCGGGGTGACGGAGACGAGGGGGGGTCGGGCGTCCTTCTCTTCGGCGCGGACGTGACCGAGCGCAAGCGCGTCGAGGTGGAGCGCGAACGCCTGCAGGGCCAGCTCCTGCAGTCGCAGAAAATGGAGATCATCGGCCGCTTCGCCGGCGGCATCGCCCATGACTTCAACAACTTCCTCCAGGCCATCCTCGGCTTCGCCTGGCTCATCCGTGCCCGTTTCCAGAAGAGTCCGGAGCTGATGGCCGACTTGCAGGAGATCGTGCACGCGACGGAGAGCGCCTCCGAGATGGTGCATCAGCTCCTCGCCTTCAGCCGGCGCAAGCCGCTCCAGCCGGAGGTGTTCGACATGAACGCAGCGGTGCAGAGCATGGCACGGCTGCTTCAGCAGTTCGTGGGCGACTCCATCCAGGTGGAGGTGGCGCTGGCCGCCCAGCCGCTGGCGGTGCGGATGGACCCCACCGGTCTTGAGCAGATCTTGATGAACTTGTGCGCCAACGCCCGCGATTCGATGTCGCATGGGGGAACGCTGACGATTTCGACGCGCCGCGTGAGCGCCGACGCCGGCTTCCTTCGCGTCCACCCTGGCGCCACGGCCGCCACATACGCCGCGCTCTCCATCCGGGATACCGGCACCGGCATGGATCCGGCCGTGGCCGCGCACATCTTCGAGCCGTTCTTCACCACCAAGCCGACGGGCCAGGGGACGGGCCTCGGCCTGGCGGTGGTCTACGGCCTCGTCCAGCAGCACGATGGGCTGATTCACATTGACACGGCTCCGGGTGAGGGGACGACGTTCCACCTGTTCTTCCCGTACCGGGAGCTGCAGCCGGAGGAGTTGGCGGCGCGGCAGCCGACGGGGAAAGCGCTCGCCGCGTCCGCGGAGCCCGACGGCCTGCCGGCGGGACCCGCGGCGGGAGAGCCGGGCCGCGGAATCAAACGGCGCATCCGAATCGCCGACGACCCCGCCATCCGCCGGCTGTGCGAGCGGATCCTCGCGACCGCCTACGAGGTGACGACTGTTCCATCGGCGCGGGCCGCGCGTAAGGAATCGGCCGCCGCCGAGCAGTCCGACCCCTCGACTCGGGCCTCCCGCCAACGGCGGGAGGACCCTCGCTCGGGATTCCGCCCCACGGGCGTTGAAGAAGGTGCCACAGGCTTGCCCGTGGGGCTCCACTTCAGCCTCCTCGTCATCGACATCGACGGGCTGCGAGGTGCGCCGGGCCGGACGCCGGAAGAGCTGATGGGTTCGCTGGAGGAGGCGGTCCGCAAGAGCGTGGCGCGCGATGACCACGTGATTCCGTTCGGGCCGCTCGCGCTGGCGGTCCTGGCCGTCGCGGATGCGGCCGGGGCCGAAGCGATGCGCAAGCGCCTGGCGGAGCGATGCGCGGAATGGAGTGCGGCCAGCGTGGGCGCCGGAGCCTCTGCGGGATACGGCATCGGGACGGCCACGTTCCCGCAGGACGGCGACACGGCGACGACGCTGGTGCAGCGTGCCAAGGCCCGCGCGTCTGAGGATCGAAAGAATCGCGTGGGCGCAGATGCCCGCTGATTGGTGCGCACCTGCCTGCCGGCAGGTAGGGATGCCCGCGGATCAGCGGAATCCGCGATTTTGAATCAGCGAAAATCTGCGATTTAGGAAGGCGGTGCCGCAAGGCGCCGCCGTTGCTTTTCCGGGGCCGCACCGACGATCTGGCCCAGGATGGCGGCGGCGATGTTGATG
>MHGT01000009.1:625-23733 GCA_001805695.1 Omnitrophica WOR_2 bacterium RIFCSPHIGHO2_02_FULL_67_20 | reverse complement strand
CCCAGACGATCCAGGCGAGCGAGAACTTCTTCGAGCGCTCGCGCATCATTCCGAGCGGGATGTTGACGAGAAAGCAGACCAGGCTCACGAGCAGAATTTTCAGCCACATCTGCTTATTGATTGCCCACCGCGGTCAGTTGGTGCTCGGCGTAGCGGCGGTAGAGGCCGCCGGGCCGGCGTAAGAGTTCCTCGTGGCGGCCCTGCTCGATGATGCGCCCCTGGTCGAGCACGATGACCACATCCGCGTGCTCGATGGTCGAGAGCCGGTGGGCGATGATGAGCGCGGTCCGCCCCTCCAGCAGGCGCTGGAGTGCGCGCTTGACCAGCTCCTCCGACTCCGCGTCCAGCGCCGACGTCGGCTCATCCAGGATGAGGATCGGCGCATCCTTCAGGAAGGCGCGCGCGATGGCCAAGCGCTGCTTCTGCCCGCCCGAGAGCCGCACGCCCCGCTCGCCGATCTGCGTCCGGTAGCCCTCCGGCAGGGTCTTGATGAACGCGTCGGCGAACGCCGCCCGGGCGGCGGCGCGGAGCTCCTCCGCCGAGGCGCCCGGCTTGCCGTAGCGCAGGTTGTCCTCGATCGTTCCGCTGAAGAGGATCGGCTCCTGGGACACGATCGCCACCTGCTCTCGCAGCGACTTAAGCGACACCGCCCGGATATCCACGCCGTCGAGCGTGATCCGGCCGCCGCTCACGTCATAGAAGCGGGGGAGGAGCTTGACCAGCGTGGACTTGCCCGCACCGCTCGGCCCCACGAGTGCCACCGTCGTGCCTGCGGGGATCGCCAGCGCCAGCTCCTCCAGCACTGGCTCGCGGCCGGCATACTGGAACCGGACGCCCTCGAATCGGATCTCGCCCTGGAGGCGGGGAAGAGCCACCGCGTCCGGACGCTCCCGCACTTCCGGAAACTCGTCAAAGACCTCGAAGATCCGGTCCATCGCGGCGAGGCTGTTGGCGAGGATGAGGTTGAGCTCCGTCAGCCGCTGGATCGGCTGGTAGAGCATCCCCAGGTAGCCGTAGAACGCCATGAGGCTGCCGACGGTGAGCCGGCCGGCCCAGACCTCGGAGGCGCCATACCAGAGAACCAGGATCGGGCCGAGTGCTGTGAGGAAGCCGGTGACGCCGAGTGCCACCGACTGCAGCCGCACGCTGCTCATGACCGTGTCGAAGTACTGCTCGCTCTGCGCGCGGAACTCGCGCGCCACCGTCTCCTCCTGGGTGAAGGCCTGGATGGTGGAGATGCCGGCGAACTGCTCGTGGAGGTCGCCCGAGATTTCCTGCAGCTGGTGGTGAATCGCCCGGCTCGTCGCCCGGATGCGTTTCTGGAGCGCGTGGCTGAGCAGGGCGTAGGCCGGCAGGACGGAGAGCGACACGAGCGCGAGCATCGGGTGGACCCAGAAGAGGAGCCCGATGATGATGGCGACGCAGGAGAAGTCCATGATGGTGTTGACGAAGGCGGCGCCCACGAAGTTCTGGGCCGAGGCGATGTCGGTCGTCATGCGCGAGACCACCCCGCCGATCTTCTGCCGGTCGAAGAAGCTCAGGCTCATGCGCTGGACGTGGAGGTAGAGCGCTTGGCGCAGGTCGAAGATGAGCCGGTGGCCGGCGAGGCCTGCGAGGTAGGAACGCCAGTAGCTGACCACGGCGTACACGAGGTAGAGCGCGCACAGCCCGCCCATGAGGAAGTGGAGCTGCAGGTGCGGGCGCGCCGCGCCAGGTGCCAGGTAGTCGTCGACGAGGATCTTGATGCACCAGGGCAGGGCGAGCGGGATGAGGTAGCGCACGATGCCGAAGGCCACCGCGGCGGCGAGGAGGCCGCGGTAGGGGCGCACGAAGGCGAGGAACCGCGCGAGGCTCCGCCGCGAGGCGGCCTTGCGGTCGTCGTGGGGCTTGAGGAAATCCACCGAGGGGGCTACCATGAGAGGTGTCAGTATAGCAGAGGAAGCCGCGGTGTTGACACTCTCGTGTCACGTGAAACGTTGCTCTGTCGAAAAGCTCTCCGTTGGTTGGCCGGTTGGCCGGTTATCCCGTTCACCGGTTCGCCGGTTGGCCCGTTCACCAGTTCTCGCCAACAGGCCAACGGGCTAACGGGCCAACAGGCCAACGGGCTAACCACCAGGTAGTTTGCGACGGAGCAGGAGCTTACACGTTAATGATTCAGCTAAAGCAGTTTCAATTGCCAACCGTCGTGCAGTCGCCGATGGCGAACTGCACCGACCTGCCCTTCCGCCTCATCGCCCGCTCGCAGGGCATGGCGTTTGCGTTCCTCGAGATGGTCTCCTCCGACGCCTTGGTGCGCGAGACGCGCCAGACCGTCGAGATGATGCGGACGATTCCGGAAGATCGGCCGCTCGGCGCCCAGCTCGTCGGCTGCGATCCCGGGGTGATGGGCGAGGCGGCGGCGAAGGTCGAGGCGATGGGCTTCGACCTGGTGGATCTCAATCTCGGCTGCCCCGTCCCCAAGGTGGTCTGCCGGGGCGGCGGCTCGATGCTCCTGCGCGAGCCGGCGACGGCGGAGCAGATCTTCGCCGCCGTGGTGCGCGCCGTGAAGCGGATCCCGGTGACCGTCAAGATGCGCCTCGGCTTCAGCGACGGCAGCGGGGAGGAGGCCGCCCGGATCGCGCGCATCGCGCAGGACTGCGGGGTGAGTGCCGTGGCCGTGCACGGCCGCACGCGCGAGCAGGGCTACACCGGCTCGGCCGACTACGAGGCGATCCGCCGCGTGAAGGAGTCGGTCAAGATCCCGGTGATCGGGAACGGCGACGTGGTCGATGGCGAGAGCGCCCTCCGCCTGCGGCGCGTCTCAGGCTGCGACGGCGTCATGCTCGGGCGCGGGGCGCTCGGCAACCCATGGCTCTACCGCGAGGTGGAAGCGGCGCTGGCCGGTGCCCCGCCGCCCCCGCCGCCGGACCTGGCGGAGCGGAAGCGCGTCGTCATGCGCCATATCGAGCTGCAGGTGCAGCATGACGCGCGGCCGGTGGGGCCGCTGCGGCGCGTCATCAGCTGGTATTTCCGCGATCATCCGGGTGTGGCGGACTTCCGCGGCCGCATCCACCGCGCGCAGACGGTGGACGAGATGCGGGAACTCGTCGAGGCCTTCGGTGACAGGACACATGATGCAGGACGCAGGACACAGGAACGCGACCATCAGTCCTGAATCTTGCATCCTGCATCTTGAGTCCTGAGCATGCTCTACCTCGCTTCCCAGTCGCCGCGCCGGCGCACACTCCTTCGACGCCTCGGCCGGTCATTCCAGGTTGTCCCTTCTACCTACCGCGAGACCATCCGCGCGCACGAGCCTCCCTCCGTGAACGCGATGCGCAACGCGGCCGGAAAATCCCGGGCGGCGCAGCTGCCGAGCCGGGCGCAGGGCATCGTCATCGGCGCCGACACGTTCCTCTATTTCCACGGCCGGATCATCGGCAAGCCGCGGACGCTTTCTGCAGCCCGCCAGCTGATGCATGAGCTGAGCGGGCGGAGCCACTGGGTCTACACCGGATTGTGCCTGCGCGACCCGGCGACCGGCCGTGCACGCACGAGTTACGAGAAGACGAGGGTCGTCTTCAAGCGGCTCACGGACGATGCGATCACCCGCCTCTTCCGCCGCGCCCCTCCGCTCGATCTGGCCGGCGGCTACGCCCTCCAGGCCGGCCGCGGGGAACTCATCGCGCGGATCGAGGGCTCGCGCACCAACGTCGTCGGCCTGCCGCTGGAGCTGCTGCAAGCGGAACTGAAGCTTTGCTCAAGAATGTGTTGTTGACATTCTGGATGATTGTTATACTATCTTCACCGCAGGGAATGGACGAAAGCCATAGCATCCACACAGGACGCGGACAGCGGGGCTCACCCCGACGACCTACCGTCGGGGTGTCTCATTTTCTGGGCGCGGTCCGGCCATGACTCCAGGAGGCGTAATGCCGCAGGCGCAAGTCGCTGACGCTCCCGCTCCGCTCGACACGGCCAAGCCGCAGGCGCCCCCCTTCGGGTACCAGCTGCTCCTCGACCTCTACGACTGCAAGCCGGGAGCCTGCGATGACCTGGGGCTGTGCTACAACTTCCTGGAGGAAATCGTCCGGGTCCTGAAGGTCGAGCCGCAGTCGCCGCCGTTCATCTTCCGGACCGACGGCAAGCGGTTCCCGGACAAGGCCGGCTTGAGCGGATGGATTCCCCTGGTGGAGAGCGGCATTCAGCTCCACACCCTCACCCCCAAGGAGTTCATCTCCATCGACGTCTACAGCTGCCGCCAGTTCGATATCGAGCCGCTCAAGGCCTTCGTCCGCAGCTACTTCGCGCCCAAGCGGATGGACGAGCAGTTCCTCGAGCGCGGCCTCGACTACAACACGTAATTTTCTCAGTTTGTGATTTTTTTCACACACCTCTATTATCTGCGAAATCTGTTTTTCAAATCTGCGTCATCACCGATAGCTTCTCCGATGATCGAATACGCGAGCATCCTCATCCTGGCCGCCCTCGCCGCGGGCATAGCGCTCATCATGCTCTTCGCCAACGCCCTGTTCGGCCCCAAGCGGCCCAACCCGGCCAAGGCCCAGCCGTTCGAGTGCGGCGTAGACCCCATTGCCCTGCCGGCCGGGCGGATCCCGGTGCATTTCTACGTGGCGGCGATGCTGTTCGTCGTCTTCGATGTCGAGCTGGTCTTCCTCTTTCCCTGGGCGGTGCTGGCCGGGGCGCTCGGCTGGGCGGGCCTCGTCGAGATGGGCTTCTTCCTCGCGATCGTGCTGGCGGGGTTCGTCTACGCGTGGAAGCAGGGCGCTTTAGAGTTCAAATGATGATGAACAGCACGCCTGATGCGGCGAAACTCAACTGGATGACGACGCGGCTCGACGCGGCGCTCGGGTGGGCGCGGAAGTTCTCCATTTTCCAGTACCCGTTCGTGACCGCCTGCTGCGGCATGGAGTACATGGCGACCGCGGCCTCCCACTACGACATGGACCGCTTCGGCGCGGGCTTCCCCCGCTTCTCGCCCCGCCAGGCCGACGTGCTGTTCGTGGTCGGCACCATCAGCCATAAGATCGCCCCCATGCTCCGCCGGGTCTATGACCAGATGGCCGACCCGAAGTGGGTGGTGGCGTTCGGCGTCTGCACCTGCACCGGCGGATTTTACGACAACTACGCGACGGTGCAGGGGATCGACGCCATCATCCCGGTGGACGTCTACATCCCCGGCTGCCCGCCCCGTCCGGAGAACGTCCTCGACGGCCTGATGAAGCTGCAGGAGAAGATCGCCGCCGGCAAGAGCGCCGCCGACCCCTCCGCCGGGCGCCCCGCCGAATTCCAGGTTCCGCACCGCCCAGAGGCCCATCTGTAAGCCGGGCCGACGACCCTGTTCCGATGTCCGACGCGCCGACCCTGACCGCCGTGCTGCAGGCCCGGTTCCCGCAGCACGTGCTCGGCACGCACGCCTACCGCGGTCAGGAGACCGTCGTGCTCAAGCGGGAGGGGTGGCTTAAGGTCGCGCGGTTCCTCCGGGACGACCCGGCCATGGCGTTCGACTTCCTCATGGACCTCGCCTGCGTCGACTATCTGAAGTTCGGCCGCTCGCAGAGCAGCGCGCCCACGCTGACGACCCCGTCCCCGCTGCCGTACTTCATGACCCCCAAGCCGCAGGCTGAGCGCTGGGAGCGCGTCGTGTCGGACGACGAGTTCCGCTTCGAGGTCGTCTGCCATTTGTACTCGAGCCTCCGCAACCGCCGGCTGCGGGTGAAGGTTCCGCTGACGGCGGCCGACCCGTCGATGCCCTCGCTCACCGGGTTGTGGAAGTCGGCCGACTGGTTCGAGCGGGAGGCGTGGGACATGTTCGGCGTGACCTTCACCGGCCACCCGAACCTCCGGCGGATCCTCATGTACGAGTCGTTCCAGGGCCACCCCCTGCGCAAAGACTACCCGATCCGCAAGCGCCAGCCGCTCATCGGTCCTGTCAACTGATGAAGAGCGTTCGGGGTTCAGGGTTCAGGGTTCTGGGCCAAACCCCGAACCAGACGGCCGTGTCGACCGTGCAGCCATCAACGGAAACCCGGAACATGTTCCTCAACATCGGGCCCTCCCACCCCGCGATGCACGGGATCATCCAGATCATCGCCGAGCTCGACGGGGAGCGGATCGTCGGGGCCGACGTCGAGATCGGCTACCTGCACCGCGCCTTCGAGAAGGAGAGCGAGCGCGGGCCGTACAACAACGTCGTCCCGTACGCCGACCGGCTCAACTACGTCTCCCCGCTCATCAACAACTTCGGCTACTGCCTCGCCGTCGAGCGCCTGCTGGGCATTGAAGCGACGGAGCGGTGCCAGTACATCCGCGTCATCCTCAGCGAGATCTCCCGCATCACCGACCACCTCACCTGCGTGGGGGCCTCGGCGATGGAGCTGGGCGCCTTCACCGTTTTCCTCTACATGATCAAGGCGCGCGAGTGGCTCTGGGAGCTCATCGAGTCGGTGACCGGGGCGCGCCTCACGATCTCGTACGGCCGGGTCGGGGGTGTCAAAGCGGACCTGCCCGAGGACTTCGCCGGGCGCACCCGCGCGGTGCTCGAGGAGGTCCGGAAGGTGCTCCTCGAGTGCGACACGCTCCTGACCCGCAACCGCATCTTCGTGGACCGCATGCAGGGCACCGGCGTCATCAGCAAGGAGACGGCCATCAGCTACGCCATCACCGGGCCGTTCCTGCGGGGCTCAGGTATCGCCCTCGATACCCGCAAGGCCCAGCCCTACTTCGTCTACGACCGGATGCAGTTCGACGTGCCGACGGGGGAGCACGGGGATAACTACGACCGATACCTGGTCCGCATGGAGGAGATGGAGCAGAGCATGCGGATCATCGAGCAGGCGCTGGCCGCGATCCCCGCCGGGCCGCTCAACGTCGACATGGAGGGCAACATCTTGCCCGCGAGCGTCATGGTGGACGAGGCGAAAATGGGCCGCGTCGCCGGCTTTAAGCAAGCGCGCGTCCGGCTCGACCCGACGCTTGAGGGCTCCACGCGCGGCTACCACGAGGCGATCAACGCGCGCGAGAAGCGCGCGGTCCTGCCCGCGAAAGAGGACACCTACGGCAACATCGAGGGGCTGATGCACCACTTCAAGCTCATCATGCTCGGCCACGGCATCCGCCCCCCGAAGGGCGAGTACTACAGCGCGGTGGAAGGGGCCAACGGGGAACTGGGTTTCTACGTCGTGAGCGACGGCTCCGACCGGCCGTACCGTGTGCGGGTGCACCCGCCCTGCTTCACCATCATGGCCGCACTGCGCGAGCTGATCGTCGGCGACATGGTGGCGGACCTGGTGCCGACGTTCGGGTCGGTGAACATGATCGGGGGAGAGCTGGACCGATGAGAGGCGAAGGGTCAAGGGCGAAGGGCGAAGGGGCAAACATACCCTACGCCCTACACCCTTCGCCCTACGCCCCAGGTGCATATGCGATTTGAAGAGCTTGAATCAGCAGCAAAGGCGATTGTCGCCCGCTACGAGCACAAGCGGGCGGCGATGCTGCCGGTCCTGCGGCTGGTGCAGGAGCGCTTCGGCTGCGTGAGCGCCGAGGCCGAGGCGTGGGTGGGGAAGTTGCTCCAGGTCGCACCGTCCCACGTCCACGAGGTCGTGACCTTCTACACGCTGTACCACCAGCAGCCGGTGGGCACGTACCACATCCAGCTCTGCCACAACATCGCCTGCGCCCTGCGCGGCGCCGAGGGGTGCCTGGCCGCCATCTCGGAGCGGCTCGGTATTGCGCCCGGAGAGACGACGCCGGACGGTCGATACACCCTCTCCACCGTGGAATGCCTCTGCGCGTGCGAGGTCGCCCCGGTCATGCAGGTCAACGACCGCTACGTCGGACCGGTGACGCCCGAGGTTATCGAGGCGTTGTTGCGCGATCCGGACAAGCTGCCGGCCCTGCCGTTCGCCTTCCAAGGTGCACCGGGCCTGACGGAGAGCGTCCTCTCAAAGCGGTTCGGGGTCCAAGACTCGGCCTCGATCGAGACCTACCTGCGCGATGGCGGCTACCAGGCCGCGCGCAAGGCGCTCACCACGATGACCCTCGAGCAGGTCATCGCCGAAGTGGCCAAGTCCAACCTGCGCGGCCTGGGGGGTGCGGGCTTCCCGACGGGGAAGAAGTGGAGCTTCATCCCCCCACCTGCCGCGTCGCCTTCGGCGACCGCTCGATCAGCAGATCGAGCGGTGCCGCATAGCGGCACGACGGCAGGTGGGGGGATCATCCCGAAGGACGCGTCGAAGCCGCACTTCCTCGTCGTGAACGCGGACGAGGGAGAGCCCGGCACCATCAAGGACCGCTACCTCATCACGAAGGATCCGCACCTCCTGCTCGAGGGTATGCTTATCGCTTCGTATGCGACCGGGGCCCACAAGGCGTACATCTATATCCGCGGCGAGTACGCCGAGCCGACGGTGATCCTCCAGCGGGCAGTGGACGAGGCGCGAGCGCGCGGCATGCTCGGCCAAAAGATCTTCGGCTCCAGCCACCACCTGGAGGTGGTGGTCCACCGGGGTGCGGGCGCCTACATCTGCGGCGAGGAAACGGCGCTGCTCGAGTCGCTGGAAGGCAAGAAGGGGTTCCCGCGCTTGAAGCCGCCGTTCCCCGCGATCGCAGGCCTCTTCGCCTCGCCGACGGTGATCAACAACGTCGAAACGCTCGCCTGCGTGCCGGCGATCATCCAAAAGGGCGGCGAGTGGTTTGCCAAGCTCGGCTACGGCAAATCGGGTGGCACCCGGCTCTTCTCGGTGAGCGGCCACGTCCGCAAGCCGGGCCTCTATGAGGCCTCGCACGGCATTACCCTGCGCGAGCTCCTGGACGCGGCCGGGGGCGTGCCGGAGGGCCGGCGGCTCAAGGCGGTCATCCCCGGCGGCATCTCAGCCAAGATCCTCACGGCCGATGAGATCGGCGTCCGGATGGACTTCGAGGCGCTCCTCGCCGCCGGCACGATGGCCGGCTCGGCCGGCGTCGTCGCCATGGACGACTCGACCTGCATGGTCCGTGCGCTGTGGTACGCCGCGAAGTTCTTCGCGCATGAGTCCTGCGGCCAGTGCTCGCCCTGCCGCGAGGGGACCGGCTGGATCTTCAAGATCGTGGACCGCATCATGCGCGGAGAGGGCCGTCCGCAGGACCTCGACGTGCTGCTGGGGGCCGCCACGAGCATGGAGGGCCGCACGATCTGCGTGTTCGCCGACGCCGCGGCCTGGCCGGTCCAGAGCTACATCACCAAGTTCCGCAGCGAATTCGAGCATCATATCCGCGAGCAGCGGTGCGACATTCCTGGGGCCGCTCCGGTCGCACCGCTCGCCGCCGCCCATGCCTGAGCCGAAACAGATCACCCTGACCATCGACGGAAAATCCGTCGCGGTGCCGGAGGGCACGACCGTGCTGCAGGCCTGCGAGAAGGCTGCCAGCCCGGTGCCGTTCTACTGCTACCATCCGGGGCTCTCGATCGCCGGCAACTGCCGCATCTGCCTGGTCGAGATCGAGGGGATGCCGAAGCTGCAAATCTCCTGCTATACGCGCGCGGCCGAGGGCATGAAGGTGCACACGACCAGCGACAAGACGCTGGACGGCCGTAAGGACGTTCTGGAGTTCCTGCTCATCAACCACCCGCTCGACTGCCCGGTCTGCGACCAGGCCGGCGAGTGCTGGCTGCAGGACTACTACATGGAGCACGGCCTGTACGACCAGCGGTTCAACGAGACGAAGGTCAAGAAACCCAAGGCGGTGCCGATCGGCAAGACCGTCATGCTGGACGCCGAGCGGTGCATCCTCTGCTCGCGGTGCGTGCGGTTCACCGATGAGGTCACGAAGACCGGGGAGCTCGGGATCTTCAACCGCGGCGACCACTCCGAGATCGGCATCCAGCCCGGCCAGACGCTCGACCGCAACAACTACGCGGGCAACGTCGTGGACATCTGCCCGGTCGGGGCCCTGACCGACCGGGACTTCCGGTTCAAGTGCCGCGTCTGGTACCTCGGCTCCACCCCGTCGGTCTGCCCCGGCTGCTCCCGGGGCTGCAACATCGAGCTCCACCACAACCGGGAGCGCGAGTGGCGGCCGCACATCGCGAAGGGCGAGCGGGTGATGCGCCTGAAGCCACGCTATAACGCCGACGTCAACCAGTGGTGGATGTGCGACGAGGGCCGCTACGGCTACCACTTCATCGACGAGCGGCGGCTCTCGCACGTCCAGGTGCGCGAAGGCCGGGGCCTGCGGCAGGGCACCTGGGAAGAGGGGTACGCCAGGCTGCAGGAGGTGCTCGGCCGGCTGAAGGCGGCGCAGGCGCTGGATCAGGCCGGCGTCATCCTCTCCAGTCATCTGACCAACGAAGACCTCTACGCCGCCAAGCGGGTATTCGGGGCGCTGGGACTCACGCGCGTCGTCTTCCAGCGGCCCACACCCGGCCGGCACGATGACTTCCTGCTCCAGGCGGACAAGTCGCCCAACGCGCGCGGGGCGGCGGCGCTGGGGATCGCCGAAGGGGCGGAGGGCCTGATCGCCCTCGCGGAGCAGCAGAAGCTCAAAGCGCTCCTCGTCTTCACTCAGGACCTGGTCGAGCTCTTCGGCGGAACCCGCATTCAGGCGGCGGCCAACCGCCTGGAGCTGCTCGCGTTCGTGGGCGCCAATGAGAATCCGACGGCGGCGCTGGCGCATCTCGTCCTGCCCGGCGCGGTGTACGCCGAGAAGGACGGCACCTTCACCAACGTCGACGGGCGGGTCCAGCGCATCCGCGCCGCACTCGGCCAGTGGGGCGAGGCCAAGCCGGAGTGGCAGATCCTCTCCGAGTTGGCGGCGGCACTCGGCCTCAAGACCGCCTTCACCGACGCGCCCTCGATTTTCGTGGAGTTGGCCAAGTCGGAGCGGCCGTTCCAGGGGCTGAGCTATCAGATGCTTGGGAATCACGGGGCGCTCCTCAAGGATGGTTCGGGGTTGGGGGTTGGGGGTTCTGGGCAACGGCCCCGAACCCCGAACCCTGAACCCTGAACGCAGTGATCTCATGTGGTTTGATCTTGGCATCAAATTAGCAGTCAGCGCGCTCATCCTCGGCGGGGTCCTGAGCTTCGCCGGGATGCAGACGTGGCTCGAGCGCAAACAGAGTGCGCTGATGCAAGACCGCATCGGCGCCAACCGGGCCTACTTCACGCTGCCCTGGGCCTGGGCCGCGCCCATCAACTGGCTTCTCCGGAAGCTGGGCGGCCTGGGGATCCTCAACGTGCTGGCTGACGTCATGAAGATGTTCACGAAGGAGGACATTATCCCGGCCCAGGGCGACCGGTTCCTCCACACGCTGGCCCCGTTCCTCTCGATATGCTTTGCGCTCCTGGCGTTCTCGGCCATCCCCATCGGCCCGGACGTCGAGCTCTTCGGGCGGACCATCCCGCTCCAGGTGGCCGACATCAACGCCGGCCTGCTGGCGGTCCTGGCGCTCGGGTCGCTCGGCGTCTACGGCGTCATCCTCGCGGGCATGGTGTCGGGCAGCAACCTGGCCACACTCGGCGGGCTCCGCGCCGCCTCGCAGGTCATCGCGTATGAGATCGCGCTGGGCGTCTCACTCGTGGGCGCCATCGCCTGTTTCGGAAGCCTGGATTTGCCGACGATCGTGGCGCGGCAGGGGCAGCTCCTCTGGGGCTGGCTGCCCCGCTGGGGGGTGTTCCTCCAGCCGCTGGGCTGCCTCATCTTCATGACGGCCGCACTCGCCCACACGAAGCGCATACCCTTCGACCTGCCGGAAGGGGAGCCGGAGATCATCGGCTACTTCGCGGAGTACAGCGGCATGAAGTTCGGCCTGTTCTTCCTGACCGACTTCGTGGAGATCGTCCTCGTCGCGGCGCTGACGACGACGCTCTTCTTCGGCGGCTGGCAGGTCCCGTATCTGACCCCGGCCGGCTTTCAGTGCCCCTGGGGCGGGTCGGTGCCGGTATCGCACCTGGCTTACGTCGGGCTGGGGCTGCTCTCGTTCACCGTGAAGGTCGTCGCGTTCATCTGGTTCTTCATGCTGATCCGCTGGACGCTCCCGCGCTTCCGCTACGACCAGCTCATGACGCTCGGGTGGAAGGTCCTCTTTCCGCTCTCGCTGGCGAATATCGCCGTGACCGGCGTCCTGGTCGTTCTGATCACATGATTGCGATTGCGAAATCCACATGCATAGTGTGAGCGACCAGCTCTTGCACCGTCTCCGGGAGGCGCGCAAGCGCCGCGCGCTCAGCTGGTGGGAGCGGACCTATCTGCCTGCGGTGGCACAGGGCTTGTGGCTGACCTCGGCCCATTTCTGGCGCAACCTCTTCCTGCACCTCGCGCACCGGGCGGGGCTGTTCCGCAGCGTCCCGGCCGCCGCGACCATCCAGTACCCCGACGAGCGGCGCAAGACCGAGCTGCGCCTGCGCACGCGGCACCGGCTGACCAAGCGCGAGGACGGCACGCCGCGCTGTGTGGCCTGCATGATGTGCGAGACGGTCTGCCCGGCGCGCTGCATCTACATCGTGGCCGGCGAGCACCCCGATCCGAACGTGGAGAAAATTCCCAAGAGCTTCGACATCGACCTGGGCAAGTGCGTCTACTGCGGCTACTGCGTCGAGGCCTGCCCGGAGGACGCGATCCGGATGGACACCCAGCGCCACGACATCGCCGCGTACAGCCGGGACGGGATGTGGCTGGACATCAAGGAGCTCCTCAATCCCGGCACCCGAGCGTTCAGTGAGCCGCCCGAGAAGTTCGTTCAGCTCTCGGTCGAGGAGTTCAAGCGGCTCCCCTCCACGCCGGAGCCGCCCCCGCCCGGCACCGGCCTGGCCCCCTCCTAAACACCGGCGTCGGTAGCGTCTTAATCTGACGATCTTATTGATGATTCCACAGATTTTGAATCGATTTCGCAGATAGATCTATCGGCGAAATCATCTCACAATCTGCGGAATCACCCTAAATTAAGACACCACACCAGCGTTCATCTGCTTGCTTCGCGCGCACCCGGCTGGTAGGATACACTCCTGATGCAGGAGCGGCGGCGCGCAACGCGCCCCGGCGCATGGCTGCATGCGGCCTACACCATCCGCGGGACGGTGGAGCGGGGAACGGTAAAGGAAGGAGGCGAGATGCCGCCGAAGAGCCAGAACTACAGCGCCATCTTCTTCACGTGGTGCGTGCCGGGTTTGCTCCTCATCATCTTCGGGGTGCTCGCCGGGCAGCCGCCGCTGGCCCATTTCGGGATCGCGCTGCTGGGGCTGGGCCTCATCTACTACGGCCGGGCGAAGCAGCATCCCCGCGCCTGGTACGTCCTCTGGCTCACGATCTCGACCGTCTACATCATCCTGGGCATGACGGAGCTCATCTGGCGCTAGCTCGTTTCCGGAGAATGCCTGAATTTGGATTTCGCCGATTGTGAGATGATTGCGCCGATACGTTCCTTGGAATGATCTGCGAAATCACAACGAAATCTGCGAAATCTCCCTTATTAGGCCACTGCCTCCTGATCCTTGCAGCCGGATTGTTCGTGGCCGGTTCGCCGGAGGCCTCGGCGGCCGTGCGGACCGATACGGTCACCTACCAGGACGGCGACGCGGTGCTGGAGGGCTACCTGGCCTACGACGATGCCAGCCCCAATCCGCGCCCCGGCGTCCTCGTCGTGCATGAGTGGAAAGGGCTCAATGAATACGCGAAGCGGCGGGCGGAGCAGCTGGCAGAGCTGGGCTACATCGCGTTCGCCGTGGACATGTACGGCAAGGGAATCCGCGCCAGGGACCATGACGAGGCGGCCAGGCTCTCCGGCATCTACCGCAGCGACCGCCAGCTCATGCGGCGGCGCATCCTCGCCGGATTCGAGGAGCTCAAGCGCCACCCGCTCACGGACAGCTCGCGCATCGCCGCCACCGGCTACTGCTTCGGCGGGACGTCGGTGTTGGAGCTGGCCCGCAGCGGAGCCGACCTCGTCGGCGTGGTGAGCTTCCACGGCGGGCTCTCGACGCCGAATCCGGCCGACGCCGCGAACATCAAAGGCCGAGTGCTCGTCCTGCACGGCGCCGACGACACGTTCGTGGCACCCGAGGAGGTGGCGGCGTTTGAGTCGGAGATGCGCCAGGCCGGGGTGCGCTACCGCCTGATCAAGTACCCCGGCGCCGTCCACAGCTTCACCATCCCTGAGGCCGGCAACGATCCCTCCACCGGCATGGCCTACAACGCAGAGGCCGATCGGCGCTCCTGGGAGGAGATGCGCGCGTTTCTGTCCGAAGTGCTGCTCGAGTCCGAGCTCAAGCACATCGGGAAAGCCGGCGCGTCCGACGGTCCCCGCACTGCGCGGTCCTGAGCGTTCCGGGATCGTTTAGGGGTGGAGTGCTGCGGCGATGCGGGCCAGGAAGGGCTCCTGGACGATCCCGACGGCGAGGATGCCCAGCACGAGGCCGGCCAGTGCGGCGCGTGTGAGCGCGCTCACCGGGATGGGTGAGGTGGCGCGTGGTGCCTCCAGGTACATCCGTTTGACCACCATCAGGTAGTAGTAGAGCGAGACCGCGACGTTCACGGCGCCCAGCGCCGCCAGCCAGATGCGGTGGGCCTCCACCGTCGCGAGCAGCACCAGCAGCTTGCCCACGAAGCCCCCCAGCGGCGGCACGCCGGCCAGCGACAAGAGGCCGATGAACATCGATGCCGCCAGCAGCCCAGAGCGTTTCGACAGCCCCCGGTAGTCATCCAGCGCCTCGCCGCCCAGCGCCTTCGTTGCGGCCGTCACGACGAGGAACACCGTCAGGTTGCCGAAGAGGTAGGCGAGCAGGTAGTACGCCACCGCTCTAGCGCCGGCCAGCGATCCTGTGGAGAGCCCCATGAGGAGGTAGCCGGCGTGGCCGATGGACGAGTAGCCGAGGAGCCGCTTGATATTCGTCTGGGGGATGGCGGCCAGGTTGCCGTAGAGCAGGGTGGCGGCAGCGAGCACGGCGAGCAGGTCCATCCAGAGCCAGGCGAGCGGCTGAAAGACGCCCAGGAGCAGGCGCAGGAGTGCCACCACCCCCGCCATCTTCGAGCCCACCGAGAGCAGCGCCACCACCGGCGTCGGCGCCCCCTCATAGACGTCCGGCACCCACAGGTGGAACGGGACCGCCGCAATCTTGAACCCCAGCCCCGCCAGGACCAGCAGCATCCCCGCCTGCGCGGTCAGCGGGGCGGGCTCAGAGGCGAGCGCGGCGTGGATCACATTGAAGTTCGTGCTGCCCGCGAAGCCGTAGAGCAGGGCGATGCCGTAGACGAGGAAGCCGGAGGAGACCGAACCCATGATGAGGTATTTCATCCCCGCCTCGACCGAGCGGGCGTCGGTCCGCAGGTAGGCGGCCATGATGTAGAGCGAGAAGGTCAACAGCTCCAGGCCGATGAAGAGCATCAGCAGGTCGTAGATCGAGGCCAGGACGAGCATCCCGAGCAGCGCGGTCAAGAGCAGCAGGTAGAACGCTCCGGCGCGCTCGGAGAGGAGTGCTCCGAACTCCCGCGTCATCACGACGACCACCGCCACGGTCAGCAGGAAGAGCCATTTGAAGTAGACGCCGAACCGGTCCAGGACGAACATCGACTGGAACGATCCGGCCAACCCCATCTGCTGCTGCCAGCCGAGCAGGAGCGCCAGCACGGCAACGCCGGAGAGCGTGAGCGCCCACAGCCACCGCTTGCGCGCGCCGCTCAGGAGCAGGTCGGCGGCCAGGGTGAGCAGGATCCAGCCGCACGCCGCCAGCTCCACCGCCAGGAGCGACCAGTCCGCCGGCAGGCTCATCGCTCAGCGGACCTCCACCGACACCGGCGTCGAAATGAGCACCGTGATCGGCTCTCCTGCGGGCCGGCCCCGGCCTGGCGCCACGCGCTCAATGAGCGGCCGAACGCTTGCGTCGATGAGGCTCAGCATCGGCTTCGGCCAGGAGCCCGTCACGAACAGGGCGAGGATCAGCACGACGTAGGGCAGCCTCGCGAACGGGGTGGCCGCATCGCGCGCGTGCGAGAACTGCCGCTTCGACTCGCCGAAGAACGTCCCCCGCACGACCCGCAGCATGTACACCGCGGTGATGACGACCCCGAAGACCCCGCAGGCGATCTGGACCGGATACCGGTCCCACCCGCCGAGGAAGACGAGCAGCTCGGCGACGAAGTTCGCGAAGCCCGGCAGGCCGCTCGAGGCCATGGCGGCGGCGACGCTACAGCCCGCGATGAACGGGATCTGGTGCGCGAGACCGCCGAGGTCGGGCAACCAGCGGGTGTGGGTCTGGTCGTAGACATGGCCGATGAGCGCGAAGGCGAGGGCGGTCATCAGGCCGTGCGCGAACATCAGCATGACGGCGCCGTCGAGCGCGAGCGGCGTCAGGCAGGCGACGCCGAGCAGGACGTAGCCCATGTGGCTCGAGGAGGAGTAGCCGATGATGAGCTTGAGGTCCTTCTGCGCCATCGCCACGAAGCCGCCGTAGATGATGTTCATGACGCACAGCGAGGCGAGCCACGGCAGCCAGACGGCGGCGCCCTCCGGGAGCAGGGTGACGGCCAGGCGGATGATCGCGTAGGAGCCCAGCTTCATGAGGACGCCGGCGTGCAGCATGCTCACCGCGGAGGGCGCGGCGGCGTGGCCGATGGGCGACCAGCTGTGCAGCGGCCACATGGGCGCGATGACTCCGAAGCCGACGGCAAGCAGCGGGAAGATCGCGCGCTGCAGCGACGGGTCCAGCGGCGTCCCGGCGAAGCGCTGCTGGAGTGTGACGAGGTCGAACGTGCGCGCCCCCGACGCGGCGTAGAGCCACAGGAGGCCGGTGAGCGCCACGACGGCGCCCAGCGTCAGATAGATGGTCAGCTTCATGGCCGCGTACTCTTTGGAGAAGCGCACAATACCGCGCTCCTTCACATCGCTGCCCCAGATGCCGATGAGCGGGTACATCGGGATGACCGCCATCTCGTAGAAGAAGTAAAAGAAGAAGAGGTCCAGCGAGAGGAAGACGCCGAAGACGCCGGTGATGAGGAGCAGGTAGAAGAGGTAGTACTCCTTCACCCGCTCCTTGATCGCGTACGAGATGAGGACGCCGGTGAACGCGCACAGCGCGTGGAGGAGCACCAGCACGACGCTGATGCCGTCCATCCCGAGGTGCAGCCCGATCCCGAGCGACCGGATCCAAGGCACGGCCAGCTCATGCTGGTAGCCGCCCGAGGCCCGATGGTAGGTGACCATCGCCCCGATCGCCCCGGCCAGCGACACCGAGGTCGTCGCGACGGCGATGCGCCGGACGAACGCGTGGCGGCGATTGGGCACGACCATCAGGGCCAGCGCCCCAAGCGCGGGTGCCGCGAGAATCAGGCCGGAGAGGGGGATGGGCATCACCGGGTCAGCGCGATGGTCAGGAGGCCGGCGACTCCGATGAGGAAGACAAAGACGTAGGTCTGGACTCTGCCGGTTTGGCAGCGGCGCAGGAGCAGGCCGGCACCCCGCGTCAGCCAGGCGGTGCCGTTGACCGCCGCGCCGATGATGACGACCCGCTCGACCCAGGCGCACAGCCCGGCGATCAGCTTCTGCTGGACGGTCGCGACGTACCAGCCGTACATCTCGTCGATCCAGTAGCGGCGCTGGAGGAAGGAGTAGGGCAGGGCGAGCGCCTGGACCACCTGCTGGGCCGAGACCGCCTGCCGCTTGTAGATGAGCCAGGCGAGCGTCAGCCCGGTGAGCGCGGCCGCGACGGAGGTCGCGGCGACGTCCCAGTGGAACTCGGCGTGGGAGGCGCCGAGGAAGCGCGGGATGCCGAGGTAGCCGCCTGCGACGGAGAGTGCGGCGAGCACGAAGAGCGGGACGAGCATGATGGGCGGGGATTCCTGAACACCGTGATGGCCGCCCCCGGCGCCGTGGCGGGTCGAGAGCCGGGAGGAGCCGGTGAACGCGACGAACCAAACCCGGGCGGTGTAGAACGCGGTCAGGCCGGCCGTGAGCGTGGCGAGGACGTAGATGCCAAGGTGATGCCCACGGGCCAGGACGAGGATCTCGTCCTTGCTGAAGAAGCCGCTCAGTCCGGGGAAGCCGGCGAGCGCGAGCGCGCCGACGAGGAAGCACGCCGACGTCCAGCGCATCGAGCGGGCGAGGCCGCCCAGCTTCCAGATGTCGAGCTCGTGCGTCGCGTGCATCACGCTGCCCGCCGAGAGGAAGAGGAGCGCCTTGAAGAAGGCGTGCGTGCCGAGGTGGTACATCCCTTCGGCGCGGCCGCCCAGCCCGACCGCCATCACCATGTAGCCGAGCTGGCTCAGCGTCGAGTAGGCCAGGATGCGCTTGAGGTCGTTCTCGACGAGTGCCAGGCACGCCGAGAGGAACGCCGTCGCTCCGCCGACCCACATGATCACGGTCATGACCTCGGGCAGTCCGGAGAAGAGCCAGAAGGCGCGGCAGAGGAGGTAGACGCCGGCGGCCACCATCGTCGCGGCGTGGATGAGCGCCGACACCGGGGTCGGGCCTTCCATCGCGTCGGGCAGCCACACGTGGAGCGGGAACTGCGCCGACTTGCCAAGCGGCCCGCAGAAGAGGAGCAGGCCGATGAGGGTCAGCGTGCCGGCCGGAATGAGCCCGGCTTGGATCGCGCTGGAGAGCTGCCGTTCGAGCGTCAGGAAGTGGAACGACCGCTGGGACACCGTCGGGCTCGACGCGGCCCAGAGGGCGAGGATCCCGAGCATGAAGCCGAAGTCGGCGACCCGGTTGACCATGAATGCCTTCTTGCCGGCTTCGGCCGCCGAGGGCTTCGCATACCAGTGGCCGATGAGCATGTACGAGGAGAAGCCGACCAGCTCCCAGCCGATGAAGAGCTGGATCCAGTTGGTCGCCAGGACGATGGTGAGCATCGAGAAGGCGAAGAGCGACAGGAGGCCGTAGAAGCGGCTGACGGCGGCATCCTCGGCCATGTAGCCGGCCGCGTAGATGAAGATGAGGCTGCCCACCCCGGTTACGATGAGCGCCATGAGCAGCGAGAGCGGGTCGATGAGGACGCCGAACGGGATGGTCAGGCCGGGCAGGGCGATCCAGGAGACCGAGGATTCGAAGAGCAGGGCGTCGTGGCGGCCGTGGGCATGGAGGAAGAGCCGTACCGCGCAGAGGAACCCGGTGAGCAGGCCGGCGATCGCCGCCGCCGCGCTCAGCTTGGGACGGTGAACGCCGGCGAGCAGGATCAGCGCTGCCGCGGCCAGGGGCGAGAGCAGGATGGCCCACGCGCAGGAAACGAGATCAGCCGGCATGTCGGATTGGGCTTCTTACCATTTGAGGAGGCTGACCTCGTCGGCGTTGAGCGTCCGCAGCTGCCGGGAGAGCAGGATGGCGATCGCGAGGCCCACCGTCACCTCGGCCGCCGCGACGACGATGATGAAGAAGACGGCCATCTGGCCGCCGAGGTTGCCCCACGCGTCGGCGTAGGCGATGAAGGCCAGGTTGGCCGCGTTGAACATGAGTTCGATGCAGAGGAGGATCATGAGGACGTTGCGCCGGGTCAGGATGCCGGCCAGGCCGATGCAGAAGAGCAGGGCGCTGACGACTAAATAATGCGTGGGAGTGACCATCGCTCGTGTTACGTGTGACGTGTCACGTGAAACGTGACGGTTCTCATTTTGAGGGTTCGCGCTTGGCGAGGGTGACGGCGCCGATGATGGCGGCGAGGATGATGAACGAGGTGAGCTCGAAGGGCAGGAGGTAGGCGGAGAAGAGCTCGCGGCCGACCGCCTCCACCGTCCCGCGCGCCTCGCCGGTTGGCGGCTCGCCCACGGAGGCGAGGATCCTGGCCAGGCAGACGAAGAGGAACAGCGCGGCCAGGGTGCCGGCGCCGCGCAGCGTGAAGATGCGCGTGCGCGAGAGCGCCTCGGGTGAGAGGTTGAGCAGCATGACGACGAAGAGGAAGAGGACGAGGACGGCGCCCGCGTAGAGCAGGATCTGGAGCGCCGCGATGAAGTAGGCGCCGAGCATGACGAACAGGGCGGCGAGGCAGAACATCACCACGAGGAGCGAGAGAACGCTGTAGATCGGCCGCCGGTTGGAGACGACCGAGAGTGCTGCCAGCAGCATCAGGCCGCTGAAAATATAAAAGGAAGCCGCCTCAGCCATGCTTCTCTACCGGGTATCGATGGGAAGATCGAGGATTTGTGAAAAAAATCACAAACTATGAGGGCTATTATAGGGCTTCGACCCGCAGCCTGCAAGCGTCAGCCGTCGCCCACCCCGCTTCCTGGGAACCGTTTACCCGGGAAGCAGCCTGTCGGCCGGGTGGTTGGTGACGCGATGACCCGGAGTGTGTTATCCTAACAGCTCAATCTGTTTGTGGCTTGTGACCCGTCCAGCGCGAGGAACCAGTGGCCGTTGCCCGCTTGATCATCGCCGACAGCGAGAGGAACGCCGACCTCTACTACGCCACCCGGTTCCTGGCGCCCGACCCGTTCATCTTCGTCCAGGTGGACGGCCGCCGGCTGCTCGTGATGAGCGACCTGGAGCTCGACCGGGCCAAGTCGCAGTCCAGGGCGGACGAGGTGCTCTCCTACGCCAAGCTCTCGCGGGAGCTCAAGCGGAAGGGAACGGCCGAGCCCGCGATCATGGACGTGGTGGCTGACCTCCTCAAGAGCCGCCAGGTCAAGGAGATCGAGGTGCCGGTCGACTTCGGCGTGGCGTACGCCGACGCCCTGCGCAAGCGCGGCCTCACGGTCCAGCCCAAGGCCGACCCGTTTTTCCCCGAGCGCATGGTGAAGTCAGAGGAGGAGGTCGCGCTCCTCACCGAGGCGCTCCGCGTTACGGAAGATGCGCTGGCGACCGCTATCGAGCTCATCCGCAACTCCGACGCGAAGCCGGACGGCACGCTGTGGCTCGCCGGCAAGCCGCTCACCGTAGAGCTGCTGCGCAAGACGATGCACCTGACGATGATGGAGCGCGACTGCGTCGCCCAGCATACCATCGTGGCACCCGGCGTTCAGGCGGTGGACCCGCACAACGAGGGCTCCGGGCCGCTCCGGGCGAACGAGCCGGTCGTCATGGACGTCTTTCCCCAGCACGCCCGCTCCCGCTACTTCGCGGACATCACCCGCACCGTCGTGAGGGGCAAGGCCTCTCCCAAGGTGAAACGCATGTTCGAGTTCGTGAAGGCAGGGCAGGAGATCGCCTTCGGGATGATCAAGGATGGTGTTGACGGCTCGGCGGTGCACCGGGCCATCATGGAGTCGTTCGAGCGCGCCGGCTTCAAGACCGGCGAGCAGGGCGGGCGGATGCAGGGCTTCTTCCACGGCACCGGACACGGCGTCGGGCTCGAGATCCACGAGCCGCCGCGCGTGAGCGGGCGGCCGGACATCCTCAAGGCCGGCATGGTGGTCACGGTCGAGCCCGGCCTCTACTACCTGGATGCTGGCGGCATGCGCATCGAGGACATGGTCGTCGTGCGCCCGAACGGCTGTGAGGTGCTCACCAAAGCGCCGAAGGTCCTGGAAATCTGATAAGATAGGTCCACCTTCCCAGGTCACATGCCAGCGACAGCCATCCGAACCACGATCAGCCCTGAGCCGGTCGTCCGGCTCGAGAACTACTTCCAGGAGCCGTACAACCTCGCCGTCGCCACCGCGCGGACCTGCTACTCCTCCAAAGTCATCTCGCCCGAGGACGTCGGGAGAGACGACAAGTCGCGGGAGCAGCGCGACCGCATCGCCGAGAGCATCTATAAGGCCGGCCACCACACCACCATCCAGCACCCCACCTTCCAGTTCGTGCTGGAAAAAGTGTCCCGCCAGTTCATCTGGTCGTTCCTCCACGCGCATCCGTTTTATAATTCAGAACAAGTCAGCCAGCGATTTGTGGAGGTCAAGCCCGACAACTTTACCGTCCCGCCGCTCTCCGAAGAAGCGCAGGCCGTCTACCTTGACGCCGTGCACGATCAGATGGACGTGTACCACCGGCTCATCGACCTGGTGGAGCCGGTGGTGGTCGCCGAGTACCGCCGCATCTTCCCGTCGCGCAACATCGAGGAGAAACGCTGGGCCGGTACCATCAAGAAGCGGTGCCAGGAAGTGGCCCGCTACGCCCTGCCGGTGGCCACGCACGCGCACCTCTACCACACCATCAGCGGCCTCACCCTCCACCGCTACTGGCGGCTCTGCCAGCAGTTCGACGCCCCGCTCGAGCAGCGGTTCGTTGTCCAGCGGATGGTGGAGGAGGTTTCGAAGATCGACCCGCACTTCATGAGTTTGGCGGCCGACCCCATGCCGCTCGAGCAGACGCCTGAATACCAGGCGTTCCAGCAGTTTCACGGGGCCGGCCGGAACGGGACCACCAAGAAATTTCTGGAAGAGTTTGACGCGGAGCTGGGGGGCCGGACCTCGCGGCTTGTGGACTACAAGGCGCACGCGGAGGAGTCGCTGGCCCAGGCGGTCCGCTCGGTGCTGGGCCTTACGAAGGACCAGCTGGGCGCCGCCGCGGCGATCGCGATGGTGCTCGATCCGGCGCGCAACCCGTACCTCGCCGACGCGCTGACGCTCACGACGATGAGCAAGCTCTCGCGCGCGATGGTCCACCCGCACTTCACCTTCAAGAAGAAGCTCTCCCACACCGCCGACTCGCAGGACCAGCGCCACCGGATGGTGCCCGCCTCGCGGCCGATCCTGGCGTGCCACTTCATCAGCGGCCGGCCGGATTACATCGTGCCGCCGCTCATCGCCGCCAGCCACGAGGCCGAGACGGCCTACCGAGAGGCGATGGCGCGCGTGTGGCTCGCCATCGAGCGGCTGCTGGAGCTGAAGGTGCCGGAGGAGCACGCGCTCTACCTCCTGCCCAACGCGTTTCCGGTCCGGTTCGAGGAGTCGGGCGACCTGCTCCACTTCCACCACAAGTGGGTTCAGCGGCTCTGCTATACCGCGCAGGAGGAGATCTGGAACGCCTGCCGCGACGAGGTCCTGCAAGTGCAGGAGCGGTTCCCGGAGATCGGCAAGTACCTGCAAGCGCCCTGCTGGGTGCGCTCGCGGGGTAGTGCCAAGCCCTTCTGCCCTGAGGGCGACCGCTTCTGCGGGGTGGCGGTGTGGCGGATGCCGGTGGAGCGGTATCAGCGGCTGATCTAATACAAACGCAGTAAATCCTGTGGCATGATTACAGTGATGTTCGAATGATTACAGTGATGTGTCGT
>MHGT01000009.1:0-593 GCA_001805695.1 Omnitrophica WOR_2 bacterium RIFCSPHIGHO2_02_FULL_67_20 | reverse complement strand
TGATGTGTCGTCATCCAAATCACTGGAATCAATTTTGGAATCACTGGAATCGTCACAATTGTTAGTTCGTTTGCTATAGACGATGTTGAGCGCGAAAACGGAACCGCAACGGCCAACCGCCGCCGCGCCGACGGACGCGCGGCAGCTGGTGAGCTTCTGCTTCTACCGGGTGGATCCGGCCTGGCGGAGGCTGCCGGATGTGACGAAGCGCAAGCAGGCGGATGAGCTGCGCGCCGTCATCGACCGGTACGCCAAGCGGCTCCTCGTCCTCACCTACTCGCTGGTCGGCCTCAAGGCCGACGTGGACTTCCTCATCTGGCGGGTCGGCACGCGGCTCGAGGACCTCCAGGAGATGTCCCGGGCCGTCCGGCAGACGGCGATGGCGGGCTACCTCACGATGCCGTACTCGTACCTCTCCATGACCAAGCGCTCGACCTACGTGGACAAGCTCGACCCGGACCACCCGGACAAGCGCCGGTTCGTCACACCGTTCCACAGTAAGTACCTCTTCGTCTACCCCTTCGTCAAGACCACCGAGTGGTATCAGCTGCCCTTCGACCGGCGCCAGGCGATGATGGACGAGCACATCGTGC
>MHGT01000008.1:17183-27852 GCA_001805695.1 Omnitrophica WOR_2 bacterium RIFCSPHIGHO2_02_FULL_67_20 | reverse complement strand
GCTGGCCGTCCTCAACAACCAGCAGGCGAAGATCCACATCGGCGAGGAGTATCCGGTGCCGACCTTCTCGGTGGACCCCTCCACCGGCAAGACGACGGTGAGCGGGTTCCAGACGAAGACGACGGGAACGATCCTGACGGTGACGCCGCACGTCAACCCAAGCAACGAGATCGTCGTCGACCTGAAGCCGGAGATCACCACGGTCGGCACGCCGGTGAGCTTCAGCGTGGGCGGCACGGAGTCGGTCTCGCTGCCGCGCTTCGGGACCCAGACCGTGCAGACCCAGGTCCGGATCCAGGACGGGCAGACGATCGCCATCGGCGGGCTGATCAAGGACAGCAAGGTGGTCCTGGACAAGAAGGTGCCCCTGCTCGGCGATATTCCCATCGTCGGGCTGTTGTTCAGAAATCATAGAGAGAGCGACGGCAGCACCGGGCCGACCCTGCAGCAGGACCTCCTCATCTTCCTGACGGTGACGCTCTCCAAGGAGAAGGAACGGACCGTGGCGGCGGCCGCTCCCATCCCGCGGCCCTGAGAGAATCTGCACACGCGATGGCGCGGCGACAGGTTCTCCATACGGCAAGGAGCGTGGTGATGAAGAGATCCATCAGCAGCATGGTTTGGCTGGCCCTCCTGTGCGGCATCGCTCTCTGGGGGTCGGCAGGGATCGGCCGGGCGGCGACCGACGAGGACGCGCCCACCTCCTCCAGTCGCTCCAGTGCTGGCCGAACCTCCACGAGCCCGAGCGCCGATGCCTCCCGTTCCACCCGTACCTCGGACACCGGCCGCGAAGCGAAGATCGAGGCGAAGCTGGATCAGATCCTGGCCAACCAGGACCGGATGTTCGCCAAGCTGGATGAAGTCATGGAGGAGTTGAAGATCGTCAAGATCCGCGCCACCCTCCGGTAGAAAATAGATTACACGGATTCCCGCGGAAGACCCCGCTCTTAAAACGGATTACACGGATAGAACGCCGTATCCGCGTAATCCGATTTTAAGGGCGGTATTTTTGTGTAAATCGGTGTCATCCCCCTAGAAAGCGCTTCCTTGCCGAGAAGCAAAAAAAGGTAGCGCTTCCTTGACGCTGTCGTTTGGCATATGGTATACTTCAGACGCCGTTGAACAGGCGAGGAGTCGCAGCGAGCGTGTGGCCAAACTGGATCGACTTAATTATCGTAACTCTAATTTGGGGAATGAGTTACAATGGTTTTGGCCGCGGATTCTTGGCGGAACTTCTCAATCTCATCGGCGCGGTCGCCATCACCGCCTTGACCGTCAACTATGCCGACATGGTCGCCGGCGTGCTGCGGCCGTGGATGCCGCTCCCCCCACCGGCCACGGCGGTGGTGGGGTTCTGGGGGCTCTTTCTCATCCTATGGTATGCGGCGCGCGCCGCCCGGAAGCGGGTGGCGAAAGTCATCAAGTGGGAACGCTTCAACTGGTTCATCCAGGGGATGGGGCTCCTGCTCGGCGGGCTCCGAGGGCTGTGGTGGGCGGGGTTCATCCTCCTCGTGCTGTCCACAAGCGGCTACTCGTTTCTTCTGGAGAGCGTGGGAAAGAAGTCCGTCCTCGCCCCCAGGCTGTTGAATTCCTTCCGCATCAGTCTTGAGCAGACCGGCAACCGGTTCCCCGGTGCCAAGCTCCGCGGCGCTGTCCCGGTTCCTCCGCTGCGTCCCGTGACGCACGGCTCTCAGCCCTCGTGACGTTCCGAAGAGAGGTCCGCATGCCGTTGATTCCCGAAACCCTCATTGATGAGATCCAGGCGCGGACGGACATCGCCGAGCTGATCGGCCACTACGTGCCCTTGAAGCGGGCCGGCCGGCACTTCAAAGCGACCTGCCCGTTCCACAAGGAACGGACGCCGTCCTTCATGGTGAATACCGACAAGCAGATCTTCCACTGCTTCGGCTGCGGTATTGGCGGCAACGTCTTCAGTTTTCTCATGCAGCATGACCGGGTGACCTTCCCTGAGGCGGTGCGCCAGCTCGCCGAGCAGGCCGGGGTGCGCCTCCCCGAGCGCGAGGAGGCGTCGTCCGGCGCTCAGCACGCCCGCGAGGCGCTCGCGGCGCTGACCGAAAAGAGCTGCCGCTACTTCGAGCGCCTGCTCCGCGACCCGGCGCAGGGCGCCACCGCCCGCGCCTACGTGAAAGCGCGCGGGGTGTCGGACGAGGCGCGCGACCGGTTCCGTCTGGGATTCGCACCCGAGGGCTGGGACCATCTCCTGCGCGCCACCCAGGCGAAGGGCGTGAGCGTCGAGCAGTTGGATGCGGCCGGCCTCGTCGTGCGCGGCACGTCGGGCTACTACGACCGGTTCCGCGGCCGGCTGATGTTTCCGATCATGGACGTGCGCGGCCGCGTCATCGGATTCGGGGGCCGGAGCCTCGGCGGCCAGGAGCCGAAATACCTCAACGGGCCGGAAACACCGCTCTATACGAAGGGGCACCACCTCTTCGGGCTCGCGCAGGCCAAGGAGGCGATCGCCCGGACGCGCACCGCCGTGGTCGTCGAAGGCTACTTTGACTGCGTCGTCCTCGCCGATGCCGGTGTGGCGAACGTGGTGTCGCCTCTGGGCACGGCGCTGACGGCGGAGCAGGGACGATTGCTGAAGCGGTATGCGGACCGCGTGATCCTGGCGTTCGACGCGGACGCCGCGGGCGAGCAGGCCACGCTGCGGGGCATCGATGTGCTGGTGGAGCTGGGCCTGCGCGTGCATGTGGCCGGGCTGCCGGCCGGCATCGATCCGGACGAGCACCTCCGCGCCCACGGGCGGGAGGCGTTCGAGGCGCTCCTCGAACGGAGCGCGGGGATCTTCGAGGTCCTCGTGGAGAGCGCCCTGCGGCGCTATCCCCGCCGGACGACGGAAGACAAGGTGAGCGCGGCGCAGTTCGTGCTGCCCACGATCGCCCGCATCCCGGATGCGATGCTCCGAAGCGAGTACGTGCGGCTGCTGGCCGAGCGGCTGCGCCTGGACGAGCAGGCGGTGGCCGAAGAGCTGGCGAAAGCACAACCGCGCGCCGTCGCCACACCGCGCCGCGCCGGCGCCACTCCGACCGGCCGAAACCGTGTGAGCGCGCGGGCCGCGGCCCGCGCGTCCACGGCCTCAGGCGCGGAGCGGCTGCTGGCGGCGCTTGTGCTGGAAGAGCCGGCGCGCTTCAGCCGGCTGCAGGAGCGGCTCAAGATCCAGTGGCTGAGCGATCCGGCGGTGCGGCAGATCCTCGCGGTGGTCGGCGAGCTCTCAGCAGGGGGGCAAACGGTGAGCCCCGCGCACGTGATCTCGCGGTTGTCCGCCGCCCAGACGGAGGTAGGGCCGGCGGCGCTGGTGACGGAGCTGGTGGAGCTGGCGCAGTCGGTGAGCGCGCGCGACGAGGCGTTTGAGGACTGCGCGCGCCGGCTCGAGTCGCGCGCCCGCTCACACGAGCTCCTGCTGCTGCGGGAACGGATCCGCGCGGCGCAAGATGCGGGACACGAACGGGATGTCACACAGTTGCTGGCGGAATACCAACAGCGGTTGGCGGCACCACCGGATCGCGCAGCGAGCGCGATTGGCGCAGGAGCGGTGGAACGGTAGCGGAGGCTGGCGTCGATGGCGGAACTGACGAAACGCAAACCGATCAGCGAGCGGCTCGCCCAGGTTATCACGGTGGGGCGGGATAAGGGCCGGCTGACCTACGACGAGCTGAATAACCTCCTGCCGGAGGACGTCGCGTCTCCGGAGGAGATTGATGAGCTCTTGACGCTGCTCGGCAAAGAGCACATCGAGATCGTGGACAAACCCTCCGGCGGCTCCCGCCTCGAGGACCGCGAGGAGAAGGAGCAGCGCGAGGAGGAAGCGGCGGAGCTCGCCGAGGTGGGGCAGCTCGACGACCCCGTCAAGATGTACCTGCGGCAGATGGGGCAAATCTCGCTGTTGACGCGCGAACAAGAGCTGGCTCTGGCCAAGAAGATCGAGGCGGCGGAGCTGGCGTACCGCGATGCGGTCCTGCGCTTGAAAATCACCCGGCGGGAAATCCTGCGGCTGACGGACATCCTCGTCGATGGCGGGCTCAACCCGGAGGACTATTCCAAGGACGACCCGAACCTCAAGCGGGAAGAGCTGGTCGAACAGCTCATCGGGTTGCGCCGGCGCCTCAAGAAAGCGCGCAGCAAGACCCGCTCGCGCAAGGTCATCGAGGACTACCACCTGACGATCAAGGCGATCGAGTGGCTCGTCGATCAGGTGGAGCGCTACCTGCGCGCCGTCGACTCGGTGGACCGGCAGATCACGCTCACGAAGAAGCACGCGCGCCGGGCGGGCTCGACCGCGAAGCTGCGGCAGCTGCGCAAGAAGCGCCTGGAGGCGTTGCGGCTGCTGGGCCGGCCGGCCGACGAGATGCGCCAGGCGCTCAAGGCGGTCTACCAGCGCGAGATCGAGTACACGAAGGCGAAGAAGGCGCTCGTGGAGGCCAACCTGCGCCTCGTCGTGAGCATTGCGAAGAAGTACACCAACCGCGGGCTCTCGTTCCTCGACCTCATCCAGGAAGGGAACATCGGCCTGATGAAGGCGGTCGAGAAGTTCGAATACCAGCGCGGCTACAAGTTCTCGACCTATGCGACATGGTGGATCCGCCAGGCCATCACCCGCTCCATCGCCGACCAGGCGCGGACGATCCGCATCCCCGTCCACATGACGGAGACGATCAACAAGCTCATCCGCGTCTCGCGGGCGATCGTCCAGGAGACGGGGCGGGAACCAGCGCCCGAAGAGGTGGCCCGGGCGACCGGCATCCCGGTGGACAAAGTGCGGGGGATTCTCAAGATCGCCCAGGAGCCGATCTCGCTCCAGACGCCCATTGGAGAGGACGGCGATACCCACTTCGGAGATTTCATCGAAGACAAGCGCGCCGTCTCGCCGGCCAACGCCACCGCCTACAGCATGCTGAAGGAGCAGATCGGCGACGTGCTGGTGACGCTCTCCGACCGCGAGCGGCAGGTGCTCCTCCTCCGCTTCGGGCTGCAGGACGGTTCGCCCCGCACGCTCGAGGAGGTCGGGCAGATGTTCAACGTGACCCGCGAGCGCGTGCGGCAGATCGAGGCGAAGGCGCTTCGCAAGCTGCGGCATCCGACCCGCAGCCGGCGGCTGCGCAACTTCCTGGAGCTCACCTTCTCCCAGGAGAAAACCCACGCCGTTTGAAATATCGGCGATTCCAGGCGGCCTTCACAACAGTGGAAAGTCGCTCGTCAACAGTGTAAAGTGAGAGGCTACCCGGCTTCCACTTTACACTGTTGTCGTTTCCGGGCCGGTAGCTCAATGGTAGAGCAGGTGGCTCATAACCACTTGGTCGGAGGTTCGATTCCTTCCCGGCCCAGCGCTTTCCCGCGGTGGGCGGGAAGGCGCTGATGCCGACCCCCGCCGAAATCAGTGAGGCGGGGCGAGGCACATCTGAGCCTCACGGGCGATTAGCTCAGCTGGTTAGAGCGCATGCCTCACATGCATGAGGTCACAGGTTCGAGTCCTGTATCGCCCATTTTCCGCGACATCGCATGGCTGACCAACTCGATACCCTAAAGCGGCTCCAGGCGATCGACGGGGAGCTGTTTCGCCTCCGCAAGGAGGAGAAGGAGAAGCCCAAGGAGCTCGAGCGGGCCGCAGCCCAGGTGGCAGCGCAGGAAGCCGCCGTGAAAGCGGCGGAGTCGAAGCTGACCGCGCTCCAGCTGACGCAGAAGGAGAAGGAAGGGGAGCTCCAGACCCGCGAGGCCCAGGTGAAGAAACTCCAGGGCCAGCTCTTCCAGGTCAAGACGAACAAGGAGTATTCCGCCATGCAGCACGAGATCGAGGCGCTCAAGGCGGACAACTCGCTCCTGGAAGAGGCGATTCTAAAAACGTTCGATGCCGTCGACCAAGCGGCCAAGGCACGGAAGGCGGAACAGGCGAAGCTGGCCGGGCAGCAGGAGCAGCTGCGGCGCGAGCGGGAGCGGATCGAGCGCGAGCTCTCAACCATCCGCGCCCAGATCGGGAAGCTGGAGCTGGACCGGAAGACGCTGACACCCGACGCGCCCAAGGCGTCGCTCGCCATCTATGAGCGGATCCTGGGCATCCGGGAGGGCCTCGCGATGGTGCCGCTCGTCAACGACTCCTGCGGCGGCTGCCACCGGCGTCTGCCGCCCCAGGTCATCAACCAGGTCTACCTCAAGGCGAACCTCGTGACCTGCGAGAGCTGCAGCCGCATCCTCTACTTCGATGAAGCCCACTCGAAGCTGTGACGTCTTTATTGACGGCGCCAGCCGGGGCAACCCGGGGCCGTCAGGGATCGGCGTGGTCTTCGTGGACGCGCACGGGGCCGCCGGGCGGCAGCTCTCCCGCTACGTCGGCGAAACGACCAACAACGTCGCGGAGTATCTCGCGCTCCTCTACGCGCTGCAGCAAGCGCTGCGGGATGGGTGCACCGCGCTGGCAGTGCATACCGACAGCGAACTGCTGGCCAGGCAACTCAACGGGCAGTACCGCGTGCGCGATCCCCGGCTGCGGCTGTTCCACGACCTGGCGCTGGAGCTGGTGAAGGGATTTGCGCGGTTCTCGATTCAGCACATTCCCCGCGGCCGCAACGCGCAGGCTGACCGCCTGGCGGGTGCGGCGGTGAAGGGGCGTCAGAGAAAGACCGCACGATCGATTCCGCAGATTTCGAAGGGCGATTTCGCAGATAGAACCGAGAACCTCTTCTTTTCATCCGCGTAATCTGTTTTTACAATCTGCGTAATCCCTGATAGGTTTGCTCCTTGACAATTGGACCGTCAACCGGCCGGCACGCCGGATGGCCGCCCCGCCTTCGGCGGGGAGGAAAGTCCGAGCTCCAGAGGGCAGCGTACCCCGATAACGTCGGGGCTGATCAGAGCTTCGCCATGTCCTGAGCGAGGCCGAAGGCCGAGTCGAAGGACGACTGAAGCGCTGGTTGCGGATCTCCGCCAGAGGCGGACCCGCCACGTTGTGTGGCGGGAGAGCCACAGAGACGAGTAACTCTGCGCCGCAAGGTGCGGGGCGACGTGAAACGCGGCAATCTCTACGCGGAGCAAGGCCAAACGATCTGCCTTTCGGGTCGCCCGCCCGAGTTCTCCGGTGTCTTCCGCCAACGAACTGTGGCGGATGACACCGGGACGGCAGGAGGGTAGGCCGCAGGAGCCTGGTGGCAACACCTGGCCCAGATGGATGGCCATCTCTTCGAAGCTTCGCTTCGCGAAGCGTAGAAGGACAGAACTCGGCTTACAGGCGTCCGCCGGTTGACGGTCCTTTTTTGTTAAATGATGAGGGGGATTACGCCGATTTGAACATCAGATTACTCCGATAAGACGTCACAGAAATGCGACGTGTTCTATCTGCGCAATCTGCTCAAAATCTGCGTCATCACCATTTGTTTTCGGAACGCCACTTGACGATCCCCAGACGGGAGCGTATGATACTCCCACTTCAGAAAAGAAAAAGGAGCGTACACGTCCGTGCCGGCCACGCTGAGTTCGTCCACGGAGACGCAGGCCGTCCTCCAGAAGCTCCGGCTTCATGAGCAGGACACCGGGTCTCCCCAAGTGCAAGTCATCCTGTTGACCGAGCGCATCAACCAGCTCTCGGCGCACTTCCAGACGCACCGGCGGGATTTCAATTCCCGCCAGGGCCTCCTGAAGATGGTCGGCCGGCGCCGCAGCCTCCTCGAATATCTCAAACGCTGCGACGAGGCCGCCTACCGCTCCGTCCTCGACGCCTTGAACCTCCGCAAATGATCCCACTACCTGCCGGTCAGCCGAAGGCTGGTGCCAGTCTCTCAGATTCATATCTCGCGGGGACTGGCACCGTCTGCCTGCGGCAGACGCCGGCAGGTGGTGGGATGATCCCACCATCAGGCAGCCCCGCATGATCCCACCACCTGCGCCGGTTTGCCGAAGGCAAACCCCGATGCCTGCCCTCCGACACGTCACTTCTTCCGACTCCACACCGCCGTCATCGGTGACGGCGGCCCCCTGGCCTGATCGCAAGAGCCGCCGTCAGGCGCAGGTGGTGGGATGAGCACCCGCGTCTCCACGCAATTTCGCGAGGCCTCGCTCTCCATCGAAACCGGCCTCTGGGCCCGCCAGGCGGATGGCGCTGTCGTCGTCCAGCAGGGCGGGACGGTGGTGCTGGTGACCGCGGTCTGCAGCGCCACGCCGACGACCCGGGCGATCGATATGGTGCCGTTGACCTGCGACTACCGGGAAAAGACCTACGCGGCCGGCAAGATCCCCGGGGGGTTCTTCAAGCGCGAGGGTCGCCCGACCGAGAAAGAGATCCTCACCGCCCGCCTCATGGACCGGCCCCTGCGGCCGCTCTTTCCCACGGGGCTGATGCACGAGTTGCAGGTCATGGCCACCGTCCTCTCCTCGGACGGCGAGTACGATCCCGATGTGCTGGCCGTGCTCGGCGCCTCCTGCGCGCTGCGCCTCTCCTCGATTCCGTTCCCCGATCCCCTGGGGACGGTGCGCGTGGGGCTGGTGAACAACAAGCTGGTCGTCAACCCCACCTACCAGGAATTGAGCCAGAGCCCCCTCGACCTCGTTGTGGCCGGGACCAGGCACGGCATCCTCATGATGGAGGGCGGCTTCAAGGAGGTCACGGAGCAGCAGCTCCTCGAGGCGATCACCTTCGGCTACGAACAGATCAAGACCGTCCTGGCGATGCAGGAAGAGCTGGTGGCCAAGGCGGGCAAGCCGAAGAACGAGTCGCTCACCATCCGCAAGCCCACCCCTGAGGTGGTCGCGCGAGTACGGGAGTTGGCGGTGCCGCTGCTCGCGCGCGTGAACGAGCCCAAGAAGAAGGGCGAGCGCCGCGTGGCGTTGGCCGAGGTCCTGGCTTCCGTGACGCCTCAGCTGACGGCCGACGGCACGGTCACCCCGGAAGAGGTCGCCATGGCGTTCGAGGTGGTGGACCACGACGAGGTGCGGAAGGCCATCCTCGACCGGAACGTCCGCATGGACGGCCGGCAGTACACCCAGCTGCGCGAGGTCACCTGCGAGGTCGGGGTCCTGCCGCGCACGCACGGCTCGGGCCTGTTCACCCGCGGCGAAACGCAGAGCCTCACCGTGACGACGCTCGGGACCAGCGATGACGAGCAGCTCATCGAGGCGCTGGAAGGGGAATCGTACAAGCGGTTCATGCTCCACTACAACTTCCCGCCGTTCAGCGTGAACGAAGTCCGGCCCATCCGCGGCCCGGGACGCCGGGAGATCGGCCATGGCGCCCTGGCGGAGCGGGCGCTGGAGCCGATGATCCCGTCCAAGGACGAGTTTCCGTATACCATCCGGGTGGTCTCAGACATTCTGGAGTCGAACGGCTCCTCCAGCATGGCCACGGTCTGCGCCGGCACCCTCTCCCTCATGGATGCGGGCGTGCCGATCCGGGCTGCCGTGAGCGGTGTTGCGATGGGGCTGGTGAAGGAGGGCAACCGGGCGGCCATCCTGACCGATATTTCCGGCCTCGAGGACCACTCGGGCGACACGGACTTCAAGCTCGCCGGCACGCGCCTCGGGCTCACCGCCCTCCAGGTCGACGTCAAGCTCGCTCACGGCCTCGACCTCGGCCTGGTCGGGAAGATCATCCACCAATCGAACCCGGCGCGCATGACCCTGCTTGACTTGATGGCCGCCGCCATCGAGCGGCCCCGGACTCAGCTCTCCATGTACGCCCCGCGCATCACGCTCATCAAGATCAACCCGGAGAAGATCCGAGACGTCATCGGGCCGGGCGGCCGCACCATCCGCAAGATCATCGCGGAGACGGGCGCCTCCATCGACGTGGAAGATGACGGCAGCGTGTCCGTCGCCTCGTCGGACGCGGCGAAATCCCAGAAGGCGATCGAGATCATCCGGACGCTGACGGAGGATGTGGAGGTCGGCAAGCTCTACAACGCCAAGGTCAAACGGATCATGAACTTCGGCGCCTTCTGCGAAATCCTGCCCGGCAAGGAGGGGCTGGTCCACGTCTCGGAGCTTGCCGACAAGTACGTCAGCAAGGTGGAAGACGTCGTGAAGATCGGCGATGAGTTCCGCGTCAAGGTCATCGAGATCGATGAGCAAGGGCGCATCAACCTGTCACGGAAGCGGGCGCTTGAGCCGAAGGACGCGAAAGACGGCAAATCCTGACCCGGTGGGGCTTCACCGGATGAGCAAATTTCAATGGACCGCCCGCGTCGGCGGCATTGCGCTCGCCGCAGCCGGGGTGTTCCTCGCGCTTTGCCTCCTCACCTACAGCCCCCGCGACGTTGCCCTCCTGACCTATCCGCCCAAGACGCCCATCACGAACCTCTGCGGCACGGTCGGCGTCTGGCTTGGCTTCCTCGGCCGCGGGGGGTTCGGCTGGGCCTCGCTGCTCCTGCCGTTCCTGACGCTCCTCTGGGCCTGGCGGCTGTGGCGCGGCCACCTGGTCGAGTTCCACGGTCCCTCGTTCGTCATCGCGGCGGCCGCCCTGCTGACCAGCGTCGGCACGCTGCTGGCCCTTCCCGTGTCGAGCGACACGCTGCAGGCCAGCTTGGGCGGCCTGGTCGGTTTCCTGCTGGCGGACCGCGGCACGTACTATCTCGGGACGGCCGGCACGCTCCTGGCCGCCTCCTGCATCGGATTCCTGTCCTGGCTCGTCGTGTCCGGCCAGGGGTTGCGGCAGGGCGGCTCAGGCCTG
>MHGT01000008.1:13799-17137 GCA_001805695.1 Omnitrophica WOR_2 bacterium RIFCSPHIGHO2_02_FULL_67_20 | reverse complement strand
GCCCAGAGCTCGAGCCCTCGGCGCCGGCACTGGGTGCGCCGGCGCGAGTCCGCATCCGCTCCACCATCGAGCCCAAGCCGAAGACGATTCCGACGCCGCCCCGGCGCCACACGCCCGGCGGCTTTCATCTGCCGCCGCTGGACCTCTTGGCCAACCCGCCGCCGCTGGCCGAACGGCAGATCAACGAAGACCTCCAGGCGAACGCCCGGATTCTCGAGGAGACGCTGCGGGAGTTCGGCATCGAGGCGACCGTCGTCAACATCGACCGCGGCCCGACGGTGACGCGCTACGAGCTGACGCCTGCGCCCGGCGTCAAGCTGACGAAGATCGTCTCGCTCTCGGATGACCTCGCACTCGTCATGAAGGCGGCGAGCGTCCATATCGTGGCACCCATTCCGGGCAAGGGCCGCGTCGGCATCGATGTGCCGAACGGCACCTCCACGATCGTGTACCTGAAGGAGATTGTGACGGCGCACGAGTTCACGGGCAGCGCCTCGCCGCTGGCGCTGCCGATCGGCAAGGACGTGTCGGGCAATGCCATCGTCACCGATCTGCGCGAGTGCCCGCACCTCCTCATCGCCGGCGCCACCGGCTCGGGCAAGACGGTCTGCCTCAACAGCCTGCTCATCGGCATCATGACGCACGCCAGCCCCGAGCAGGTCAAGTTTCTCATGGTGGATCCGAAGATGGTCGAGCTGGCGATGTTCAACGACATCCCGCACCTCGTCGCCCCCGTGGTGACGAACGCCAAGAAGGCCTCGGCGGCGCTCTACTGGGCGGTCGAGGAGATGGAGCGGCGCTACCAGCTCCTCGCGAAAGCGGGCGTGCGCAACATTGAGCTCTACAACAAGCGGCTGGCCTCGCAGCCGCCCATGCCGACGGCCGCGCCCACGCTCGACGATGCGGGCGGAGAGGAGGGGCCGCAGGATGATGGGCGGCCGCTGCCGTACATCGTCATCGTCATCGATGAGCTCGCCGACCTCATGATGGTGTCCTCGCAGGACGTCGAGAACGCGATCACGCGCCTGGCACAGCTCTCGCGCGCGGTGGGGCTCCACATCATCCTGGCGACCCAGCGGCCGTCGGTGGATGTGATCACCGGCGTCATCAAGGCGAACTTCCCGGCCCGCATCGCGTTCCAGGTCGCCTCCAAAGTGGATTCCCGGACGATTCTCGACATGAACGGCGCCGACAAGCTCCTGGGGCGCGGGGACCTGCTGTTCCTGCGGCCCGGCACCGCCAAGCCGATCCGTATCCAGGGCGCCTTCGTCACCGACGCGGAAATCGAACAGGTCACGGGGTTCCTCAAGCAGCAGCGGCCGCCCGCCTACGACGAGCGGCTGCTCGATCGGGCGCGCCAGCCGGAAGGCATGGTCCTCGGCGACAAGGACGAGCTCTACGAGATGGCCAAGCAGCTCGTCCTCGACACCGGCCAGGCCTCGACCTCGCTCCTGCAGCGGCGGCTGCGCCTCGGCTATGGGCGCGCGGCGAGGATACTAGATCTGATGGAACAGGAGGGCTTGATCGGGCCTCCGCAGGGAAGTCGGCCTCGGGAGCTTCTCGTGAGTCGCCAGACAAGGGGAGGTCAGTGACGATGACGGTCGGCCAGCAGTTGCAGCAGGTGCGCGCGAATCGCAAGCTCTCATTTGCCGACGTGACGGCGGCGACGAAGATCCAGCCCTGGGTGCTGGAGGCGCTGGAATCGGACCGGCTCCCCGAGCTGATGAGCCCGGTCTACGTGAAGGGTTTCCTGTCGACCTACGCCCGGTTTCTGAAGCTGGACCCGGCTCCGCTCGTGGCCGGCCTCCAGTGGCCGCAGCCGCCCGAGCAGGACGAGGTGCTGCTCCAGCAGCAGGAGCTGCCGCCCGCTTCCGTCACGGCGAAGAAGGCCGCGGTGGCGGTGGCGGAAGCGCCGGCCGCGAAACCGCAGTTGCATGTTCCGAACGTCCGGTTGCCGGCGTTCCAGATGCCCAGGTTCCAGCTGCCGACGCTCCGGCTGCCGCGCATCCCGATGCCGGTGCTGTGGAGGGTTAGCCAGGCGGCGGCGCTGGCCTTCGTCATCGCGCTGGTCCTGGCGGTCAAGCCGCTCCAGCACGCGAAGAAGATTCCGTGGCCCACGCTGAGCCGGCCGTTGGTGGCCAAGACCGACGCGGGGGCGAAGAAGGCGGCCGCCAGGAAGCAGACGGCCAAGAAACCCGCCTCCGCTGCCGCGGTCAAAGTCCGGACGGCTAAGGCTGCGGAGGAAGTCAAGCCGGCCGCGCCGAAGCTGGCCAGCGCCAGCGTGGCACCGGTCGGCGAGGCGCTCAAATCGCCGCCGCCTCCTCCGGTGCCGGTTCCTGTCTCCGTCGAGCCGCTGGAGCTGGTCGTGACGGCCAACCGGACGACCTGGATCAGGATCCGGGCGGACGGCAAGCTGCTCACGCAGCAGCGGCTCGCCCGAGGGGCCAACGAGCGCTGGACCGCCAAGAGGCAGTTCGAAGTCGTCGTCTCGAAGCCCTCGCAGGTGGAGCTCACCCTCAACGGGCAGTCCATCAGCCCCTTCGCGATCGCTCACCGAGGCCGGCTCCTCATCACGCATCGCGGCGTGACCCCGCTGCCCGGCGAGTTGCAAGACTAGGGTTCAGCGTCTCCCGCGCACGAGACCGACATGGCCGACTCCCCCACTGCGCCCCGCGTCAGCCTGATCAGCCTGGGCTGTCCCCGGACGCTGGTGGACTCCGAGCTGTACCTGGGCCGGCTCCAGCAAGTCGGCTTCCAGGTGGTGGATGAGGTAGCGCACTCAGACGCGCTGATCATCAACACCTGCAGTTTCGTCGAAGACGCCATCAAGGAGTCCGTGGACACCGTCCTCCGCGCCGTCGAGCTCAAGAAGCAAGGGAAGCTGAAGGCGGTGATCGTCGCGGGCTGCCTCGTCCAGCGCTTCAAGCACGACCTCGTGAAGGAGCTGCCCGACGTGGACGGGTTCGTCGGTGTGGACGGCTTCGGCGACATTGAAACGGTCGTCCGCAAGGCGCTCCACGGCGAGCAGCCCCAGAGCATCCGCCTCCGCCCCCAGGTCCCGCATCGCGGCGACCGGCCACGCGCCGCACTGACGCCGCCCCACTACGCCTACCTGAAGGTCTCCGAAGGATGCCTCAAGGGCTGCAGCTTCTGCGTCATTCCGAAGATCAAGGGGCCGCTGAGCAGCCGCCCGCTGGAGGCGGTGGTCGACGAGGCGCGCCGGCTGGTCGAAGAACGGGGCGTCAAGGAGCTCATCGTCGTCGGGCAGGACACCTCGGACTACGGAGTGGACCTCTACGGCCGGAGCCGCATCGCGGAGCTGCTGCACGCCCTGGCGA
>MHGT01000008.1:7604-13792 GCA_001805695.1 Omnitrophica WOR_2 bacterium RIFCSPHIGHO2_02_FULL_67_20 | reverse complement strand
CGGGGTGCGGTGGATCCGGCTCCTCTACTGCCACCCGCGCGGCGTGTCCGACGAGCTCATCCGGGCCATCCGGTCCGAGCCCGCCGTCTGCAAATACCTCGACATGGCGATCGAACATGCGGACGACGGCGTCCTGGCGCGCATGAACCGCGCGATCACCCAGGCCCGGCTGCGCGAGCGCATCGAGACCCTGCGCCGCGAAGTGCCGGGCATCGCGCTGCGCACGTCGGTCATCGTGGGGTTCCCCGGCGAGACCGACGCGGCCTTCGAGAACCTCCTGGCGTTCCTGCGCGATGTCCGGTTTGAGCGGCTGGGCGCCTTCACGTACTCCCAGGAGGACGGCAGCGCCGCGTTCCGGTATCCGGACCAGGTGCCGGCGGCGGTCATGCAGCGCCGCTTCGACCGGCTCATGACGCTCCAGCAGACCATCGCCGCCGAGCTCAACGAAGAGGCCGTCGGCCGCACGGTGGAGGCCGTCATCGACGAGGGGGAGGCCGACGACCCCGGGCAGTACGTCGGCCGCACCCGCGCGGACTGTCCGGACGTGGACGGCGCCATTTTCGTACGCAGCAAGCACACACTCTCGCCCGGCGACTTCGTGTCCGTCCGCGTGACCGACAGCTACGAGTACGATCTCGTCGGTGAAACCGTTGACCCCGTTGAGCCGGTTAAGCCCGTTGGCCCGTTGAGCCGGTTAGCGGACCAACGGACCTAACGGACACAACGGGTACAACGGGCTCAACGGGCCTAACGGAACGATGACCCTTCCCACGAAGCTCACGTGTCTGCGCATCGTCCTCACGTTCGTCATCATGGGCCTGCTCTTCGTGCCGGGCCGGGAAGCGAAGGCGGCCGCGCTGGGCCTGTTTCTCTTCGCCGCCGCCACCGACTGGCTGGACGGCGAGCTGGCCAGGCGCTGGGGCCAGACGAGCCCGCTCGGCGCCCTCCTCGATCCTGTCGCCGACAAGGTGCTGGTGCTGGGACTTTTCCTCGCGTTCGTGCAGTTGCGGTTGCTTCCGGCGTGGATGGTGCTCATCATCGCGCTGCGCGAGTTCCTCATCACCGGTGTCAGGCTCTTCGCGGCGAGCCGCCAGGTGATCCTCTCGGCGGCGAAGGAGGGCAAGCACAAAACCGTCTCGCAGATGGTGACGATCTTCGTCGTGCTGGCGGTGATGCTGGCAAAGGAGTGGGCGCCGCCGCCGGGCTTGTCCCCGGAGATGGCGCGCCTGCTCGACTGGACGGTGCGGGGCTGTCTCTGGGTGACGCTGGTGCTGACCGTGGCGTCCGGCGCTACCTTCTTCTGGCGGCACCGGACGGTCCTGCGCGACGCGATCCGTTAGCCTGTTAAGCCGGTTGAGCCCGTTGAGCCGGTTAAGCCCGTTGTGTCCGTTAAGCCCGTTGGTCCGCTGACCGGCTCAACTGGCCAACAGACCCAACGGACCTAACGGGCCCAACGGATCTAACGGACCTAACGGAATTCATGCGCGCCTTCCTGGCCCTGACCCTTCCTGACGACATCCGCCGCTCCCTCGCGGTACTCCAGCAGGAGCTCGCGCACTCCGGCGCCGATATCAAGTGGGTCGAGCCGCAGAACCTGCACGTGACGCTGAAGTTCCTCGGCGAGGTCACCGATGAGCAGCGCCGGGCAGTCGAGCGGCTGCTGGGGGAGGCGGCGCGCGGCGAGACGGCGTTCACCCCGTACCACGGTGGACGCCCCGCCCGTCAGGGCGGGGAGGAATGGCGTGGTCGTCCCGAAGGGTCGTTCCAGAGGCCACGGCCGTTAGGCCGTGGTACGGGGTTCACGCTCGGGCTGGACCGCGTGGGAGCGTTTCCCTCGATTGCGTCGCCCCGCGTGGTGTGGGTTGGGCTCGGGGAAGGCAAGGAGCGCGCGGTTCGGATCGCGGAACGGATTGAGGAGAGCTGCGGGTCGCTGGGATTACCGAAAGAGGATCGGTCGTTCGCCGCGCACGTCACGCTGGGGCGCGTGCGGACCCCGCGGCGGCAAGCGGAGCTGGCTCGCGCCCTGCGGGAGTGCGCCTGGCGAGCGCCCGCGCCGTGGCCCGTGACGGCGTTGACCTTGTATCAAAGCGTGCTCAGCTCACGCGGCCCGAACTACACCGTGCTGGCGGAGGTTCCACTGACTCGGTAGTCCGTTCTGGGGTGGTGTCTTAATTTGGAGCGATTCCGCAGATTGTGAGATGATTTCGCCGATAGATCTATCGGTGAAATCGATTCAAAATCTGTGGAATCATCAATAACACCGTCAGATTAAGACACTACTCGTTCTGGTTACCGGTCTCTGGTTACCGGTTACCCCGAGTATTCTTTTTCAGGAGGAAGAGCCGGAGCCAGTTGAGCGCGGTCTGCGCGGCCTGTGTTTTGATGGAGCGCCGGTCGCCGAAGAAGCGGCGCTGCAGCGTCCGCGTGCGCCGGCCGTCCGACAGCCCCAGGCAGACAAGGCCCACCGGCTTGCGGCTCGTCCCGCCCGCCGGGCCGGCGATGCCGGTGATCGCCAGCCCCACGCTCGCCCCGGTCAGCCGGCGCACCCCCTCAGCCATCCGGGCCGCGGTCTGGGCGCTGACCGCACCGAAACGCTCCAGCGTTTCCACCGGCACACCAAGTGAGCGGCGTTTCACGTCGTTGTGGTAGGCGACGACGCCGCCCCGCACGTAGCGCGAGCTGCCCGGCACGTTCGTGAGCCGGTCGCAGACCTGCCCGCCGGTGCACGACTCGGCCACCCCCACCGTCAGCCGGCGCGCGACCAACAGCCTCCCGACGATTTCCTCCAGCGTGTCCTCATCCGAGCCGTAGACCGCCGAGCCCAGCGCGCGGCGCAGCCTCGTTTCGAGCGGCCGGAGCGCCGTCTGCGCCTGGCGACGGGTGGGTGCCGTGGCGGTGAGCCGCACGTCGACCATCCGCAAGTGCGGGTAGAGGCCGACCTGGATCGCGTCGGGGATGCGCAGCCGCGCGAGGATGGCCTGGATGGAGAGCTCGGCCACGCCCGCCGTGCGCAGGGTGCGGGTTTCCACGGCGGCTCCGCCGCCGAGCCGTTTGAGGCGGGGCAGGACAAACCGCTCCACGATCGCGCGCATCTCGCCGGGCACGCCGGGCAGCGCCACCACAATGGCATCGGCGAGGGGCAGCCACACGCCCGGGGCGGTGCCGATGGGGTTCGGCAGCGGCGTCGCCCCACGGGGCACATACGCCTGCCGCATGGCGGCGCGTTGGAGCCGCCGGCCGAGGCGCGTGTAAAAGCGCCGGATGCCGGCGGCGATCTCAGGATGGTAGATCAGGGGGCGGCCGGTCGCCTCGGCGAGCGTCTCCAGCGTCACGTCGTCGAACGTCGGCCCGAGGCCTCCGGTCATCACCAGCAGCCCGCAGCGGCCGAGCGCCTCGCGTATCGCCTCCCGGAGGACGGCCCGCTCATCCCCGACGGCGACCTGGCGGCTGCAGACGATGCCAACTTCAGCCAGGCGCCGGGCCAGGTAGGCGGCGTTGGAGTTCACCGTGACTCCGCTGGTCAGCTCGGAGCCGATGGTCAGCAGCTCGGCGTGCATGGGGGCATTATAAAGGAAGGGGTCAGACCCCGCCAGATGTGGCAGCTCCTCGTGGGGTCTGACCCCACGCCCAGCTCGACAGCACCCGCGGTTGGCTTTACAAGGCAAGAAGCACTCCCGTATAATACCCTCCTAGGTGCACACAGGCGGGCCGATGCGCCCCGCAGGCGGAACGTCCGGGCACGGCGGCAGACGATAGGAGTAGAGGAGAGCGACTGATGGCGACGAAAGAGCAGCAGGACAAGGAACGGTCGGACCGGTTGAAGGCGCTGGAAGTCACCCTGAGCCAGATCGAGAAGCAGTTCGGCAAGGGCTCGATCATGCGGCTGGGGCAGGACACGAAGCTGGATGTCGCGGCCCTGTCCACCGGGTCGCTCTCACTGGACTTAGCACTGGGGATCGGCGGGGTCCCGCGCGGCCGCGTCGTGGAGATCTTCGGCCCGGAGTCCTCCGGCAAGACCACGCTGAGCCTGAGCGTCTTGGTGGAAGCCCAGCGCGCGGGCGGGGTGGCGGCCTTCATCGACGCCGAGCACGCGCTCGACCCGACCTACGCCAAGACGCTGGGGGTGAACCTCGACGACCTCTTGATCTCCCAGCCCGACACCGGCGAGCAGGCGCTGGAGATCACCGAGTCGCTCGTGCGCTCAAACGCCGTGGACGTCGTCGTCGTGGACTCGGTGGCCGCCCTCGTGCCCCGCGCCGAGATCGAGGGCGAAATGGGCGACCAGTTCATGGGGCTGCAGGCGCGCCTCATGAGCCAGGCGCTGCGCAAGCTCACGGCCGCCGTGGCCAAGTCGAAGACGTGCATCATCTTCATCAACCAGCTGCGCGAGAAGATCGGCGTGATGTTCGGCAACCCCGAGGTCACCCCGGGCGGCCGGGCGCTGAAATTCTACTCGTCGGTGCGCATCGACCTGCGCCGCATCGAGAGCATCAAGGTCGGCGAGCGGGTGGTCGGCAACCGGGTTCGGGCGAAGGTCGTGAAGAACAAGGTCGCGCCCCCCTTCCGCCAGGCCGAGTTCGACATCCTCTTTGACGAGGGCATCTCGAAGGCGGGCAGCCTGCTCGACGTGGGTGAGAGCGTCGGCGTGATCCAGCGGCAGGGGAGCTGGCTGTCGGCCGGGGAGACCAAGCTCGGGCAGGGCCGCGAGGCCGCCCGCCTCTTCCTGCGGGAGAACCCGAAGCTGATGCAGCAGCTGGAGGAGCAAGCCCGCCGGCAGGCTGCGCAGGACGCCGGCAAGGAGAAGGGGAAGGTCAAGGAGCACGAGGCCGTCCCCACCGCGTCGGGCGGCTCGTAAGACGCGGATGAGCGCAGATGGCGGTACAGATGACCGCTGATCTGCGGGAATCTGCGTCGTTCAATCAGCGGACATCTGCGTCCACGTGATGTGAAACGGCTTGTTGGAGGAGGAGAACGATGAACGGGCGCGCGCGGAAGCGGATCGGGCTGATGGTCGTCTGGGGGGTTATCCTCGCCGGGATCCTGGGCGGGCGGAACGAGCTGTGGTCCGGCAGCATGAAGCCGGGGCAGGGCGGGCTAGTGTCCGCCGGCCAGGCCGCCCCGGCGCAGGCCGCATCCGGTGAAGCCGAGTCGCTTCAGAACGCCTTCATCCGCGTCGGCGAGCAGGCGGGGCCTGCGGTCGTCAGCATCTCCACCGAGCAGATCGAGCGGGTCAAGCAGTACTTCCGCGGCTTTCCGCGCAGCCCCTTTTTCGGCAGAGGCGGTGGCGAGGACCCGTTTGAAGACTTCTTCCGCCAGTTCTACGGCGGCGATGCGCCGGAGCAGCAGTTCCACCGCTTCGGCTTGGGCTCCGGCGTCATCATCGACCAACAGGGCTACATCCTGACGAACGAGCACGTCGTGGCGGACGCGGAGAAGATCACGGTGACCATGGCCGACGGCCGCGAGTTCACGGGCGCTGTGAAGGGCAAGGACGCGCGGGCGGACCTCGCCGTCGTGAAGATCGACGCGAAGAACCTGCCGGTCGCCACGCTGGGCGACTCGAGCCAGGTCCAGGCCGGGCAGTGGGTGGTCGCACTCGGCAACCCCATGGGCCTGGCCGGCATCGGGCCCGCCGCCCAGACGTTCGGGTCCGAGCCGACGCTGTCGGTCGGCGTGATCAGCGCCCTCCACCGGCAGCTGCCGCGGACCTCGCGCTATGACCGCGACTACTCGGACCTCATGCAGACCGACGCGACGATCAACCCCGGCAACAGCGGCGGCCCGCTCGTGAACCTCGAGGGGCAGGTGATCGGCGTCAACGTGGCGATCATCACCGGGCCGGGCAACGCGTACGGGTTCGCCATCCCGATCAACAAGGCGAAGAGCATCCTCGACACGCTCATCGAGGGCAAGCAGGTCGTCTACGGCTGGCTGGGCATCCAGATCCAGGACATCACCGCCGACGTCGCCGAGTACTACAGCTTGGGCGAGCGCAAGGGCGTCCTGGTCTACCAGGTGCTGCCCGAGAGCCCCGCGAGCAAGGCCGGGGCGCGGGACGGCGACATCGTCGCGGCGTTCGACGGGAAGGCCATCCAGCACTCGCGCCAGCTCATTGACCTCGTGAGCGGTGCTCGGGCCGGCCGGCGCATCAAGCTCGACATCCTGCGGGAAGGCAAGCCCCAGACGCT
>MHGT01000008.1:0-7529 GCA_001805695.1 Omnitrophica WOR_2 bacterium RIFCSPHIGHO2_02_FULL_67_20 | reverse complement strand
GCGTCCTCGTCGTCGAGGTGGAGTCGGGCAGCCCGGCGGAGCAGGCCGGCCTGCATGAGGGCGACGTGATCAACGAAGTGAAAGGGGCGATCAAGGGCCAGCTCACCAGCGTGCGGATCGAGAGTGTTGGCGACTTCACCACCGTCACCGCGGAGTTGAAGGGCAACGCCTTGGTGCGGACGAACCGAGGGTATGTCGTCATCAAAGCGGCGCCATGACCCATCCCGCACGGTGAAGGCGCTCGCTCCCTCGACTCGCCCCGCAGGCAGGCAGCAAGGAGCCGCAAGTTTACCCGCGGGGCTTCGCCGGTACGCCCGGACCGGGGTCCGCTCCCGCCAGCAACTGCTCACCTACCTCGCCCGGGGCGGCGTGCCGCCGCGCACGGCGTCCCGGCTCGTCGCTGAGTGCGAAGCCCGCGGGCTCGTGGACGATTCGGCGGGTGTGCGGCTGTGGGCCGGCCACTGGGCCCGGCAGGGCTACGGGTGGGCGGCCATCCGCGCCAAGCTCGAAGCCCGGGGATTCGGCTCGGACGCGATCGAGGATGCCGACGCCCGCTCAGGACTGGCGGCGGAAGACGAGTCGCGCGCCCGGGCCGTGATCGCGGCCCGCCTTCGGAGGGGCCGCGGCGATCGCCGCCGCGTGGGGCGCGCCCTGGCCGAGCGCGGCTTCGACCCGGACCTGATCGAGCGGCTCCTCGACGAGGCGACCGGCCATTCCGTGTCATCATAAGCGATTCCCTCATGATGCAGAGCCGTGAACTGCGGGAGCGGTTTTTGTCCTTTTTCGAGGCGCGCGGCCATGAGCGCGTGCCGAGCGACTCGCTCATCCCGAGCGGCGACCCCACGGTGCTCTTCACCTCGGCGGGGATGAACCAGTTCAAGGACGACTTCCTGGGCCGGCGGACGGACCGCCAGCGCGCGGCCTCGTGCCAGAAGTGTTTGCGCACCGGCGACCTGGAGAACGTGGGTCGCTCTCCCAGCCACCACTCGTTCTTTGAAATGCTGGGCAACTTCTCCTTCGGCGACTACTTCAAGGCCGAGGCGATCGGCTGGGCCTGGGAGTTCCTGACCGGCACGCTCGATTACGGGGGCGGGAAGAAGAGCGACGCGGCCAAGCTGTGTCTGGGGTTGCCGGCCGGCAAGCTGTGGGTGAGCGTCTACGAAGAGGACGACGAGGCGTTCCAGCTCTGGCGCGCGCTCGGCGTGCCGGAGGAGCGCATCCGGCGCTTCGGCCAGCAGGAAAACTTCTGGCCGGCCAACGCGCCGAAAGAAGGGCCCAACGGCCCGTGCGGCCCGTGCTCGGAGATCTACTATGACGCCGAGGGCAAGGTCCAGGGACCGACGTCCGTGGAGGTGTGGAACCTGGTCTTCACCCAGTTCGACCGGCAGCCGGACGGCCGGCTTACGCCGCTGCCCCGCAAGAACATCGACACCGGGATGGGGCTGGAGCGGCTGACCGCAGTCGTCCAGAGTTTAGAACAGAAGCGGTGGCTCACAGACTACGAGACCGATCTTTTCGAACCTATCATCTACAGAATCAAACAACACTTCCTTGGTGGCGGACCCAAGGAGCGTGACCTCGGTAGTGTTTGGATGATCGCGGATCACCTTAGAGCAATTGTGTTCTTGTTGGCTGAGAAGCTTCACCCTTCAAACGAAAAGCAGGGTTATGTCTTACGAATGCTCATCCGGCGCGCGCACTGGACTGCTGGACTTCTGCTACACAACCGGGCACCTTCTCCCGATACGATACCTGAGCGTGAACCTTACCTGGCCGATATGGCCAAAGCAGTGGTCACGACCTACGCAAGCGTCTATCCAGAAGCGAAAGACAACGAAAAGTTCATTCTAGAGACGATTCAACTTGAGGAAGAGCGGTTTGGTGAAACTCTGGCTGCCGGAAATGAGCACATCACTCAGGAATTCGAACGACTGAATCGGGAGAAGCGGCGCGAAATATCTGGCGAGTTCGCGTTCAAAATGAAAGACACCTATGGCTATCCTCTCGAGCTTCTCAGAGATATCGCCAGTCGTGACAAATTCACAATCGAGGAGTCGGTATTTGAAAAGTTTATGTCTCAACAGCGTGAGCGCTCACGCGCGGGCAGCCAGTTCGGCGGCGGCGTCTTCGTCACCGACGAGCTCCAGGTGCGCGCGGCGGTCCGCGACGTGCCGCCGAAGGAGGCCCAGTTCGTCGGCTACGAGTCGCTCACGGCGGACGCCGTCATCAAGGGGCTGTGGGACGGCAAGGGGTGGGTCGCGAAGGCCGCGGCCGGAGCGTCGGTCGGCATCGTCCTGGACCGCTCTCCCTTTTACGGGGAGGCGGGCGGCCAGATCGGCGATGCCGGCCGCATCGAGGGGCCGAAAGGCCGGGCCGACGTCGCCCAGACGACCTGGGCCGATGACGTGCTCATCCACCACGCCACGGTCCGCGAAGGCACACTCAGCCTGCAGGAGCCGGTGCGGGCCTCGGTGGACGACGAGCGGCGGCTGAAGGTCGCCCGCAGCCACACCGCGGCCCACATGCTCCACTGGGCGCTGCGCAAGGTGCTCGGTCCGGACGCGGTGCAGGCCGGCTCCTACGTCGAAGCGGAGCGGGTGCGGTTCGACTTCTCCTCGCTCGCCGGTCTGCGCGGGGAGCAGCGCGCGCAGGTGGAATCACTCGTCAACAGCCGCATCCGCCTGGCGGATGAGATCCGCGCCTCACAGATGCGCCTCGAGGAGGCCAAGCGCGACGGGGCGCTGGCGCTCTTCGGCGAGAAGTACGGCGGCACGGTGCGCGTGGTGACCATCGGCGACTACTCGAAGGAGCTCTGCGGCGGCACGCACCTGCGCCACGCCGGCTTCGTCGGGACGTTTTTGATCACGGGCGAAAGCTCGATCGCCGCCGGCACGCGGCGCATCGAGGCGCTCGTCGGCGAGGCCGCCGCGCAGAAGCAGCAGGAAGGCCAGCGCCTGCTCCACGACGCGGCGCGCCGGCTCGGCCGACCGGCCCACGAGCTCGTCGCGGGGCTCGAGGAGCTGCTCGAGCAGCTCAAGCGCTCGGAACGGGAGCGCAAGGCGCTCCAGACGGAGTTCGCCAAGGTGGAAGCGCACCGGCTCGTCGCGGAGGGGCGGAAGATCAACGGGGTCACGCTGGTTACCTCCACGCTCAAGCACGCCGACCGCGAGCAGCTGGCCGCGCTCGCCGATGCGGTGCGCAGCTCGCTGCACACCGGCGGGATCGTCCTGCTGGCTGCGTCGGAAGGGCCGAACCGGGCCACACTCGTCATGGCCACGACAAACGATGTCGCCGGCCGCGTGCACGCCGGGCAGACGCTCAAGGCGGTTTCGCCGCTTACCCAGGGCAGCGGCGGCGGACGAGCTGAGTTCGCCCAGGCGGGCGGCAAGGACCCGTCCGGGATCCCGGCGGCGATGAAGCGGGCGGAGGAACTCATCCGCGAGGCATTGGAGCGTTAACGTTGGTTGAGCCGGTTATGCCCGTTGAGCCGGTTTGGCCGGAACGGGCTCAACCGGCCAAACCGGCCTAACGGACTCAACCAGAAGGGCGTGATGAAGGTCATTTCAACGACCAGTCAGGAGTGGCAGCGGCTGTGCGGCCGCCAGCTCGTGCGGAAGCGGCGGATCGAAGACAGCGTGCGCAAGATCGTCGATGACGTCTACCAGGGCGGCGACGAGGCGCTTCTGCGCTACACGCGCCGGTTCGATCGGGCGCAGCTCGCGCCGCGGCAGCTGCGCGTAACCGAAGCCGAGATTTCCGGGGCGTTCCAGCACCTCGACCCGAAGTTCGCGCTGCAGCTTAAGAGCGCCATCCAGAACGTCCAGAGCTTCTACAGCCGCCCGCGCCTGAAGCCGGTCCGGTCGGTGGACGGCGACGGCGTCGTGCTCGGCGAGAAGTTCGACCCGATCGAGCGGGTCGGCATCTACATCCCCGGCGGGACGGCGAGCCTGGTCTCCACCGTCTACATGACGGTCATTCCGGCGAAGAAGGCGGGGGTCAGGCGCATCATCCTCGCCACGCCGCCACGGAAAGACGGCAGCGTCGACCCGCACATTCTCGCGGTGGCGAGCCTGCTGGACGTGGACGAGGTCTACAAGATGGGCGGGGCCCAGGCGATCGCCGCCATGGCGTTCGGGACCAGGACTGTCCCGAAAGTGGACAAGATCGTCGGCCCCGGCAACGCGTATGTCGCCGAGGCGAAGCGGCAGGTCTACGGGTTCGTGGATGTGGACACGCCGGCCGGCCCGTCGGAGATCGCGGTGATCGCCAACCGGTATTCGAACGCGCAGTACGTCCTGGCCGACCTCCTGGGCGAGACGGAGCACGCGGGCGGCATCGCCTTCCTCATTACGACGTCCAAGGCGCTGGCGAGGCTCGCCCGCAAGCAGATTCCCGGAGGCCACTGCCTGGTCGTGAAGAACCTGGACGAGGCGGTGGACGCCGCCAACCGGCTCGCCCCCGAGCACCTCGAGATCATGGTGCGCTCGCCCCAGAAGCTGGCCAAGCGCATCACGAGCGCCGGGGCCATCTTCCTCGGCCAGTACTCGCCGGTGACGGTGGGTGACTACGTTGCGGGGCCGAGCCACGTCCTGCCGACCGGGGGTGCGGCCCGGACGTTCTCGGGCCTGGGCATCGATGATTTCATCCGGCGCACCCATGTCATCAGCTATACGAAGAAGGCGCTGGAGCGGATGCGGGAGCCGCTCGAGCGGATCGCGGCGATCGAAGGGCTGCCGCGGCACTATGAGGCCGTGAAAGTGAGACTAACGGGGTGATTTCGCGGATTATATAAGACGGATTCCACGGATTCATCCGTGAATCCGCACTTATAATCCGTGCAATCAAAAATAAAAAATGAGACGAGCGACGGCAGCGCGCAAGAGCAAAGAGACCAACATCACCGTCAGCCTGAACCTGGATGGGAAGGGGAAGACGTCCGTGAAGACGGGTATTGCGTTCCTCGACCACATGCTGATGCTGCTGGGCACGCACGGAGCGTTTGACCTCACGGTTAAGGCCACAGGCGACCTGGAGGTCGACCTGCACCACACGAACGAGGATGTCGGGATCGTGGTGGGCCAGGCGTTCGACAAGATCCTCGGCGACCGCAAGGGCATCGCGCGCTACGGCTGGGCGTACGTGCCGATGGAGGAGGCGCTCGCACGGGTGGTCCTGGACTTCTCCGGGCGGCCCCGGCTCGTGGTGCGGGATGCCCGCGCCCCGGCGGTGCGCAAGCGGCCGACCGGCTCGCACGGCGCCTACCAGTGGGGAGACGCCGAGCACTTCCTGGAGGCGTTCACCCGGGCGTCCAAGACCACCCTCCACGTCGACATCTTCTCGGGCGGGGACTTCCACCACACCTGCGAGGCGGTGTTCAAGGCGCTGGGGCGATCACTGGACCAGGCCACGCGGATCCACCCGAGAGTGAAGGGCGTGCCGTCGTCGAAAGGACAACTCTAGGGCGAAGGGCGTAGGGTGAAGGGCGAAGGGGCTCGATTCGCCCTACGCCCCCGACCCTTCGCCGAGATCAAGATGATTGTTGTGATTGACTACGGCATGGGCAACCTCCGCAGCGTCTCGAAGGCGCTTGAGTCGCTGGGCGCTTCCGTGCGGGTTTCCGGCAATCCGGCCGAGGTATCCCGAGCCGATAAGGTGATCCTGCCCGGCGTCGGGGCGTTCCCGGCGGCGATGCGCGAGCTCTCCGCGCGCAAGCTGGTCGAGCCCATCAAAGCCGCACTCGCGAAAGGAACGCCCTATCTCGGGATCTGCCTGGGGTTGCAGCTCCTCTTTGAAACCAGCGAGGAGGGTGAGGGGGGGCGGGGATTCGGCGTGCTGCCGGGGACCGTGCGCCGGTTTGCGATGAACGGCTCAGCGCTCAAGGTTCCTCACATGGGCTGGAACCAAATCTCCAGCCCCGAGCCCCGAGCCCCGAGCCCCGAGCCGAGGTGTCCGCTCTTGAATGGCATTTCGGACGGCAGTTTCGTCTACTTCGTGCACTCCTACTACGCCGAACCGAAGGACCCTTCCGTGACGACGCTGGAGACGGACTACGGCGGCCGGTTTGCCTCAATGGTCTGGCGCGGCAACCTCTATGCGACCCAGTTCCACCCCGAGAAGAGCCAAGCCATCGGCCTGAAGCTGCTCAAGAACTTCATCGAACTGTAGGACGTTTGTTCGGGGTTCAGGGTTCGGGGATTTCTCTCCCGATCCCCGATCCCCGATCCCCGAACCGATGGTGATTCTTCCGGCAATTGACCTCCTCGACGGCAAGGTCGTCCGGCTCGCGCAGGGCAAGCGCGACCGGGTGACGGTCTATGCCGACGACCCGGTGGCGGTCGCCCGCCGGTGGGCCGAGGCCGGGGCGCAGTGGCTGCACGTCGTGGACCTCAACGGCGCGTTTGACGGGACGTACGTGAACCTGCCGTTCGCCCGCCGCATCATCGAGACCTGCGGTATTTCGGTCGAGCTGAGCGGCGGCATCCGCACGGCCGAGACGCTCGAACGGGCGCTGGAGGCGGGTGCCGCGCGCGTCGTCCTCGGCACCAAGGCGTGCGAGGACCCGGCGTTCGTGAAGGCCGCGGTCCTGCGCTACGGGGCCAAGGTCGCGGTGGCGATCGACGCCAAGGCCGGCCAGGTGGTCTCGCGCGGCTGGGTCGCCGCGACACCGCTGACGCCCTCACGCCTGGCCTCGGAGATGGCGGCCCTGGGCGTGCGTATGCTCATCTGCACCGACGTGAGCCGCGACGGCATGCTCCAGGGGCCGAACGTGACGCTGCTCGGCGAGGTGCTCGACGCGGTGAGCGTCCAGGTCATCGCCTCCGGCGGGATCAGCTCGGTCGACGACCTCCGGCGGCTGAAGACGCTCGAGCCGCGCGGTGTTGCCGGGGCCATCGTCGGCAAGGCGCTGTATGAGGGGACGATTGACTTACAAGAGGCCCTCCAGGCGGTTGGGCCGGTTTAGCCCGTTGGCCGGTTGAGCCCGTTGGCATACTGAAACGGGCCTAACGGGCCTAACGGGCCTAACGGGCAAACGGACGCATGCTCGCCAAGCGCATCATCCCATGCCTCGACGTGGACAAGGGGCGGGTCGTGAAAGGCATCAAGTTCGTCAGCCTGCGCGACGCCGGCGACCCGGTGGAGGCGGCGAAGGCGTACAATGACGCCGGGGCCGATGAGCTGGTGTTCCTCGACATCACCGCCAGCCACGAGCAGCGCCCGATCATGCTGGAGGTCGTCGCGCGGACGGCCGCGGCCGCGTTCATGCCGCTGACGGTCGGCGGCGGGATCCGGACGGTGGAGGATATCCGGGCACTCCTCAACGCGGGCGCGGACAAGGTGTCGATCAACACGAGCGCGGTCGAGCGGCCGGCGTTCATCAACGAGTCGTCGGATCGGTTCGGCTGCCAGTGCATCGTCGTCGCCGTCGACGCGAAACGAGGTCAAGGGTCAAGGGTCAAGGGTCAAGGGTCAACGCGGCATTCGGAGCCTCAAGACCCTTCACCCTTCACCCTTCACCCTTCACCGCAGTG
>MHGT01000007.1:19000-51068 GCA_001805695.1 Omnitrophica WOR_2 bacterium RIFCSPHIGHO2_02_FULL_67_20 | reverse complement strand
CGACTGCCGTGAGCATCTGCAGTGAGCGGGTCACTACCATGATCACTTCAACTCTATTCCTGCCAGCACAAGGCGGAACCCATCGGCCAGCGCCTCGAACACTTGGTTGGCGTCCTCCGCAACAGCCTGTCTGGATAGTGCGGGGAGTCCAGGTATTGCACCACTATGGTCACCCATAGGTTTGAAGAAAGATCGCGCGGGTCATGACGCAGGGATCAGCTCGTCAATGGCTTGCCAGGGCAGCGCGACGACGCGGCGGCTCAGCTTGGTTTTACGCGGCACGTGACACACGATGTACCCGGCCCTGGCCGAGGGATATTCGTCGAGGAACACTTCCAGATGGCGGATGTCGCCGGATCGAGGATGGTCCGTCCATTTCACTTCCACGGGGGCATAGGCCCCCTCATCGTCGATGACCCAATCCACTTCCGGGCCGTCCGGATCACGCCAAAAGCGGATGGCGAGGGTTCGGTGCGCAGCATGGGCGCACCGAACCAGTTCCAGACCAACGAATTGCTCAAACAGCCGCCCGAAGGTATCGCGCGGCAGTTTCGTGCCTTCTCGGGCTGCCAGACGCCGGACCCCCAAATCAAAGAACAGGTATTTTTCGGATTTGGTCAGTTTCTTCCTCGTCTTGCTGTGGGTCACGGGCTCAATCCGCTCGGCGATCAGGCAGTCTTCGAGAATTTGGTAGTAGGCCCCGATCGTCGTATGGGACACGCCGATCTCCTGAGACAATTTTCTCAAGTTGACGATGTTGCCGGATTCGGATGCGGCCAGCTCAAGAAACCTGGCAAAATCGCCCACATTCCGCACAAGCGCCTCTGCCCGCACCTCTTCTTCCAGATACGTCGTCACATACGATTCCAAATCGGTTTCTCGATCTGCACGATCCGGCACCGCCAGCATGCCGGGCAACGACCCGTACAGCAGGCGCTCATGCACGTCCTGTGCGGGCACTTCCCGCAAACTGAACGGATCTAACCTGAACGTGGCCACGCGCCCCGGCAGGAGATTGACGACGGCGCCGCGGCGAAGTTTTCGAGCGCTGGACCCCGTCAGCACAAAATTGGCGCGGCCCCGGTCAATGAGGTCCTGCACCACATCCAACAACGTTGGCACTTTTTGCACTTCATCGACAACGACCAGCGGACGTGTGTTCGCGGCTGTGGGGGCGAGCGCCTCCACCTCACCGGCCAGTAGCTGTGGTGACTTTTCATACCGCTGACGGATGTCCGGCCTCACGAGGGTGATGACCAGATCCGCGTGAAAGCGGCTGATCAGCGTGGTCTTGCCGGTCTGCCGGGCCCCGAAGAGCAGGATGCTTCTATTGCGATGGAGGGCCCGTCGGATTTTCTGTTCCAGCAGTCTAGTGATGTATTCCATACTGTCAATATTCTACGAAAATGGATTGTATGTCAACAATATTCTCTACCCGAAAGCTTCCCAAACGCCCGCTCCTCGGCATGGGCTCGTACCGAGCAGGTGTTCAGGAGGATGACGTCCGCGTCTTCCGGCTGCCCGGCGATCTCGTAGCCCTGCGCCGTCAGCATCCCGAGCACCTCCTCGGAATCTCTTTCATTCATCTGACAGCCGTAAGTGATTAAATGTATGGATTTCGTCATATTCATATGATCAGCGGGCAATTATGTCACGCAAGAAGTCTCTGCTATCCTACGCCCTTGATGGCAGGGCACGCAGTGCCGCTACGAATAACGCTAGAAAAACAAGATCGCACCAGGCAAACGGAACCCACACGCCTGGAACCATCCCGAAGAAGTGGTGTCCAAGCACTACGCCCGAATATGCGATTTTCAACAGGACACCCATTTTGATGATGTCACGGTTGCGCTCAGGGTTCTGCGCCACAAGCCAAAACCCAACCCCGAAGATTGCCACCAGTGCCGCCCCAAATTGCACGTAGCCATCGTGGTTCGGGAGCGTCACCCCGAAATAGTTGTAGACCTGCTTCCAAGCCACCAAAAAGACTACACCCAGAACAAAATCATACAGCGCGGCGATCACAAACAGCTTCTTGATCGTCCCGATACTCATCGCCCCATCCCTCCTCCATTTTTTGCAACCACTCCACTCCACTTCTCCGCAGCGTCTTGAAAAAGCGTCTCCTTCGATCACGAATAAACGCACTATCGTAAATCCTTCTTGATAGCTCCACCAATCCACGTTCCAACCTTTCAACCGACATCTGCTTGGGCACGTAATTCACATCAAAGAGCGTGCATTTGTGCCAGGCTCGATCTTCGAGTAAACGCCCTTCCTGTCTCAGGCGGTGATAGAGCGGCGTGCCAGGAAATGGCGTCAGTACGGTCAGTTGCACTTCATACAATCCTGTATTCTCGACAAACTCGTAGACGCGATCAAAGATGTCTTCACCATCTCCATCCAGTCCCAAGATGAAGCATCCATCCACAGTGATCCCATGCCCTTGAATGGTACGAATCGCTGACTCGTAGTCCGGCAGTTTCTTCAGTTTCCAGTTTCGCCGCTGCTCGACGCCATCCAAGCCCTGCGGTGTGGGACTTTCCAAGCCGATGAGCACCTGCCGACAGCCGCTTTCACGCATCAGATGCAGCAACCCCTCATCCTCGGCAACGGAGATGTCTGCTTCCGTAAACCAACGAAGCCCTTCATCTTTGAGCGCACGCAGCAGGCGTTTGTAATACTCTCGAATTACAAAGCTGTTGTCGTCAGCGAACTCGATGAATGGATGCTTCCAGATCGCCTTGATCCTTCGAATCTCGGCGATGACCTGTTCAACAGGTTTGACCTTGTACTTGGGGGTCAACAGAATGGAACTAGCGCAGAAATCGCAGCGGTGAGGACAGCCTCTACTGGTTTGGACTGTCAGCCGGTTGTATTGCTCGATGTCTAGCAATTCGTAACGGGGAATCGGAGCGTCTGCCAAGTTGTACGACTCCCCAGCAGGGGTGTAATAGTCTTGGAGCTTCCCTGCAACGAAATCGGCAACAACCTTCCCCCATGATATTTCACCTTCGCCAACTACCACACTTGTACAATGTGTTTTCGCTTCTTCAGGTAATACGCTGACATGAAGCCCGCCAAGAACCACAGGGATTCCCTGTCTGCGATACTCATCGGCGACTTGGTAGGCTTCGTAGATTTGGGCAGAGAAGGACGAGATGGCGACCAGATCGTAATCGGTAGGAAGGGGTGGTGTGTTTCGCAAATCTTTGATCTCACGATACTCAACCTCGATTGGCGGTGGAGTCATCGCCGCCAATGTCAGAAGTGAAAGGCTCGGCAATGAAGCAATGACCTGGCTGCGTTCGACAAAACCAGGAAGCGTCAGCCCAATTCGCGTGAGTTCCTCGTTGTACGCTCGCACACCACTCATGGCGATGAAGCCGACTTTCATGGCTGCACCATACCGATCAGCACCAGGAACGCACCGATGAGAAGGGCAACGACTGGGATGGCGAAAATTGGTTGCAGATTCTTCCGCCATGCCATCAAGCCACAGCACACTGGCATGGTCACACCTCCGAGCATCAAACTCCACGAAGCCAGCGATAACCATGCCTGGCTCAGGCGAAGTTGCGGAAGACTATGTGCGAACAGGATGTTCAAAAATCCAAGTCCCAGGAAGGAAATGTGGCCCAGGCGAATCAGTCGCCGTCTGTGAGAACCGTAGCCTCCCAGCCAGCTTTCGCTCTGGAACTTCAGCCCCAGGAGCGTTCCTGAAGCGAAACCCAGCACAATCCACAACCAGCCGAACGCCTCGTTGACCACCATTTTACGGCTCCCTGGTTACGTCGAGGCCAGCGCCACCTGCAACCCCTCAGCCACCGTCTGAAGCACTAAGGAAGCGCTACCAAGCCTTCTTGGTCTCCTCCACCAAATCTCCCTATCAGGAATCCCCCTTTTAGACACATATGGTCAACCATAGGTCTGGAGAAAAATGCTCTTACTCATCTGAGGACCATCCTCACTCCAGACCTATGGTTGATGCCGAGGAGGAGTCGACGCCGAAGGCGGAGATCTCCGACGAGGCAACAACCGGACCCCACATCCACATATTACTAAGGTGTTCCTCCCAAACTGAGGAGCGGTCGAGGCCGACGGCCGAGATCCGCGACGAGGGAACAACCGGACCCCTCATCCACATTTTATTTGACGGCCGCGAAGCGGCCGCAGAGCAAGTCGAGGGAACATCCGTACGTAACGACCGCGAGAGGCTTATTCATTTCGGAAATAGTATTGTGTCACCGGAATTCCGTTCCGGGTGTATACCTCGGTTAGGCAAATCTTTCGAGAGCTCCGCCACCGAACTCAATCCATCGGAAGCTGCTGCGAGAGGTAGACCAGAAGCTCATCGATTGGTTCTCCGTATTCGCGATCAACCACCGACTGTAGCTGCCGAACAGACTCGTCCTTCCACTGGACCAACTCCTCCAACGAAGCATCATCTGGAGGTTGTGACATTTTCAGGGCCTTGAAGCTGTAAATCCGATCCACCAATTCGCGAAGGCGCGGCGTATTGGGGAACAGCGCACGGGCGACTCCGATGTCTTCAAAGAGGATTTGGTTGTTCCTTACGATCTCGAAAACAAGATCCTCGCTACGGTGCATCCAGCGCTGTGCCTCTTGCAGGTCGAGAGAATCGTTCGGCGAGCCAGCGCGCTTCCAACGCGCCTCGTGATAATCAGAAAAGACGAGCGCCTCGTAACGAGAGACATGCAGTTGCTTGGTGGCAAACTTCCGCCCCATGAGCCGCGCAAAGACCTGGCGCTGTTCCTGAATCTTCTCGATGCGAGCTTCAGTCGAGAATTGAAACTGCGACGCACAATACTGGCTTACGATGCCGCCAACTGTTGCGAGCACTCCACCAATGATGACCGGCAAGAGCACTCTCCAAGCATCATGCTCTCCGCTATTGGCTCTTTGGTTGCTCATCAGACTGCTCTCGGGTCGTCACGGACCACTGCTTATCCGGCACCACCTTAGGAATGATCAAGGAATTCCAGGGAACTTCCGATGCCACATTACCATTTCCTGCTCGCGCTGAAACACTTATTCATACCCATTCAGTTCCTTCAGCAGCTTCAGCGCCATCTTGCGCCGGGCACAAGTAACCAGTTTATTTTACTCCTACCTGCTTCTCACGGACACAAAAACGGCCCGCCGGTCATCCGACGGGCCGTGAATAACGCCTGACTGTTACGCCACCGCGATCCGTTTTAGCTCTTCATCCGGTACGAGCAGAACATGGCAGCGAACCGCTTTAGCGGCCCGGACAACCGAGGAGATGCGTGGGTCGTGACGGACGCTTTCGGTCCGAGCCACATGAGGCTGACGCACCCTCAGCTTTCTTGCCAAGGCGCGTTGAGACAGCTTCCTTCGGCGGCGCATGATGGCCAGCTGCGTCGGCAGCGGAAGCTCGGCGAACAGCTTGGCGTGCTCCAATGCCGCTTCCGGGTGCGCTTCCAGTAGTTCATGCAAGTGCTTGTCGAAGCCTCTCATCGAGCCGTCACCTCCTTTAGCCTCCTTCTTGCGAGCTCAAGATCATCCCTTGGCGTTTTCGCGCTCTTCTTCTCAACGCTGTGAACCAGCCACGCGGCTCCCTTCAGGGTAGTACAGGACTTCCAGCACTGATCTGACTCCGATAGAATGATAACATATCTGTTATCACTTGGCAAGAGGTCTTATTCGCCACAGCCGTTTATCTTCTTCAGCCCGGTGCCAGGCACCGCGGTAGCTGGCACCTTTCCTTTCAATTGTGACGGATCCAGGCTTCCACAATGCCCTGAAACGCATCCGGCTGCTCGAGGTTGACCACATGGCCGGCCTCCGGGATCACTGCGAGCTGAGCACCGGGAATCGCCTTGGCCATCGCTTCGCTCTCAGCAACGGGAATCACTCGGTCCTCGCCGCCGGCCACGACCAGCGTCGGACACCCAATGGCGGCGAGCAGGGGCCGCGAATCCGCGCGCGCGGCCATGGCGCGCAGCGCATCGGCAACACCGTCCACGCTCGCCGCCCGGGCGGCCCGCTCGACCTGCTCCGCCACCGCGGGCCGGCGGGCCCTCGTTGTTGGCCCCAGTAATTTCGGAACGGCGGTCTGCATCAGTGCCTCGATGCCGTCCCGCGCGAGCTGGCCGGCCAACTGCAGGCGCCCCGCGCGCTGCTCCGGCGAGTCTGGCGCGGCCCGCGTGGAGAAGAGCCCCAGCGCCTTCACCCGATCGGGAAACTGCCGGAAGAACTCGAGCGCGACGTAGCCGCCCATGGAGAGGCCGCCCAGCATCACCGGCTCGCGGATGCCCAGCCCATCCAGCAGCGCGGCCACCGCCCGGGCCATGGCGGGAATGGACGGTGTGGTGAGCCGCGGCGAGCGGCCGAACCCCGGCAAATCAGGCGTGATCACGCGCCGCATCGTCGCAAAGCGCGCGAGCTCCCCGCTCCACATCGCGTGCGACAGCGGGAACGCGTGCAGGAGCAGCAGCGCGGTTCCAGTGCCCTGCTCAGTGAAATGCAGAGGCGGCGCCATGCTCAACTTCTCTATTTATGAACTGGCTGTGCGCTGCGGCCCGCCCGTCCCCGCCGCTTGATGAGCTCGACGAGGCCGTCGGTCGCCATCAGCGCCACGAGGACCACCAGCAGGCACGCGTGCAGGACCCAGCGCTTCTCGAAGAGCGGCTCGCGCTGCTGCACCGCCTCCTCCCAGAAATAGAGCAGGATCACCATGACCGTCACCCAGATGGCGGTCTTCCACTCCTTGCTGGCCGCCACCCCCTTCCAGCTCCACCGCCCGTGCCGATCCCGATAGCGCGGGCGCCACGGCATCAACCGGGGCACCGCGTTATGGTAGTGCTGGTACGTGCTGTCCCATTCATTCAGCAGAGTCCGTTCCTCCTCGGTCATCTTCACCCGGTAGATGAGCAGAAAGCCGGCGAACGCCGGGAGTGCGAGCCAGACACTGCCGACGATGAGGCAGAACCCCGCTCCGATCACGGCCGTCCCGAGGTAAAGCGGGTGCCGGACGAAGGCGTAGGGCCCCCCGGTGATCAACCGGCCGATCTTGGCGTCCCCGCGTGATTGCTCCGTCCAGTTGACCTTGACGTGGCCGACATAGCCGTTGGCCCAAAGGCGCACCGCCTCCCCGAGCGCAATCAGCAGGATGCCCAGCCGCAGATTCCGCTCGGTGATGCGGCCGACCGTAAAGAGCAGCGCGGCCAGCGGGTAGACGAACAGGAAGCGGGGTTTTCGCAGGCGCATCATTTGGGCGCTGCGGTGCCCAGCAGGGTGAGCGTGCCGCGCTCGGCGGTCGACGTCCAGAGGTCCGCGAAGCGGCCCCAGTTGCTCAGGATGCGCAAGAGCCGTTTCGGGTCCTCCTGCGGGCACTGGATGGCCAGCTCTTCCAGCAGGATGTCCTTGGCCAGGCGGTGCTCGGGGCTGTGCTCCAGCATCTCCCGCACCCGCTTTACCAGCGGCACCTGGAGGAGCTGCTCGCGGAAGAGCTGCTTGCGCATCGCGCGGGGGGCGGCCAGGAACTGGCGTCCCCGCTCCGTCAGCACGAGGTGGTCATGGGGCGTCTCCAGGAATTGCAGGAGCTCCGCGGCCTTGGCGGCCAGGAGGATCCGCGTGAACGCCCGCCCCAGCTCCGCCGTGAGCCGGAAAAACTCCACGTCCCCGCCCTGGCTCCGGACCGCGTCCAAGAGGCCGATCACCTCACGCACCTCGACCATCGGAATGGAGGTGATCGCCGAAAGGCCCAGGAGCCCGGCCAGGATGGTGGCCGGCCGGGACTCGGCCGCCTGCTCCGGCAGGTACACGCCGGTGATGGCGTCGTGGAGGCGGTCCACCAGCGCCTGGTAGGCGCTCGAGCGCGGGTCGCGCGGATAGGGCATCGGGTTCTCGATGGCGGCTTTGAGACGGCCGGGATTGGCGGACATGATGAGGATACGGCTCGCCATGAAGACCGCCTCGTGGATGTCGTGGCTGACGAGGAGGATGGCGCGGGGCGATTTGCGGGTGTCCCGCCAGAGGCTGATGACCTCGTTGCGCAGCGTCTCCGCGGTGAGCGCATCCACCTGGCTGAACGGCTCGTCCATGCAGAGCAGCTCGGGCTGCACCACCAGCGCCCGGGCGATGCCGACGCGCTGCTTCATCCCACTGGAGAGCTCGCGGGGGTAGGCCTCCTCAAATCCGTCCAGCCCGATGAGCGAGATGACCTCGGCCACGCGATGGCGCCGGGCGTCGGCGCCGACCCCTTGAGGCAGGAGTGCTTGCTCGATGTTCTGGGCGACGGTCAGCCAGGGAAAGAGCGCGAACTGCTGGAAGACGAGTGCGACGTGCGGGTTGGGTTCGAGCACCGGGCGTCCGCGGTACGTCACCTCGCCGTGGGTGGGGCTCAGGAGCCCGGCGGCGATGCGCACGATCGTCGACTTCCCGCAGCCCGAGGGCCCCAGGATAACCACCAGCTCCTGCTCGGCGAGCGTGAGGTTGATGTCTTCCAGGACCGGGAGCGGCTTGCCGGACGGCAGCGAAAACACGTGTCCGACGCTCGCGAGCTTCACGAGCGGGTCGTGTCCGTTCGGCGTCTCAGCAGGCATGGCGGGTGTCGCGTCAGAGCGCGTAGCGCGTTTCAGCAAGCCGGTAGAGCGGCTTCCACAGGTACCGGTTGATGAGGACGACCAGGACCGCCATCGTCAGCACGCCGGCCGAGAGCACATCATAGCGGCCCTGGCTGGCGGCGAGCGAAATCAGCGAGCCCAGCCCCTTCGTCACGAAGATCTGCGGCCCAACGGACACGTACTCCGCGACGATGCTGGCGTTCCAGGCGCTCCCGGCCGCCGTGACCCATCCCGTGATGAGGTAGGGGAACACTGCCGGCCACCAGACGACGCGCCACCGCTGGCTCGAGGTGAAGCGATACGCCCGGGCCGCCTCTCGCAGCTCCGTGGGCACGGCGGAGACTCCGGCGAGCACGTTGAACAGCATATACCACTGGGTCCCGATGAGCATGAAGAGCACCGCCCCGACCCCCAACCCCCACCCCAGCGCATGGAGCGTGAGGAGGATCAAGGGATAGAGCATCGGGGCGGGAAACGACGCGGCGATCTGCACCAGCGGCTGGAAGCGGCTGCGCCATTGCTCCGACCGGCCGATCCAGATCCCCACCGGGATCACCCACAGACTGCCGAGCAGGACCGCCGCGAAAACCCGCACGCACGTCAGCGCCGACCCGGCCAGCACATCCAGCCATTCAGCCAGGCTCAGCCCGCCGAGCAGCCGGACCAGCCGGACGGCCGCCCAGATGATGAGGAGACCACCGAGGGCGGCACCCAGCCAGCTCAGCACACGCGCCGCGCGGGCCGCCACCACCGGAGGGGCCGGCGGCTCGTGGAGCGGATGGGTAGCGGTCGCGAGCCACTCGCTGATGGGATGCGCCACCGTGGCCATCGCCGAGCGCGCCAACCACGAGTGGCGGAGCCACGTCAGGAGGAGCGTCTCCCGCCGGCCTCCAGCCGCCGTCTCTTCCATGCGGAACTTTTGCACCCAGACCAGGACCGGCCGCCAGACGCACAGGTCCACGAGCGTGATCATCACCACCATGGCGGCCAGACCGGCGACGATAGCTCGCGTGGAGCGCTGGCTAATCGCGGCACTCATGTAGGCGCCCAGGCCCGGGAGGCGGAAGTCGTGGGAGCCCAGCGTGAACGACTCGCACACCATGAGGAAGAACCACCCGCCGGCCATCGCCATCATGCTGTTCCACGCCAGGCCGACCGCGGCGGCGGGCAGCTCGACGCGGCGGAAGCACTGCCACCAGTTGAACTGGTAGACCCGCGAAGCTTCCCGAAGCTCGAGGGGAATACCGCGCAGCGACTGGTAGAAGCTGAACGCGAGGTTCCAGACCTGGCTCGTGACGATCATGAGGATAGAGGCGAGTTCCAGACCGGTGTTGGTGCGGGGGAAGAGCGCCACCAGGACGAGGACCGCACCGGGCAGGAAGCCGAGCACCGGGATGGACTGCAGGACGTCCAGCAGCGGCAGGAGGAGCCGCTCGGCGCGCGGCCGGTGCGCGGCGGTGTAGCCGTAGGCGAGGGCCAACCCCAGCGAGACGCCGTAGGCGGCACTACCCCGCAAGAGCGACAGCAGGGTATAGCCGGGCAGCGCCCACAGGCTCAGGTCAATGTCCACCCGCAGCTGGAGCGGCGCCTGCCAGTGCCGGCCCACCTGCACCACTCCGTAGAGCAGGGCGGCGAGCAGCGCCACCACGCTGCAGTCGGCCAGCCATGAGGAGGGACGGGAAACCGCCGATCGGGTGATCATGAACTGGTTTCGCAAATACTCGCTGGGAGCGATTACGGTGATTTCTCAAAGCTGATTACGGTGATTACCGTCGGACCTCATCACTGAAATCAGCTCTTGGAATCACCGAAATCCCCTCCATAGGATTTATGAAACAACTTCTAATGACAGTCATTCTCCGCTTCCCCATCCGACTGTCAACTACTTCTGTTCAGATGCCGGCGCCGGACGTGCCGTGGGGGCTGGTGAATACCTTCATGTCCTTCACGCTGACGTACACCTCGGCCCCCCGCTGCAGCCCGAGGACGCGGTACCGCTCCTGCGGCAGCTCCGCGTGCACGATCCCTCCCGAGCCGGTCGCCAGCTCCACCCGCACGACCGGGCCGGCGGCGTTGATGTGCCGGATCGTAGCGCGGAAGTGCGGCCGGCCCGGTAGCGGCGTGTGGTCGATGTCCAAGAGGTGGGGCCGGGCGTAGGCGACCGCGGAGGCGGCGTCGGCTTGGGTCCCTTTGGGCAGCTCCAGGCTGAACTCCCCCACATGCATCGTGCCGCCCTCGATGCGCCCGTGGAAGAGGTTGACGTTGCCGAGGAAGTGGAAGACGAACGGGGAGACGGGATGATTGTAGACCTCCTCGGGCGAGCCCTCCTGCTCGATGCGCCCCTCGTGGAGGACGGCGACCCGGTCGGCCACCTCCAGCGCCTCATCCTGGTCGTGCGTGACGAAGACGCTGGTGATGCCGATCTCATCGTGCAGACGGCGCAGCCACCGCCGCAGCTCCTGCCGGACCTTCGCGTCCAGCGCCCCGAAAGGCTCATCCAGCAGGAGGATCTTCGGCTGCACCGCCAGCGCCCTGGCGAGGGCGACCCGCTGGCGCTGGCCGCCGGAAAGCTGCGACGGATAGCGGCCGGCCATCCGCTCCAGCTGCACCAACGCGAGGAGCTCGTGCACGCGCTCGGCGATCTTGGCCGGCGAGGGCCGCTCGAAGCGCGGCTTGACCCGCAGGCCGAAGGCGACGTTGTCGAACACGGTCATCTGGCGGAAGAGCGCGTAGTGCTGGAACACGAAGCCGACCCGCCGGTCGCGCGGGTTGCGCGCCGTGGCGTCCTCGCCGTCGAAGTGGACGCTGCCCTCATCCGGCGTTTCCAGCCCCGCGATGATGCGCAGGAGCGTCGTCTTCCCCGACCCGGAGGGGCCCAGGAGGGCGACCAGCTCGCCGGAAGGCACCGTGAGGCTGACGTCCTTCAGCGCGGCGAAATGGCCGAAGAGCTTCGTGACGTTGCGGACCTCAATGCTCATGCTGCACCTTCCACTCAACGAACGTCTTGATGATCAGGGTCACCAACGCCAGGAGCGCCAGGAGCGAGGCGACGGCGAAGGCGGCCGCGGTGTGGTACTCATTGTAGAGGATTTCAACATGGAGCGGGATCGTGGTGGTCCGCCCGCGGATGTGGCCGGACACCACCGAAACCGCGCCGAACTCGCCCATCGCCCGCGCGTTGCAGAGGATGACGCCGTAGAGCAGCCCCCACTTGATGTTGGGGATGGTCACCCGCCAGAACGTCTGCCAGCCGCCGGCGCCGAGCACGCGGGCCGCCTCCTCCTCCTCGGTTCCCTGCGCCTGCATCACGGGGATGAGCTCCCGGGCGACGAAGGGAACGGTCACGAAGAGGGTCGCCAGCACGATGCCGGGCACGGCGAAGATGACGGTCACATCGTGCGCGGCCAGCCACGGCCCCAACCAGCCTTGGCGTCCGAAGAGCAGGACGTAGATGAGGCCGGCCACGACCGGCGAGACGGAGAACGGCAGGTCGATCAGCGTCATCAGCGCCTGCTTGCCCGGAAACTCGAACTTCGCGATGGCCCAGGCCGCGGCGATACCGAAGACGACGTTGAGCGGCACCGCGATGCCGGCCGCGAGCAGCGTCAGTCGGACGGCGGCCAGCGCCTCTGGCTCGCGCAGAGCGGCAAGGTACGCCCCCGCCCCGTTCCGGAACGCCTCCAGCAACACCGTCGCCAGCGGCAGGACCAGAAACAGCCCAAGAAAGAGGACGGCGATGGCGATCAAGGTCCATCGCACTGAAGCCGGTTCGGTGACCCTCATGCCGCCCGCCGTCCGCTCCACCACTGGAGCACGTTGATGACGAGCAGCAGGACAAAGGACACGACCAGCATGAAGACACCGATCGCGGTGGCACCCGCGTAGTCGTACTGGTCGAGCTTGGTGATGATGAGGAGCGGGGTGATCTCAGTTTTCATCGGCATGTTGCCGGAGATGAAGACGACCGACCCGTACTCGCCCACGGCGCGCGCGAAGGCGAGTGCGATACCGGTCAGGAGTGCTGGCCACAGCTCGGGCAGGATGACGCGCCGCCACGTCTGCCAGCGGCTAGCACCCAGGCTCGCGGCCGCCTCCTCGATCTCGGCGTCCAGGTTCTGCAGGACCGGCTGGATGGTCCGCACGACAAACGGCAACCCGATGAACGTGAGCGCGATCACGACGCCGAGTGGGCTGAACGCCGCCTTGATGCCGAGCGGCGCGAGCTGCCGGCCGACCCACCCGCCCGGCGCGCACAGCGTCGTGAGGGTGATGCCGGCCACCGCCGTGGGCAGCGCGAACGGCAGGTCCACCAGCGCATCCAGCAGGCGCCTTCCTGGAAACCGGTAGCGCACCAGCACCCACGCGACGACCAGACCGAAGACCGCGTTCACCGCAGCGCCCAGGAACGAGGCGCCGAAGCTCAGCCGGTACGAGGCCAGCGAGCGCGGCTCCGTCACCACGCGCCAGAACTGGGCCCAGCCGAGCGTTGACGCCTTCACGAACGTGGCGGAGAGCGGGATGAGCACGATGAGGCTCAGATACGCCAGCGTGAAGGCGAGCGTCAGGCCGAAGCCGGGCAGGATAGTGCGGCGCCTGGCCCGCGCCGGCGCCGCTACCCGGAGTCCGGCGTCAGCGGCCGGGCTGGTAGATCTGGTCGAAGAGTCCGCCGTCATCGAAATGGGTTGTCTGCGCCTTCTGCCATCCGCCGAACACCGCGTCGATCGTGAACAGCTCCACCGCCGGGAACCGTGCCGCGTGCGCCGCCGCCACCGACGCGAGCGTCGGCCGGTAGTAGTGCTTGGCCGCAATCTCCTGCCCTTCTTCAGAGTACAGGTAGTCCACATACGCCCGGGCCAGCTCAAGCGTGCCGTGCTGCTCCGCCACCGCGTCCACCACCGCCACCGGCGGCTCGGCCAGGATGCTCACCGAAGGAACGACGAGCTCGAACCGATCCGCCCCGAACTCCCGCACCGCAAGCAGCACCTCGTTCTCCCAGTTGATCAGGACGTCGCCGATCCCCCGCTCGACGAAGGTCGTCGTCGCACCCCGCGCCCCGGAGTCGAGCACCGGCACGTTCTTGTAGAGCGCCGTCATGAACTGCCTCGCCTTCGCCTCATCGCCTCCCCGCTTCTTTAAGGCGTAGCCCCACGCCGCCAGGTAGTTCCAGCGCGCGCCCCCTGAGGTCTTCGGGTTGGGGGTGATGACGGCAATACCCGGCCGGATGAGGTCGTCCCAATCCTTGATGGTGTTCGGGTTGCCCTTCCGCACCAAGAATACGATCGTGGAGGTGTATGGCGCGCTGCGGCGCGGCAGCTGGCTCTGCCAGTCCTTCGGCAGCAGCCCGGATTTCCCGGCGATGGCGTCGATGTCGTAGGCCAGTGCCAGCGTCACGACGTCGGCCTCCAGCCCGTCAATGACCGCGCGGGCCTGCTTGCTGGAGCCGCTGTGCGACTGCTCGATCTTCACGTCCTCCCCGGTCTTCCCCTTCCAGTGCTTGGCGAAGGCCGCGTTGTACTCCTGATACAGCTCCCGCGTGGGGTCGTAGGAGACGTTCAACAGCGTCTGCTCTTTAAGAGCGACGTCAGAGCGCGCGTTGAGGACCCCTCCAGCTACGGCAACCATCACCACCACGAGCGCTCCCAACACCAGCCGTCTTGTCATATAGTCTATATTCCCTATTCTATTAGTAGAGTAATGAGGACAAAAATCAGATGGCGTACACCAACACCTTCTTCTTCTCTTGCTGCAGCCGCTCCGTCCGCCTGAGCACGTCGGCCAGGCTCTCGCGGTCAAGGATGGTGGATGTGGCATCCCGGACATCCTTCATGACGGCTCGGATGCCGCAGGTCGCCTCATCCCCGCACTCCTCGCACGCGTGGTAGGCGGTCTGGCTGACGCACGGCAGCGGGGCGAGCGGACCGTCGAGCACGCGGATCACCTCTCCTAAGCTGATCGCGTCCGGCTTCCGGCCGAGGAAGTAGCCGCCTCCCTTGCCCTTCTTGCTCTGGAGGATACCGTTGTTCTTCAGCTCGAGCAGGATGAGCTCAAGGAACTTCTTGGGAATGCCCTCCTGCTCGGCCAGCTCGGAAATGAGGACCGGCCCCTCGCTCGGCCGTCTGGCCAGCGCGAGGAGCGCTCGGAGCGCGTACTTGGACTTCTTCGAAAGCATCTGCATAGACTATTAATCCTATGGATAAAGTATATTGAATATTCCCCAAGCTTGTCAAGCCTATTTTTCGAGGATGCGCGCGCTCATCACCGCTCCGCCTGGGCAGGTTTGGGGCGGCGGCGCGAGAGCGCGTGGGTGGAGGTGCCGTAGAAGAGCTCCGCCGCCTCCATGAGCGTCTCGGAGAGCGTCGGGTGCGGGTGAACCGACTCGGCTAGGTCCTTGGCGGTGGCGCCCATCTCGATGGCGAGCACTCCTTCGCCGATGAGCTCGCCGGCGCGCACACCGACCAGGCCCACGCCCAGGATCCGCTCCGTCTTCGGCTCGATCACCAGCTTGGTCAGCCCGTCCGTCCGGTCCAGACAGAGCGCCCGGCCAGAGGCGGACCACGGATACTTGGCCACCTCGACGGCGATCCCCCTCGCCCGGGCCTCGGACTCGGTGAGGCCGCACCAGGCCACCTCGGGGTCGGTGAAGACGACCGCCGGGATGGTGATCCGCTCAAAGGCGCTCGATTCGCCGGTGATGACCTCGACCGCGACGCGCGCCTCCTTCGAGGCCTTGTGGGCGAGCATGGCGCCGCCGACGACGTCCCCGATGGCGTAGATGGCGGGGTCGTCCGTCTGCTGCTGCGCGTTGACCCTGATGAAGCCCCGCTCGTTCCGCGCGGCCTTCGTATTCTCCAGCCCCAAGTTCGCGCAGTTGGGGGTGCGCCCGACGGCGACCAGGACCCGGTCGTAGAGCTCGCCCTTCTGGGCGTTCCCCGCCTCGAACGTCACCTTGATCTGTTGACTACTCGTGGCCATCTTGAGCACCTTCGCACCCAGGCGCACCTCCTTGAAGTGTGTCTGCGCGTACCGCAGGACCGGACGGGCCAGATCGGCGTCGAGCCCCATCAAGATGGAGTCCAGCGCCTCGGCGAGCACGATGCGGCTGCCCAGCGTCGCAAACACGGTGCCAAGCTCCAAGCCGATGTAGCCGCCGCCGACGACGAGGAGGTCCTTCGGGATCTCCGCAAGGTCCAGCGCCTCGGTAGAGGTCATGATCCGCGGGTTGCCCACATCGAACGCCTGGGGCATCGCCGGCTTCGAGCCGACGGCGATGATGGCGGTCTGATAGGTGAGGAACTTCTGCCCCTCCGACGTTTCGACGCGCAGGGTCGTGGAGTCCTCGAAGTGGCCGCGCCCATGGAGAATCTGCACCCCGCGCGCCTTCGCCAGCGTGCCGATGCCCCCCGCCAGCTTGGCGAGGACGGACTCCTTCCAGGCGCGGAGCTTTTCCAGGCTGACGGAGGGCTCGCCAAAAGTGATGCCGCGTGCGCTGCTCAGCTCCTTGGCCTCCCGCATGAGCTCGGTCGCGTGGAGAAGCGCCTTGGAAGGAATGCACCCGCGGTTGAGGCACACACCCCCCAGCCGCGCGTCCTGCTCCACGAGGATGACCCGGCGGCCTTTATCCGCCGCGTAGAATGCGGCAGCGTATCCGCCGGGACCGGCGCCGATGACAACAATGTCTGCTTTCACAGGGTCCATGTTCAACAGGACGCAGGACGCCAGACTCAGGTCTTGGGTCCTGCATCCGGCATCTATATACGGGTAAACGTTACCCGGGTGACGTTCACCCCGTACCACGGGGAAGCCCCGCCCGTCAGGGCGGGGAGGAATGGTGGTCAACCCGAAGGGAATCTCAGGAGGCCACGGCCGTCAGGCCGTGGTACGGGGTTCACCCGAGACGACGCTTGGCGGACCTAGAGCGATACGGAGAGCGGGCCGCCGGGGCCGTCATCGTCCACTTGACGATGGCGCTCCCTGCCGGAGTCGCTGGACGCAATCACCGGGCCTTCCCCCGACACCTGGACCCACTTCCCGCCCATGTACACTTCCTTCACGTGGCGGGAGCGGCGGCGCCCGTCCCGCTTCTTTGAGCGCCCGGACCCGGACGGCTGAGGCGCTGAGGGCTGGGGCTTCTGCCCCTGAGACGGCAGTGCGGATGGTGGCGTCACCGCCGGTTTCCGACCCTCACCCCGACCCCGCCCGCCTCTGCGCCGCCGGCGATGGCGGCCCCCGCCCTGACCGGCCAGCTGCTGGACCGCCGCGCCAGTTCCCTGAACCGGCCGGACAACGGACACGGCCGGTGGCGGTGGAAGCGCCGGCTGTGGTGCGGCCTGGGGCTGTGCCGACGCGGGGTGCGATCTGCCCCGCCCTCGCCCCCCGCCCCGGCGCCGCCGAGATCGCCCGCCTCTCTCCGGTCGCGCGGCCTGCGCGGGCGCGGCTGGGCGGAGCTCAACCCCGTAGCGCCCAGCGATCTGCTGGACGGCCGCGGGGTCCGGTGTGTGGCCGAGTTGGGCGAGTTCCCGGAAGAGCCCGTCCGCGCCGGCGGGTGCTGACACCACCACCGCCTGGAGCGGCCCGTTGCCGGTGTTGCGCAGGCCGAACCACGTCTGCCGCGGGACGGAGAGCACCGCACCGTGCACGACCGTCGTGCTCACACCCTCGCCCAGCGTCACGCGTCCCTGCCCCTTGAGCACCACCCACACCTCATCCCAATCCCGGCAGCGGTGCACCGGCAGTTCCCCCCCGGGGAAGAGCGTCTGCACCGCGGCGGTGAACGGGGAGGGCGCGCGCCGCGCGTCCACCGATACGACGATGGTTCCCGTCGCGGGCGGGCCCAGCTTCAGGATCTCGCCGCCCGAGCCGGAGATGGGATGTGCCATGCGATCACAGGATTACGACTTGGTCTGACAGCTGCCCGAACTGCAGGGACAGCACTTAACCAGCGAGACGAGCTTCAGCAGGCCCGCCACCCCGATGATGCCGTAGACGATGCGGGCCGGCATGGTCATGTCTCCCAACAGCTTCGCCACGAGGTCCACCTGGAAGATTCCCACCAGCCCCCAGTTCAGGGCGCCGATGCCGACGAGGAGCCCGACGACCTTGCACACCCCACAACACTTTCCTCCCGTCATCCCGACCTCCGTGTCTAGTCCGTAGTCGATAGTCCGTAGACCGTAGCCAAGACTGTCCCTCGAACAGATCCGGCTACGAACTGCGGACTGCGGACTATGGACTCTTCTTCACCGGTAGTTCTCCGCTTGAATCGGAATGCCGAACGAGCGCTGCGTGACCGTCTGGACCACCGCCTGCAGGTCATCGAGCTGCTTCCCCGACACGCGGACGGCATCGCCCTCGATGCGCGGCTGAACCTTCAGCCCCAGATCCTTGATCGCTTTCACGATCTCTCGTGCCTGGTCGGAAGAGATGCCCTGCTGGAGTGCTGCGTGCCGTTTCATCGAGCCGCCCGGCAGCTGCTCGGGCTCCTTCCACGAGAGCGCAGCCAGCGGGACGCCGCGCTTGGCGAGCTTGCCGTGCACCACGTCCACCACGCTGAAGAGCTGGGCGTGGTTGTCCGCCGTGACCTTCAGGAGGGGCGGCGATTGCGCGTCCTCGAAGACCACCGCGGCGCTGCTGCCCTTGAAGTCGAACCGGGTGCTGATTTCCCGCTGCGCTTGCTGGAGCGCGTTGCGGAACTCCTGCATGTTGACCTTCGAGACGAAATCAAAGCTATGATCTTGCGCCATCAGACTCGGTTCGGGGTTCAGGGTTCGGGGTTCGGGGCGTGCCCCCAACCCTGAACCCCCAACCCAGAACGCCTTTATTGAATTTGCATCTCCACCGGGTGCTTGACGCGGTAGGACAGCCGGAGCTCCTCTTTCTGGTTCGGGGCAAGGTCCAGCTGCCAATGGAAGACGCCCGGCTTCTCCTCGTCCTTCTCGACCGCAGCCGGCTCCTGGCGGACCGACTCGACCACGATCTCCTCGCGCTCCGACACCGGCACCTGGTCGAACACCGTCACGCTGACGCGCCGCCCGGTGAAGTTTTCGATGATGGTGAGGAACTCGTAGTCGGTAGACTTGGTCTTGCCGCGCAGCCCCGGCAGGAGGCTCACCTCCACGCGCTCCTTGAGCGTCTTGCGCTCGACCGTCACGCGCTCATCGACGCCGAGGTAGAGGTCGAACGACTCGCCGGGTGCGACCTGCTTCAGCGCCGAGGTCGCCACGAACGTGCCATCGAGGAAGACCGACACCGTCCCGGGCAGGTAGAGTGCCTCGCTCGTGTTGGTGACCTTGGCGCGCAGGAACGCGTACGGCAGCCGCCTGGGGGTCGTTTCGTACGCCAGCTCCGCCGGAAACCGGGCCGACGCGACAGGCACCTTGTGGGGCTGCCAGTCGGACGGGACGGACGCGGGCCGGGGCAGGCGGAACGTCACGGAGGGGCCGGCCGCTTCCACCGTCGCGTAGGCGACCCGACCTTCCTGCTCCCTCGCCGGTTGTTCGGCCGGCGCCCCCTCCTGAAGCTGGCCCATGGCCATTTCAGATCTCGCCGGCGCCGAGGCGGCCATCAGGCGCGCCTTCCGTTCGAACGCGACCGGCTCCCACGGCCTCAGGAACCACGGTTCGAGCTCCGGCATCGACCCCGCGAGCGCCGGCCGCGCGGTCGAGAGGGTGAGGAGGACATCGGTCCAATCTTCGCCCGTCTGCTGGCGCACCATCCCGGCGGTCGCCAGCTCCACTTCGTCGGACCCGCCGGAGGCGCGGGCCTCGTAGGCCGGCTCCCATGCGGCGCCGGGGACCCGGTAGGACACCTCCAGGCGGAACGACCCCGACTTGCTCGCCTCCAGCTCCACGAGGACGGCGGTTTCCTGCCGGCGCCGGCCCTCGGTGAGGCGGGAAAGCTCCCGCTGGAGCTTATCCAGCTCGCGGCCGAGTGTTTCGAGCTCTTCATCGGCCTTTTGGTCGCGCTCAAAGGTCTTCAGCATCGACTCGTCGAGGAAGGCCAAGAGGGCCGCGGCATCCGAGGCGCTCGGCGATTTCGTGATGAGGTCCTTGCCGATCTGCTGGCTCGACGCGGCGTGGATCGACTCGAGGTACTCCCGCTCCTGCGCTAGGACCTGCTTGGTGTTGCGCAGCTGCTGCTGCTTGCGCAGGGTGTCCCGGATGCCGTCCTCGAGCTGCTCGACCTTGGGATCCTGAGCCGTCTCGCGCTCCGTGGTCACGAGCCGAACGCCGTAGAGCGTCACCTCGGCCTCGCCGGCGCCTCTGGCGCTCAGGGAGGACGGCTCGATGCCGCTCGGCAGGGGCGAGAGCGCAACGGTGTGCTGGCCCTTGGACAGGGTGAGCGTGGCCTGCCGCGTCACGCCGGCCCGGTCCGGGAACACCGTCACCGCCGTGATCTTCGACTCCGCGCTGATGGTCTCCGCGCCCGTACGAGCGGCGGAGACACCCCACACGCTCACCGCCACGAGCACCCATCCGACTCGCTTCATCTTTTTTCCTCCCGTCCGGGGTCCTGCATCCTGTCTCCTCATCTCACACACTGAAGCGGAAGTTGAGGATGTCGCCGTCCTCGACGACGTACTCCTTCCCCTTCAACAGCGCCTTGCCCGCACTCGCCACCGCCTGCTCACTGCCCAGACTGATGAGGTCGCCATACTTGATGAGCTCCGCGCGGATGAACCCGCGCTCGATGTCGGAATGGATGACGCCGCCCGCCGCCGGCGCTGCCGAGCCCCGACGCACCGTCCAGGCCCGCACCTCGTCAGGGCCGACCGTGAAGTAGGAGATGAGTCCGAGCGCTTCGTAGCTGACGCGGGTGAGGACGTCAATCGCCGACTCCGCGATGCCGAGCTCTTTCAGGAACGCGGCGCGCTCCGCCGGGTCCTCGAGTGCCGCCAGCTCTTCCTCGATCTTGGCCGACACCTGCACGACATGGACCTGGTGGGCGGCCCAGCGCTGCGCCACGTCGTCCGCAAGGCGCTTGTCGCGCACGTCCTCGTCTCCGACGTTGAGGATGAGCAGGAGTGGCTTGCAGGAGAGGAGGGGTGCCCCGCTCAAGAGCTGCTGCTCATTTGGGCTGAGCTCGAGCGTGCGCAGCGGCAGGCTGTCGTTCAGGCGGGCCTGGAATGCCTTCAGCAGGGTTTCTTCCTTGGCCCGGTCCATCCCGCTGCGCTGAGTGCGCTCCTTGGCGATCCGCTCGAGCCGCTTCTCGACGAAGAGCAAGTCGTTGAGGATGAGCTCCGCCAGGATCATGTCGATGTCCCGCAGCGGATCCACCGACCCCTCGAGGTGGAAGACCGCCTCGTCCGTGAAGGCGCGCACGACCGCGGCCAGCACGTCCACGTTGAGGAGCGAGCGGAACAGCTCCTGGTTCTTGGGGGAATCTTTGGTGAGGTCCGGCATGAGGAGGTACTGGATGGTCGCGTGGGTGATTTTCTTGGGCTGGTAGAGCGCGGCGAGACGGTCCACGCGCGGGTCCCGCACCGGGCAGACGCCGGGGACCGCGCCATTGCCCGGTGATGCCGCCGAGGCGTCCACCCGCGTGAGGAGGCGCAGGAGCGTCTTCTTCCCCGCCTGCGGCAGGCCGACGAGGCCGATGTGCATCTGTTAGTGCGGCCGGCCTGGGCCGTGTCCGCTGCCGCCGCGGCGGCGCCGGCGGGGAGCGCCGAACCCGTGAGGACCGCCGGAGACGTGGGAAGATCCGGGCCGGTGAGGGCCGCCGCGACCGTGGTGGCCGGCGTGCGCGGGACGGGTGTGCGAAGGGCCGGGTCCGCCGCGCTTGTAATCGAAGTCGGGCAGGGTCACGCGGGGGAGTGTGCGTTTGAGCGATTTCTCGATCTCGGTGATCATGGGCTCTTCGTCGTGCGAGATGAGGCTGAAGGCGTCGCCGGTCGCATCGACGCGCGCGGTGCGGCCGATGCGGTGGACATAGTCCTCCGGGGTGTTCGGGACATCGAAGTTGATGACGTGGCTGATGTCGTCGATGTCGAGGCCCCGGGCCGCGATGTCGGTCGCCACCATGACCTGGCTGCGGCCCTTCCGGAACTGTTCGAGCGCGCGCAGGCGTTGGCTCTGGCTGCGGTCGCCGTGCAGCACGGACACCCTGAGGCCCTTCTGGCCGAGTGCCTCCGAGAGCCGCGAGGCGTAGGACTTGGTCCGGGTGAAGATGAGGACGGAGCTCATGTCGGGCTGGCGGAGGAGCCGCATGAGGAGCTCGGTTTTCAGGTGCCGCGGCACCGGGTACACGGCGTGGCGGATGCCGACGGCCGGCGAGGAGCGCTGGCCGATCTGGATGGTCACCGGGTCGTGCAGAATCTGGTGGACCAGCTTCTGGATTTCCGGCGGCAGGGTGGCGGAGAACACCAGGTTCTGCCGCTTGGGCGGCAGGAGGCGCAGGATGTTCTGGATGTCGGGCAGGAAGCCCATGTCGAGCATCCGGTCCACCTCGTCGAGGACGAGCACGCTGAGGTCGATGAAGTCGATGCGGCCCGAGTAGATGTGGTCGAGGAGCCGGCCCGGGGTCGCCGAGATGATGTCCACCCCATGGGCGAGCGCGGTGATCTGCGGCTCCATCGGCACGCCGCCGAAGATGGCCACGCCCTTCAGCGGGACGTGGCGCGAGAGCCCCTTGATCTGCTCCATGGACTGGAGCGCGAGCTCCCGGGTCGGTGCCACGATGAGGGTGCGGACGTGGCGGCTGTGCCGGCCCAGCAGGAGCCGGTGGAGGATGGGCAGGACAAAGGCGGCCGTCTTGCCGGTGCCGGTCTGGGCCAGGCCGATGACGTCCCGGCCGGAGAGGATGACCGGAATCGCCTGCGCCTGGATGGGCGTGGGCCGGATGAAGCCCATGTCGTGGATGCTCTTGAGGAGGTCCGCGTGCAGCCCCAAGTCATCGAACATCGGTCCCGGTGGAGCAGGCGCCAGGGGTGCTGCCGGAACGGGCGTGCTGGATGGGTGATCGCTCGGTGCCATTGGTCCTTTCAACGTGGTGGGATGCAAAACACGGATAGGCCAAGCACTATTGTCGCACAATCTCGACGGAGGGTCTAGAGGGGAGATGGACGGGCACTGCCCCAAGGTGCTGATTACGCCGATTGAAAAGCTGGATTACGCAGATGATCTATCCGCGTTGCCTCAGGGTGAGTTCCCAGCGCGCTGATGGCGGGCCAACACACTCGCGATGCGTTCTTTCAACTCAGCCGGCTCGAAGGGCTTCACGATGTAGTCCGCCGCGCCCAAGTCCATCCCCGCCTTGATGTGGTCGGCGAGGCCGAGGGCGGTCGTGAAGATGACCGGGATGTGCTGGGTCTTCGGGTTCGCCTTGAGGCGCGCGCACACCTCCCGCCCCTTCATCTTGGGCATCATGACGTCGAGCAGGATGAGGTCGGGGAGTTGTGCCTCAGCGATGGCGAGCCCCTCCTCGCCGCTCTCCGCGATCAGCGGCTCGTAGCCCCAGCTCTGGAGGCGGCGCGAGACCACGGCGAGGATGTTCTGCACGTCGTCCACAATGAGGATGCACGGCTTCCGGACCGGGGCTGGCGCAGGTGGTGGGATCATCGCGCGCCGCCGCGGCGCCGCGCCCTGACAATCCGCTCCGCCTCAAGCCAGTCCTCCACGTCGTGCCCCGGCACGCCTCCGCGGCGCTCAAACAGCTCATACGCCACCTGCGCGACCTCCCCCTGCGAGACCGCCGGTGATGCGGCCTGCGCCGTCTGCGCGACCTTGCGCTCCACTCGAACTTTGCTGGCCATCAGCCCCCTCCTTGTTCTCCGCGCCCACGCGCGGCCGACGCTCCGGATGCTTGCAACAGCTCGATCAACTGGGTGAGATCGTGCGTCGGGAGCGTGCAGACGAAGTGCTCGCACACATACGCCGTCGCCCGAGCGCCGAGCGACTCCTGAGCCTTCACGTACGGGATGAGCGCCTCGACCGCGGCCCGCTCAGGCCCTTGGGGATGGAGTACTGCGACGGCGCGCGGCAGAAACCGCTCATGCACCGCCCGGAGCATCGCCGCCGTGTCGGGCGAGCCGGGATCGCCTGCGATGACGATCTCCTGCGTCGGCCCGAGGGCGACATCCACCGCGGCGAACATCGCCGGATAGGCGAAGGGCGTCTGCGTCAGGAGCGGTGCCGCCGCCTCGAGGGCGCGCCGGCCAAGCGTTTCCAGCCGCTCATCCACCGTGAGCCGGCCGAGGCGCAGCAAGACGAGCACCGCCACCGAGCTGCCGGAGGGGGTGGCCCCGTCGTACAGCTCTTTGGCGCGCACGATGAGCGGCTCCTCGTCCTTGCCGCGGAAGAAGAAGCCGCTCCGCTCCTCATCCCAGAACCGCCGGACCATCGCGTCCGTCCACCGCTTGGCCTCCGCGAGCCAGCGCGGCTCGAAGGTCGCCTCGTACAGCGCGAGCAGCCCATCGGCGAAGAACGCGTAGTCCTCCAGCGTGCCGGGGTAGCGCGCGTCGCCGCGGCGCTCGCGGCGCAGGAGGATGCCGTCGCGGACCAGCGGGCCGAGGATGAAGTCGGCGGCCCGGCGGGCCGCCTCGAGATAGCGCGGCTCATCCAGGGCGGCTCCACCCGAGGCGAGGGAGGCGATCATGAGGCCGTTCCACGACGTGAGGATTTTGTCGTCCCGGTGCGGCCGCGTCCGCGCGGCGCGCTCCGCGAAGAGCCGTTCGCGCGAGGCGGCCAGCCGGCGGCGCAGCGCGTCCGGAGCCAATCCGTTCAGCGCCGCGAAGGCGTCCAGCGGCTGGTCGATGTGGAGGACGCTGGCGCCGTGCTCTCCGCCACTAGCAGAGGATGATCCTCCGCCGGAGACGGATCCGCCTTCGGCGGAGCCTTCGGCGGAGAAATTGCCTTCCAGGGTCACGCCGTAGAACCGGGCGAACAGTCCGCCCTCCTCCTCGCCAAGCACCCGGAGGACGTCCGCCTGGGTCCAGGCGTAGAACTTCCCTTCTTCGCCCTCGCTGTCGGCGTCCTCCGCCGAGTAGAAGCCGCCCCGCGCATCGGCGAGGTCCCGCAGGACGTAGGCGAAGATGCCGCGCGCGGCCTCGGCATATTCCGGGCGGCGGGTGATCTGGTAGGCCTCGAGGTAGGCGCGGGCGAGCAGCGCCTGGTCGTAGAGCATCTTCTCGAAATGCGGGATGAGCCACTGGCTGTCTGTCGAGTAGCGGTGGAAGCCGCCGCCGAGATGGTCATGGATGCCGCCGCGGGCGATGTGGTCGAGGGTGGCCGTCGCCATCTCGAGCGACTGCGCCGCGCCGGTCCGCGCCCAGTAGCGGAAGAGGAAGGTGAGCTCGTGGGGGCGGGGGAACTTGGGGGCGTCGCCGAACCCGCCGTGCGCGGGGTCGAAGGCCCCCGCCGCCTGATTGAACGCGGCATGGAGCAGCTGCTCGGAGAAGATGCCTGGAGCGACGTCGCGGTTCAGGAGCCGGCCGAGCGCCGCTGTCAACTCATCCGCGGACGCCCTCAGCTCCTCGCGCCTCGCGCGCCACGCCTCGGCGACGGCGGGCAGGAGCTCCTTCATCCCTGTCATCGTCCCGCGCCGCTCCGGGGGAAAGTAGGTGCCCCCGAAGAACGGCTTCAACTCCGGCGTCAGGAAGACGGTCAGCGGCCACCCGCCCTGCCCGGTGAGCGCGGTCACGGCATGCATGTAGACCTGGTCCAGGTCCGGGTGCTCTTCCCGGTCCACCTTGATGCTGACGAACCACCGGTTGAGGAGCTCGGCGATCTCGGGACGCTCGAACGATTCGCGCTCCATCACGTGGCACCAGTGGCAGGTCGAGTAGCCGATCGAGAGGAAGATCGGTTTCTGTTCGCGGCGGGCCTTGGCGACAGCGTCCGCTCCCCATGGGTACCAGTCGACGGGGTTGTGGGCATGCTGGAGGAGGTACGGGCTCTGCTCGCGGCCCAGGCGATTGGCCGGCTGCATCGCGCGCTCAGGCGCCCGGGACGTGCAGGCGGCGATGCCCAGCGTCGTGACGGCCATCAGCAGCCATGCAACCGGAACGCGTGCGATGTGAGGAGGAGCTCCCGATGGATGCCGAAACACATCATCATTAGACTAGCGGACGGCCGTATCAGCGTCAAGCTTCATCATCCACGTCATCCGCCTGGAATCAGCGTTGCCATCAGCGTGCATCAGCGTTATCATAGCGCGTGTTTCTCTTCGCAGCGTTGACCAACCTGCTCTATCCGCCGGCGTGCCGGCTCTGCGACGCCCCCTCCCCTGCAGAACGGACGGTATGCCGCCGCTGCGAGCGCGCCCTGCCGGCCACCCTCGCCCCCGCGTGCCAGCGCTGCGGCGTGGAGCTGCGGGGCGCCTTCGACGCGCGCATGGACTGCGCGGCCTGCCGCGAGGCTCCGCGCGCGTTTGAGCTGGCCCGCGCGCCCTGGCGTTATGCCGGCCCTGCCCGGCTCGCCATCCGCCGCTTCAAGTACCGCCGCCGCTGGCGACTGGGCCGCTGGCTGGCTGACGGAATGGCTCGGACGGCGCGCGAGTCGCTGCCTCTTGGGGAGGTGTCGGCGGTCGTGCCCGTCCCGCTCCATGGGCTCAAGCGCTGGCTGGGCGGCGGCAACCCGGCGGAGGACTTGGCCCGCCCCATCGCCCGGTCGCTCGGCAAGCCGTGCCGGCCGCGCGCCTTGGCGCGGACGCGCTGGACCGCGACGCAGACCCGCCTGTCATGGCGCGAGCGCTCGCGCAACGTCCGGGAAGCCTTCACCGCCCTTCCCGGGGATGTCCGCGACCGGACCATCCTGCTCGTGGACGACGTGCTCACGAGCGGCGCCACCGCTCATGAGTGCGCGCTGGCGCTCAAGCGGGCGGGCGCAACTAGGGTGTACGTGTTGACCGCCGCAAGGACCCCGCTCGATGAGCGCTAGACTGTTCAGGGATCAGGGATCAGGGTTCGGGGAAATGGCTCCGAACCCCGAACCCCGAACCCCGAACCGTTCATGAGAATCCTCCGGACCTACATCCTGCGCGAGCACGCCGCCCCCTTCGTCGTCACGATGGGAGGGCTGACGGCGGTGCTGCTCATCGGCAACATCATCCGGTTCACCGAGCTCGTCGTCTCGAAGGGGGTGAGCCCGTTCGACATCGTCCGGCTCATCCTCTACCTGATTCCCTATCTCTTAAGCTTCACCGTGCCGATGGCCTGCCTGGTCGCCATGACGCTCGCGTTCGGCCGGCTGAACACTGACTACGAGCTCATCGCCATGCGCGCCTCCGGTGTTCCGCCGATCCGCCTCGTGTTCCCGCTGCTGCTCGTCGGAGCGGTCATCAGCGTCGCCCTGGTCATCGTGAACGACCGGCTGGTGCCGGCCTCGCACCTGGCCTTCCGCCGGCAGCTTAAGGCCATCGGCGTCAAGCAGCCCACCGCCTACCTCGAGGCGGGGACCTTCATCAAGGAGTTTTCGCCCTACCTCATCTTCGTCTACCGGGTGGAGGGGCAGAAGCTCGAGGGGGTCCGCATCTACGAACCGCAGCCCAACGGCCCGACGCGAACCATCATCGCCGACCACGGCGAGTTCCATCGCCTGCAAAATAAGCGCGGCGTGCAACTGCGGCTCTACGACGGCACGGTGGACGAGTGGGACCTTAAGCACCCCGGCTCGTTCTACAAGGTCAACTTCACGGACTATACCATGGCGCTCCGCACGGACCAGGATGACCCCGAGCGGATGGGCAAGAAGCTCAAGGAGATGACCTTCAAGGAGCTGCTCGCCGAGCGCCACCAACTCGCCGCGCAGGGGATCGAGACGCTGCCGGTCAGCCTGGAACTCCACCGCAAGATCACCGCCTCCTTCGCGGCGCTGATCTTCGTCGCCTTCGGGCTCTCACTCGGCCTCCGGCTCCACCACCACGAGCGGCTCACCAGCTACCTGTGGGTCCTCGGGATCTTCATGGCGTACTACCTCACCTCCATCGGGATGAACGCCGTGGCCCTGAAGGGCTGGGTGGCACCCTGGCTGGCGATGTGGTGCCCGAACATCGTCGGCGGAATCGTGAGCAGCATCCTGATCGCCCGCGCCGTCCGAAGGTAATGGACAACGCGTCCCCTTCGTGTCACGTGTCACGTGTCACGTGTTACGTGGAAGGACCGGGCAGCCGTCGCCCTGACGTGACACGTAACACGTTACACGTAACACAAAGGCTGCGGATCTGATGCGCATCTTGGATCGGTACTCCGTCACGCAGCTCCTGCCGGTGTGGTTGTGGTGCCTGTGCGTCTTCCTCTTCCTGAGCTGCGTCATCGACCTCTTTGAGCACCTGGATGAGATCCTCCGGTACCACATCCCGGTCGGGACCGTCGCCCGCTACTACCTGAACTTTCTTCCCCTCATCTTCGTCAAGGCTTCGCCGTTGGCCCTGCTCCTCAGCAGCGCGTTCGTGGCTTCGCGGCTCTCCCGCCACCAGGAGCTCCTGGCCATGAACGCCAGCGGCACCAGTCTCCTGCGCGCCAGCGTGCCGTTCCTGTTCGTCGGCTGGTTCGCGAGCCTCGCCGTCTTCGTCGTCAACGACTTCGTCGTGCCGAAGACGTCCGTGGCGTACGAGCGGCTCCGGCAGGAGTCGTTCCGCGGCCGGGCGCCGGACGAACGCATCGAGAACGTGGCCATGATGGACGCGTTCAACCGGCTCTACCACGCGCGGGTGCTGGACCTGAAGGCCCAGGAGCTGGAGAACCTGACCGTTCTGGAGCACGACCGGCGCAACAAGCCCACGAAGAGCCTGTACGCGAGCCGGGCGGTCTGGACGAAGCATGGCTGGCTCCTGCTCTACGGGACGATCTACCGGGCGGGACCGGGGGGCAAACTGCGGGGGGAACCGGAGCCGTTCGTGGAGCGGCTCATCGGCTATCCGGTCAAGCCGGAGTCGTTCATCGAGCCGCAGAGCCGGCCGGACCTGATGCGCTACGGGCAGCTGCGGCTGCTGTTCATCCGCCTGGCGCAAACGGGCATGGACGTGCGCCGCTACGCCGTCGAGCTCGCCTCGAAGGTCACGCTGCCCCTCATGAACCTCGTGGTGTGCCTCATCGCCTTCGCGGGCTCGACCCAGCTCACGCTCCGCGGCAACCTCAAGGGGCTGGGGATCAGCCTGGCCTGGGGCATCGGCTACTATCTGCTGGTGGGCTTCTGTGAGGGGATGGGCAAGCGCGCTCTGGTGCCGGTGCTCGTCGCCGTCTGGACGCCGCACGTGCTGGCCGTGTGGTGGTGCGTCCGGGTCCTCCGGCGCACCCCGTAACCGGCGGCGCCGGCGTTACCAGAAACCAGTAACCGGTAACCAGAAGCTCTGGTTACCGGTTTCGGTTTTCGGCGCTCTTGCTGGTTGCTGGTAACCGGTTACTGGTTACCTTGCTACGTGCCGAGTTCCCAGCTCGAGAGGTACTTCTGCTGCTCCGGCGTCAGGCGGTCGAGTGAGACGCCGAGTGCCGCGAGCTTCAGCCGGGCGATCTCGCGGTCGATCTCCTTCGGCACGGAATAGACGTGCGGCTCCAGGCGGCGGCTGTGCTGGACGAGGTACTCGGCGGAGAGCGCCTGGTTGGCGAAGGACATGTCCATCACCCCCGGCGGGTGCCCCTCGGCGCAGGCCAGATTCACCAGCCGCCCTTCCCCGAGCACGTTGACGCGCCGGCCGTCCTTCAGCGTGAACTGGGTGATGTGCTCCCGCATCTGCTGGCGCCGCGCGGCGATCCGCTTCACCCCCTCCAGGTCGATCTCCACGTCGAAGTGGCCGGAGTTGGCGACTACCGCTCCATCCTTCATCCGCGCCACATGCTCCGCGGTCACGACGTTCGAGCAACCCGTCACCGTGACGAAAAACTCGCCGCGCGAAGCCGCCTGCTTCATGGTCATCACCTGGAACCCGTCCATCACCGCTTCCAGCGCCTTGATAGGGTCGATTTCAGTCACGATGACGGAAGCCCCCAGACCTTTGGCCCGCTGCGCCAGCCCCTTCCCGCACCAGCCGTAGCCGGCGATGACGAAGACCGACCCGGCCAGGAGCCGGTTGGTCGAGCGCAGGATGCCGTCGATCGTGGACTGGCCCGTCCCATAGCGGTTGTCGAACAGGTGCTTGGTGTCGGCGTCGTTGACCGCGATGACCGGGTAGCGCAGCTTGCCCTGGGCGTCCAGGCTCTTGAGCCGGATGACACCGGTCGTCGTTTCCTCGGTCCCGCCGATGATGTCCTGCCCGAAGCGGTGCGGCTGCTTGTGAATGGTGGACACCAGGTCCGCGCCGTCATCCATCGTGATGTGGGGAGAGCGCGCGAGGACGGCGTGGATGTGGTCGTAGTAGGTGTCGCGGTCCTCGCCGCGGACGGCGTAGACCGAGATCCCGAAGTCCTTCACGAGGCTGGCGGCGATGTCGTCCTGGGTCGAGAGCGGGTTGGAGGCGCAGAGCGTGACCGCGGCACCGGCGGCTTTGAGCGTGAGCATCAGGTGCGCCGTCTCCGTCGTCACGTGGAGGCAGCAGGCCAGGCGCATCCCTTTGAGCGGCCGGCGCTTCGCCGCCCGGCGGCGGATCTGCCCCAGCACCGGCATCTGGCCCTCCGCCCAATCGATCTTGGAGCGTCCCGCGCTCGCCAGATTGGGATTCGCGATGTGGGACGCGCGGGATGGATTCCGTCGGGTCATCGAGCGCTTCGCTCCATGTTGCGTCTCCACTCGCTCTGCGGTTAGGCTCGCCATGCGACTCCTCTCCCTCGGTTCGCTGCCTGCTGCCTTCTGCTTTCTGCCTACTGATCTAGTGGTGGCGCGCCGAGCGCTGGATGTCCTTGACGCGGTCCACTTCTTCCCATGGGAATCCTTCATTCTCGCGGCCGAAATGGCCGTACGCGGCGGTCTTGAAGTAGATGGGCCGGCGGAGCTTCAGCGTGCGGATGATGCCTCCCGGCGTCAGGTCGAAGAGCTCCCGGATGATCTTCAGGAGGCTCGCCTCGGAGAGCTTGCCCGTGCCATGGGTGTTGACCATGATGGACACCGGCTCCGCGACGCCGATGGCGTAGGCGAGCTCGATTTCGCACCGGTCCGCGACGCCCGCGGCGACCAGGTTCTTCGCCACGTAGCGGGCCATGTAGGCGGCCGAGCGGTCGACTTTGGTCGGGTCCTTGCCCGAGAACGCGCCGCCGCCGTGGCCGATGACGCCGCCGTAGGTGTCCATGACGATCTTCCGCCCGGTCAGGCCGGTGTCCCCCATCGGCCCGCCGACCTCAAAACGGCCGGTCGGGTTCACGAAGATCTTGGTCTTCCGGTCCAGCCACAGCTTGGGCACGACCGGCTCGATGACGAGCCGCTTGATATCGCCGCGGATCCGCGCCATGGACACGCCGGCCTTGTGGTGGGCGCTGACGACCAGCGCCTCGAGGCGCGCCGCGTGCCCGTCGTGGTACTCCACCGTCACCTGCGTCTTGCCGTCAGGCCGGAGGTAGTCGACCAGCCGCTGCTTCCGCACCTCGGCCAGGCGCCGCGCCAGGCGGTGGGCGAGCATGATCGGCAGCGGCATGAGCTCGGGCGTTTCCCGGGTCGCATAACCGAACATCATGCCCTGGTCCCCCGCCCCGCCCTTGTCGACCCCCAGAGCGATGTCCGGCGACTGGGCCTGGATGGCCGTCGCGACCCCGCAGGTCTTCCAGGCAAACCCGTGCTCCGGCTCGACGTAGCCGACGCGGTGGATTGTCTCGCGCACGATCTGGGGGATCTCGATGTAGCACGAGGTGGTGATCTCGCCCGCGACGAACGCGAGGCCCGTGGTCACCAGCGCCTCGCAGGCGACGCGGCCGTTCGGGTCCTTCTCATAGATGGCATCGAGCACCGCGTCGGAGATCTGGTCCGCAATCTTGTCGGGATGTCCCTCCGTCACGGACTCCGACGTAAACAGATGACGCCGCATGTCTGGTCTCCTATCGAATGATCTTGGCAGATGACCCCTTCACCCTACACCCCGGACTCCTCACCCGCTTGCGGCCATTCCTTGAGCACCGTCTGGTACGAGTCGAGCGAGCCGATATCATACCACGCGCCCGGCATCATGATGCCGTAGACCTCGCCCCGCCGCACCAGCCACTCGAGAAAGTAGCCGGGCGCGTCGGGATTGCCCCCGCCGTCCAGGAACCGCTGGATGTCCCCGCACATCGGCCCGGGAAAGAAGTAGACGCACAGCGCCACCTCCGCCGACGGGGGCTGCGACGACTTCTCCACGAACGCGGTGACGCGCATCGTCGGGTCCCGTGTGACGACGCCGAACTCTTTCACGGCGTCCAACGACTTCGCCCGCCAGAGCGCCAGGCTCGGCTTCGGGGCATGGCGCCGGGCTTCCTGCACGAACCGGGCGAGCGACCAGCGGAACAGGTTGTCGGTGCCGACGACGAGCAGGTCGTCGCCGGGATCCGTCGAGCGCCGGGCCAGCGCCAGGTCCCGGATCGCCCCCAGGCGGGTCTCGACGCTCGCCGTGCCGTCATCGACCACCGC
>MHGT01000007.1:0-18987 GCA_001805695.1 Omnitrophica WOR_2 bacterium RIFCSPHIGHO2_02_FULL_67_20 | reverse complement strand
GAAGCGTGCGGATGACCCCGTCGAGGATGGTGCCGGAGCCGAGCGGCAACAGCGCCTTCGGCCGGTCCTTCGTCAGCGGGTAGAGCCGCGTCGCGTAGCCGGCAGCCAGGAGAATTGCCGTGATCGCCATCGGCTAATTTTGGATAAAATCCGGCTGGTGCATGGCGGTTATTCGACGAGGACGGGCGCGACTTGCTTCAGGCTGGCGAGGAGGAACGCCTCCACCTCCTTGCCCGTCCGCAGCTTCAGCACCTGCTCGGCGACGGACTGCGCGAAGGACTGCTCGACGGAGCGGATGACCTGCTTGATGATCGGCAACTGGACGGGCGAGGTGGAGAACTCGTCCAGCCCCATGCCGAGCAGCAGCAGGCTCAGCACGGGCTCGCCGGCCATCTCGCCGCACATCCCGACCCAGATGTTCGCCGCGTGGCCCGTGTCGATGATCCGCTTGACGAGCCGGAGGATGGCAGGGTGGGTCGGCTCGTAGAGGTAGGCGATCTTCTCGTTCACCCGGTCCACCGCCAGGGCGTACTGGATGAGGTCGTTCGTCCCGATCGAGAAGAAGTCCACCTCTGGTGCTAGCAAGTCACACGTCATCGCGGCGGAGGGCACCTCGATCATCGCCCCCACCTCGAGGTCCTTGTTGAACGGGATCCCTTCCCGGGTCATCTCCTGCTCCACTTCCGTGAGGATCTCATTGGCGCGGCGCAGCTCCTCCACGCCGGAAATCATCGGGTACATCAGCTTCAGGTTGCCGGCCACACTGGCGCGCAGGACGGCGCGCAGCTGGATGCGGAAAATGTCCGGGCGCGCCAGGCTGAAGCGGATCGCCCGCCAGCCCATGAAGGGATTCATCTCCGAGGGCAACCGCAGGGGCGAGAGGAACTTGTCGCCGCCCAGGTCCATGGTCCGGATGATGACGGGGTGCGGCTTGAGCTGCTCGACGACCGTCTTGTAGGCCTGGAACTGCTCCTCTTCGGTCGGGAAGTCGCCGCGGTTGAGGTACAGAAACTCGGTGCGGAAGAGGCCGATGCCGGCGGCCCCGTGCGCGATCACCGAGGGCACCTCGTCGGGCAGCTCGATGTTGGCGGACAGGACCACCGTGTGGCGGTCGAGCGTTTCCGCCGCCAGGTCCTTGAGCTGGAGGAGCTGCCGGTTGACCTCCTGGTGGCGCCGCTGCTCGACCTCGTAGCGCTTGACCGTCGGCGGGTCCGGGTCGATGATGACCTCCCCCCGCGTGCCGTCCACGATGAGGAAGTCGCCCTTCTGGATCCGCTTCGTCGCCACCTCGAGGCCCACGACCGCCGGGATCTCGAGCGACTTGGCCATGATGGCCGTGTGGCTCGTCCGGCCGCCGATGTCCGTCACGAAGGCGAGCACGTGGCTGCGGTGCATCTGCGCCGTCTCCGAGGGCGAGAGGTCGCGCGCCACGATGATGACCGACTCTTCGAGGTGGGCCAGCGTGTCCGACTGCTGGCCGAGCAGGTTGCGCAGGACGCGCTTGCGGACGTCCTCGATATCCGCGGTGCGCTCGCGGAGGTACTCGTCCTCGGTCTTGGAGAACGCCCGCAGATGGCGCCGGATGACGTCGTTGAAGATCGCCTCGACGTTGAGGAGGTGGGCCTTGAGGCCCTGGATGATCTCCTCCCGCAGCGACTGGTCCTCGAGGACGAGCAGATGGGCGTTGAGGATCTCCGCGTGCTCCTGCCCGAGCTCCTCGGACACCTTCTTCTGGATGCCGAGAATCTGGTGCCGCGTCTTGATGAGCCCCTCCTCGAAACGCAGGACTTCGGCCGAGACCTGCTCCGGCGTGATGGGGCGGCGGGGCACGGACACGGCTTCGCTGTCGAAGAAGAGCGCCTTGCCCATCGCGACGCCCGGAGCGGCGGGGATGCCTTTGAGGGAAGTCATCACGTGTGCTCCGGCCCCTCCTCGAGCGGTTGCGTGACGCACTCGACGAGCCGCTCCAGGGCGTCGGCCGCATCCGGGCCATCGGTGACGATGGCGATCCGCGCTCCGCGGCCGGCGGCCAGCGTCAGCAGGCCCATGATGGACTTGCCATCCACGATCTTGCGCCCCTTCTTGACCGTGATGCGGCTCTGGAAGGTCTTCGCCAACTGGACGAAGAGCGCGGCCGGCCGGGCATGCAAGCCCTGGCGGTGAATCACGGTGACGGTTCGCTGGACGGCGGGCATCAACAATGACCAATGGGGAATGGGGAATCAGGTGACCGGCGGGCTTCCCATCGGACGCGGCTCCGCCAGGAAGATCCGGGAGGAACGCTCCAGAGACAGATGACGGCCAGCCCCTGATACGTCCGTTCCAACCCCTCTTCCGATTCGGAGACCGTCTCCACGGGAAAGTGCCACAGCGTCGCCGGAGGATCCAGGACGAGGCGCAGGCTGACGCCGAGCGACGGTTCGGCGAGCGTCCACTGCGCAGCCGCCGTCAGCTCGCCCGGGTGCGTGAGGAAGCGCTCATCGCGCAGCGACAGGTTAAACTCCAGCGCAACGACGCGGGCCTCCGTCCCCTCCAGCTCATACGCGCAGTCCAGCGCGGGGGAGGCGGCCTCCATCCGCACTGTTTTGCGGATCTGTCCCCCGCCCGGCAGCTCGCGGACCATCCGGACGCTCAGCGGCTCCGCGGCGCCGCGCCGGGGTAACGGCGGCAGCAGCGAGAATGGGCCGGACGGCCACAGCCGCCGCTCCGTCCAGGTTGAGCGGACGGCCTCGTCGAGCGTCGGCATGGCCTGAAACGCGTAGTCCAGGAAGGCGCTGCGCCGGTGGCTGTCGTAGAGGAGGTGCGCGTCGAGGTTCGCTTCTTTGACGCCCAGGATGTCGTGGATGCTGGTGGGCGAGGAGCCGGCGGCCGCTTGGGCGTGCGCCGCCTTCGTCCGGAGCTTCTCGTGGTATGGTTCAGGCCGGCGGCTGAGCGTGTCGAGGAGGTTGACGGCCGGCTCGTAGAGGCTCCATTCCGTGATCGTGCCGCCCTCGGCCGGATCCAGCAGGAGGCGCATGTCGGGGGTCGCCAGGTCGCACTCCGGCTGTCCGTCCGCGTCCGCGTCCAGCACCCTCGCCACCGCCTCCCGTCCGGCCGCCTGGCCGGCGAGCCGCTCGGCGGTCAAGAGATGCGCGTAGACGGCGCGCCGCAGGTGGGAGAGGTAGAGCCCGCCAAAGACGCCGTGCCAGTAGGCGCAGTTGCACTGCCCCGCGTATAGCTGCCGCTCCGCCTCCTGGAGCAACTGCTCGCGCTCCTTGGTTCGGGGTTCGGGGTTCGAGGTTCGGGGTTTCCGGCCTTTGCCCCGATCCCTGATCCCCAATCCCTGATCCTCTTTCAGCATGGTGATCGCTCTGCTCACGCGGAGCATCTTCTGCTCCATCGCGCTTGCCTCCGGATACTTCGTGAAGAAGTTCCGGAAATAGCCGCCCGACCACTCGAGCATCTCCTCATAGCTGCCGCAGGGCAGATAGACGCGGCCGGACGGCGGCTCGGCCTTCACGTGGTCGCGGAAGGTCGTCGTCGCAAGCCACTCGTTCTCCCGTTCCAGCGCGCTGAAGAACTGGTCCAGCCAGCCCTCCTCATAGACCCACCGGTAGGTCTTGGGCCAGAGGCCGAACTTCTCGCCGTCATCCGCGAAGGTGACGGCAACCGGCTCCTGCCGCTGCAGCCGCTTCAAAAACGCGAGCGTCTCGCCGACCTGGGCGAAGGGCATGGAGTAGCGCAGCCGCTTCGAGGCGGGAAACAGCAAGACCGACTCGCCGGCGTGCTCGGTCGCGTAGTAGCCCAGTAGATCCCAGAAGGCGTCGTCCTGCACCTGGAGCGCGCGGGGCAGCCAGGGGCGGGCCGGCGCGAACTGGTTGGTGTCCACCATCGTATAGCGCAGGCCCGCCCTTGAGAGGGTGGCCGGCAGGTCGGGCTCCCACACGCGCTCGGTGAGCCAGGCCCCCGTCGCGTCATCGCCGAAGTGATGGCGGATGGCCTCGCGCATGGCGGCCAGCTGCCCCTGCCGGTCCGCTTCCGGGATGAGCGGGAGGATCGGCTCATAGTACCCGGAGGCGAGTATTTCTACCTGCCCGCGGCGGACCAGCGCGCGCACGCGGTCCAGAAACGCGCTCCGGTGCTCCGCCAGCCAGTCGAGCAGACAGCCGCTGTAGTGGAGTGCGAGGCGCACGCCGGGGTGGCGCTCCAGCGCGGCGAGGAAGGGATCGTACGCCTTCGCGAACGCCTCCTCGAAGACGAAGCCGAAGTTGCCGACCGGCTGGTGGCAGTGGACCGCCATGAGCAGGGTGACGGGCGCGCTCATCCCACCACCTGCGCCACACGGCGGCTCGTTGCGTATTGCTCGTGGGCCGCCGCGACGAATGCGGCGGCGCGATGCGTGGAATTCATGTCGGTCCTGTTGGCATTCGGGCCTGCCACCGGCAGGCCGGCGCAGGTGGTGGGATCATTCTCCCGTCTGGCTCCGGCCACCCGCTACGCCCTGCGCGGCCAGCGGCACGCGCGAGCCGACGAGGAGCTGGATGATGATGGAGGCGACCTTGTCGGCGTCGTGCCGCACGTAGTTCTCCGTGCTGATGATGTTGTCCGCGACCACTTGGTAGCCGAGGGAGCGGATTTTCTCCACGTCGGCCCCCACGGGGTAGGCTCCCTCCTCCCGGTACCGCTCAAGGAGTGCGTCGGGCACCGGCTCGGTGTTGACGATGCACAGCTGGACGATGCCGGGATTGGTGTGCGCGACGAGCGCCCGGATGTGATCGCTCGCGCCGAAGCCGTGCGTCTCCCGGGACTGGGTCATCACATTGCAGATATAGATCTTCAGCGCTTTCGAGGTCACGATGGCGTCCACCATCCGCTCCACGAGCAGGTTGGGAATGATGCTGGTGTAGAGCGAGCCGGGGCCCAGCACGACGGCGTTGGCGTCCCGGATGGCCGCCAGCGCGTCTTCGGTCGGCTGGCACGACGTCGGCTCCAGGTAGATCCGGCGGATGGCCGCAGGCGCCTTCGAGATCTTGGATTCGCCGAGCGTCACGGTGCCGTCCACGTGCTCCGCCGCCAGCCGGACCTTGGTATTCGTCGACGGCACCACCCGTCCGCGAATGGCGAGGACTTTGCTGGAGGCGCGGACGGCGCGCTCGAAGTCGCCGGTGATCTTCGTCATGGCGGTGATGAAGAGGTTGCCGAAGTTGTGGCCCTGGAGGGCGGAGTCCTCCGCAAACCGGTACTGGAAGAGCCGCTGCATCAGCGGCTCCGTGTCCGCCAGCGCCACGAGGCAGTTGCGGATGTCGCCCGGGGGGAGCATGTCGAACTCCTGCCGCAGCCGGCCGGAGCTGCCTCCATCATCGGCAACCGTCACGATGGCGGTGATGTTGGTGGTGTACTTCTTGAGGCCGTGCAGGAGCGTCGACAGCCCCGTTCCCCCGCCGATCACGACCACCTTCGGGCCGCGCTCGAGGTAGCGCTGCTGGAAGACGAGCTCCACCAGGCTGCCGGAGTGGCCGGGGGTGACCGCCTCGAGGAGCGAGCGGACCATCAGGCCCACCCCGAAGACGAGGCCCATCAAGCCGGTGAGGAGCAGGACGAGGCTGGTCAGGCGGAGGAGGATGCCGCCTTCGACCGGCAGCAGCGCTGAGCCGATGCCGAAGCACAGGACCCCGGCGAGGGCGATGCCCAGCCACCGCTTGACCCGCATGCCGGGGTACAGCCACTTCAGAAACTGCATCGGCTTCATGGAACCGTTGGGCCGGTTGAGTCCGTTAGGCCCGTTGAGCCCGTTGGCCTGAACCGGCAAAACCGGCTCAACGGGCACAACGGGCTTAACGGGTTAGTGGCGCCGTTCGTCTTCGTCGCGGATAATCCTGACGAGGAGTTTCTCATCACGGGCGGCCCGGAGGCTGTCGCGGAAGTGCTTGTCTTTCAGGAGGCGGGAGATGCGGGCGAGCGCTTTAAGGTGCGGCCCGGCCGAGTCCTCGGGAGCCACGAGGAGGAAGAAGAGGGTGACGGACTCCCCGTCGAGGGAGTCGAACGCAACACCGGCGCGCGACACGCCGAAGGCGGCCACCAGCTTCGTGACGCAGTCCGACTTGCCATGCGGAATCGCCACTCCCTGGCCGATGCCCGTGGAGCCCAGCGACTCCCGCTTCATCAGGATCTGGACCAGCTTGTGGCCGTCCTTCTCCTTGATGGACCCCGCCTGCACCAGCAACTCGACCAGCTCGCGGATCACCTCTTCCTTGTTCTGCTGCGCCTTCAGGTCGGTCGTGACCGCGCGCTCATCGAGGAAACTCATGATGTTCATTGCGGCTCTCACACTCCTCCTCTATAGACAGCCCACGTGATTCGGGAAGACGAACGACAAGGCGAAACCGGGTGGTCAAGTGGAGCGGGAGACGGGATTTGAACCCGCGACATTCACGTTGGCAACGTGACGCTCTACCCCTGAGCTACTCCCGCGCAAACGCTGCGACGCGCATGTGATGCGTGGGCGGAAGAGGACTCGAACCTCCACGGGTTGCCCCAACGGCTCCTAAGGCCGTCGCGTCTACCAATTTCGCCATCCGCCCGGAACCCGCGAAGATTCTTTGGTGTCCCTCGCCGCGCCTGGCTGATTCCGGCGCGGCTCGGGATCACCATTTTCGCGCCGTCGCGCGAAAATGGTGGGCCGCGATGGGCTTGAACCATCAACCTTGGGATTAAGAGTCCCCTGCTCTACCAGTTGAGCTAGCGGCCCAGAAACGAGAAATTTAAAAGCGCGCGCCCGGCAGGATTCGAACCTGCTGCCTCTTGGTTCGAAGCCAAGCGCTCTATCCAAGTGAGCTACGGGCGCTCGAGGTACCCATGTCGGCAGAAACGCCATTGTAACACAACCGATTCTGACAGAAAACGTTGTCGACTGTAGTGGTCACGTTTGACGGGTGACGCGGAGCCGGGCCCCATGTCTGCCCGGACCCGCCACAGTGCTTTGGCGGGGAGGACAGACATGGGTGGCGCAGCGGCAGGACCCGTCAAACGTGACCATCACCGACTGAGCCGGGTGGGGTCGAGCAGCCTGCGGGCGGCAGCCGCCGGCATGAGCTTATGCTCGATGACCAGCTCGAGAGGCGAGCGGCCCGTCCTCAGCGATTCTTTGGCGATCTTGGCGGCGTTGAGGTAGCCGATATGCGGGTTGAGCGCGGTGACGAGCGCCAGGCTCCGATGGGCCAGCGCCTCGCACCGCTCGCGGTTGGCGGTAATACCGGCGATGCATCGGTCGGCGAAGACGCGGCCAGCGTTCGCCAGCAGATGGATCGCCTGCAGGAGGTTGTAGGCCGCCACCGGCATCATGACGTTGAGCTCAAGCTGGCCGGCCTGTGTTGCCGCGGCGATCGTGGCGTCATGCCCGAGCACCTGGAACCCCACCATGTCCACCATCTCCGGCACGGCCGGATTCACCTTCCCCGGCATGATGGAGGAGCCCGGCTGGATGGCCGGCAGGTCGATCTCCCCGAACCCCGTATTCGGCCCCGAGGCCATGAGCCGCAGGTCGTTGGCGATGCGGATGAGCTCGAGGGCGTAGACGCGCAGGCCGCCCGAGAGCCGCGCGAAATCGCCCAGGCTCTGGGTCCGCTCCATCATGTCTTCGGCGCTCCGCAGCGGCAGCCGCATCCACCGCCGGAGCTCGGCGACGGCGAGTGCCCGGTAGCGGGGATGGGTGTTCATCCCCGTCCCGACGGCGGTCCCGCCGAGGTTGAGCTCGCACAGCGCGCGGGCGGTCTCCTGGATATGCCGGCGGGCCTTCGCGACCGCCAGGGCGTACGCCCCGAACTCGCGGCCCAGGCGGACCGGCACTGCGTCCTGCAGGTGGGTGCGCCCCGATTTCACCACCCCAGCGAACTGCCGCGCCTTGGCGCGCAGCGCGCGCTCGAGCCCCTCCATCGAGCCCCCCAGCGGCTCCAGCGCGAGCAGGCAGGCCAGGCGCATCGCCGTCGGAAACGTGTCGTTCGTCGACTGCGCCATGTTCACGTGGTCGTTGGGGCGGATCCGGCGGTAGCTGCCGCGCGGAGCGCCCAGCAGCTCGTTGGCGCGGTTGGCGATCACCTCGTTCACGTTCATGTTGAACGAAGTGCCCGCCCCGGCCTGGTAGACGTCCACGACGAACTGGTCGCGGAAGCGGCCGCGGAGGATTTCATCGCACGCGCGGGCAATCGCCCGGGCAGCGTCGCGCGGGAGCAGGCCGATCGCCGCGTTGGCCTGGGCGGCCGCCTTCTTGATGAGCGCGTAGGCGCGCACCATCTCCTCGGGCAGGCGCAGACCGCTGATGGGAAAGTTCTCGACGGCGCGGAGGGTCTGGATGCCGTAGTAGGCGGAAGCGGGCACGCGCTTCGTGCCGAGGGAATCGCGCTCGAGCCGCGTCCTCATGGGCGGGCGGCTGCGGGAGATGTCATGCGATGGACTGGCGTTTCAGCTGAAGTTCGCAAAGATCTCGTCCAGGCGCGGCCGGCTGGACGCCTGGGCTTTCTTGATCACCTCGGCCACGCCCTCCTCGAAGGTGGGCTGCCGGACCTGGTAAAAAATGCCCAGGCGGAGGTGGTCGGTCTGGAGAGCCAGCTCAAACGCCTTGACGCGATTGGCTGGGTCGTGGTCCTTCGGGATCTCGGCTAGGCGCGGCGGGATGACCTTGTAGGTGTTGTAGAAGGTGATGCAGGGGCTGATGACGTTCAGAAACCCGAATCCCTTGTGCTCCATCGCCTTCGTGATCAGGTCGCTGAGCTCCTTCGGCTTGCCCGAGTAGCCCTGTCCGACGAAGGTAGCCCCATACGCGATCAGCATCGCGAGCGGATTGAGCGGCTGCTCGATATTGCCGTAGGGCGTCGAGCCGGCCTGGAAACCGGTGGGGGAGGTCGGCGAGTACTGGCCCTTCGTCAGGCCGTAGGTCGAGTTGTCCATGACGATATAGATCATATCGGGGTTGCGCCGCGCGGCGTGCGGGATGTGCCCCCCGCCGATGGCGAAGCCGTCGCCGTCCCCTCCGACCCCGATGACATGGAGGGCGGGGTTGGCGAGCTTCACGCCGAGTGCGACCGGCAGGACGCGGCCGTGGACGCTGTGGAAGCCGTAGGACCTGATGAACCCCGGCGTGCGGCCGGAGCAGCCGATGCCGGAGACGACCACCAGGTCCTTGGGGTCGACCTTGAGCCCCGCCAGGGATTTATAGAGCGAATCGAGCACCCCGAAGTCCCCGCAGCCGGGGCACCAGATGGGGTGCTCGTCGGTCTTATACCCTTGCGGCGTGAACTCGGCGACCGTTGTGGACATGCGTCGCGACCTCCTCGATCTTGTCGAAAATCTCCTTGGGCGTGAACGGCAGCCCGATGCACTTGTTGAGCTGGATGAAGTCGTAGGCGAAGCGCTTGCGCAGGGCCGTGGCGAACTGGCCGGTGAAGTTGACCTCCGGGATGATGACCGCCTTCGTGCCCTCGATGAACTCCTTGAGCTTGGCCAGCGGCTGGGGGTAGAGGATCTTCGGGTGGAGGGCGCCGACGGAGTAGCCCTTGGCCTGCGCCATCTGCACCGCCTCGCGGATCACCCCTTCGGTCGAGCCCCAGCCGATGATGCCGACCTCGGGGTGCGGGTCGCCGTAGATACGCACCATCTCGTTGGCGACCGCCTCCACGGCCTGGAACTTCCCGTAGCGCTTGCGGGTGAGCCGCAGGTGGTTCTCATGGTCGGACGCCGCCGGGAAGCCGCGCTCGTCGTGCTCCAGCCCTTCGGCGACGTAGCCGCCCCCCTCCAGGCCCGGCACCGACATCGGCGAGACGTGGTCCGGCGTGAAGGCATAGCGCTTGTAGTTGACGAGCTCCGCTGGGGCCGGCTTGCGGCGCTCGACCACCGGCACGCGCGAGGGATCCGGCACCGGCACCGTCGCCTTGCGGTGGCCGAGCGAGGCGTCGGAGAGCACGACCACCGGCATCTGGAACTGCTCGGCGAGGTTGAACGCCCGGATGATGCCGTAGAAGCAGTCTTCCACGTTATTCAGCGCCATGACGATGCGGGGGCAGTTGCCGTGCCCGCCGTAGCAGGCCAGGTACAGGTCGCCCTGCTCCGTCTTGGTCGGCATGCCGGTGGAGGGCCCGACGCGCTGGACGTCCACGACGACCGCCGGGATCTCGGCCACGACGGCCAGCCCGATCATCTCCGTCATGAGCGAGAAGCCGGGCCCGGAGGTGGCCGTCATCGCTTTGACGCCGGCGTACGAGGCGCCGAGCACCGTGCCCAGCGCCGAGATCTCATCCTCCGTCTGCACGACGAAGCCGCCCAGCTTGGGCAGCTCCTTCGCCAAGAACTCCATGATGTCCGTCGCCGGGGTGATGGGATAGCCGGCGTAGATCCGGCAGCCGGCCGCGATCGCCCCCAGGGCAAGCGACTCGTTGCCGGAGAGGACAAGTTCCTTCGTCTTGCGCGGTCCGGGTCCGAGTCGGATGTCGTCCTTCTTCTGGAGCTGCTTCACGAACTCGGCGCCCACGCGCAGCGCCTGAACGTTCTTCTGGACGATCGTCTCGCCCTTGCGGCCGAAGCGCTCGTGCAGCAGCTCTTCAAAGGCCGGCATCGAGATGTCGAAGAGCTGGGACAGGACGCCCAAGGCGACGATGTTCTTCGTGAGCTTGACGCCGATCTTCTCGGTCGCGAGGGAGGAGAGCGGGACGCCGTAGGCGATGATCGACGCGCTGGCAGGCGGGGTGTCCCCACCACCTGTTCGCTGGCCCACCGGGCCTGCGCCGTCCGGCGCAGCTCCGCCTCCGGCGGAGGCGACAGGTGGTGGGGTGTAGCTGTCCGAATCGTAGATGAGGACGCCGCCCGGGCGAACGTCCTTGATGTGCTTGTCGTACGCTTCCTGGTTGAAGGCGAGCAGGACATCCACCGCGGCGCCGGATGAGAGGAGGAGCGAGCCCGAGGCGCGCACTTGATAATTGGCGTGGCCGCCCTTGATCTCCGCCGGGTAGGTGCGGAAGGTGTAGATCTCGTAGCCGGCCCGCGCGAGGGTCAGCGTCAGCATCTCGCCGGTGCTGATGACCCCCTCGCCGCCTTCCCCGCCGACCCGAAACACGTAGTCCACTGCGCGCTCTGTCATCTCTTTTTCGCTAGCACCCATTTCAACACCCAACGTGATTCCGCAGATTGCGGATCGATTTCGCAGATGGATGTCCTATCGGCGACATCATCTCGAAATCGGCGAAATCCTGTTGGCGATTTTGAAATACATGCTACACGGACACCAGGACGTCGTCTCCCTGCACCGTCACGGGAAAGGTCTGCACGGTGATGGCGGGGTCCATGTGGCACGCCCCGGAGGTGACGTCGTACTCCCAGCCATGCCACGGGCAGCTCACCGAGGTGCCCGAGATCGTCCCCTCCCCCAGCGGCCCGCCGCGGTGCTTGCAGGTGTTGTCCATGGCGTAGAAGGCGCCGTCGCAGTTGAAGACGGCGACCGCCTGTCCGCCGACCTGCACGACTTTCCCTGTGCCGGGAGGAATTTCGGACTTGCCAGCGATTCTGGTCAACTGAGCCATGTCGCTTGACTCCGCTATACCAAGGCAGCTTTGCTCGGCGTTGGCCGGCTGACTTCCTGGGTGACCTTGGTGATTTTGCCCGCCAGCTCCAGCGCTTCGCCGAAGCGCCGCTGCCAGATGTTCCGGCCGAAGATGAAGCCGGCGGCCCCGGCCTCCAGCGCGGCCTTGACGTCGTCCATCAGCTGCTCGTCGTTCCGCTTCGAGCCGCCGGACATGATGAGGAGCGTGCGGCCGGCCGAGCTGACCATCTGTTCGAGCATCTCGCGCTTCGTCCACTTGAGGATCTTCGGGTCCTGGTACTCTTTCGGGTACGCAGCACTCTTCGTCTCGTCGATCTTCGGGTAGTTGACCTTGACCACGTCGGCGCCGAGCTCCTGGGCGACGCGGGCGGCGTAGTCCACCGCGTAGAGGCTGTCGCGTCCACCCTTGGCCTCCATGTGCTTGCCGCGGGGGTACGCCCACATGATGAGCGGCATGCCTGCCCGCTCTGCCTCGCGGCGCACCCGCCCGAACTGGCTGAAGTCCTCGTCCTGCCGCGGCGAGCCGATGTAGCAGGTGTAGCCGACGGCGTCCGCGCCGAGCCGCACCGCATCGTCCACCGAGGCGTGACAGGGCGAAAACGCCTCGTCGTCCGGCGGTATGTCGGTCTTGCCGTTGATCTTCAGGATGAGCGGCACTTTGCCCGCGAACATCTTCAGGTACTTCTCGGCCAGCCCGATCTGGAAGGCGATCGCCGAAAAGCCGCCCTCCAGCGCAATCCGCAGCTGGTACTCGGGGTTGGCGCTGTCGGGGTTCACGAAGAAATCGCGCGGGCCGTGCTCGAGCCCCTGGTCGATGGGCAGGACCATCAGCCGGCCGTTGCCGGGCCCGTACTTGTAGAGCAGCCGGTAGAGGCGGCTCTTCTTCCCCGTCGGAAGATCCAGGTCCTCCAGCGTGATGAACCGTTTGGGCATGTGGACTCCTTCAGTTAGTGTGTGATGTCGCAGATTCGCAGAGGAAGGAGCGCCCCTTCAAAGCGGATTCCGCAGATTAAAACGCTGTTTGTCATCATCTGCGAAATCGTTCTTCAAAATCTGCGTAATCCTCTTATTGGAACTTGATGCCGGCCTGCTTGAGGAAGTGCTTGTCCGTGTCGGTCAGCTCGAACGACAGCTCGTCGCCCGCCGGCTTGCCGCCGATCAGCGGGACGACGTAGATCGCCAGCTCCACCTGCTCTTCGCGCAGCATCTTGCGCAGCTCGCCGAACTCGACCGAGCGCGCCACGATCTTCTGGATCGTCCTGTTGAGCCGCTTCAGGTGCTTCGCCAGCCGCTTCTCAATCCCCATGCCGAGAACCCTCCGTCGGTGACGGTTGTCGCGCCGCAGGTGTTGCGTCGTCCCTCGACTCCCCGCCAACGAACCGTGGCGGGTCGCTCGGGACGACCCCGAGCGAGGCCTCCTCGATTGCAGCGACGGGCCGAGTCGAGGGGTCGAGCAGCTTGTCCGCTGTTTGAGAGATGCGCATGGAACAGAACTTCGGACCGCACATCGAGCAGAACTTGGCGTCCTTGTAGAACCCGTCCGGCAGCGTCTCGTCGTGCATCCGGCGCGCCGTGTCCGGGTCGAGCGAGAGCGCGAACTGCCGCTCCCAGTCGAAGGAAAACCTCGCCCGCGAAAGCGCGTCGTCGCGCTCGCGAGCGCCCCGGCGGCCGCGGGCGACGTCGGCCGCGTGGGCGGCGATCTTGTAGGCGATGACGCCGGCTCGCACGTCCTCTTCGTTGGGCAGCCCGAGGTGCTCCTTGGGCGTCACGTAGCAGAGGAGGCTGGAGCCGTACCAGCCGACCATCGCCGCGCCGATCGCCGAGGTGATATGGTCGTAGCCGGGTGCGACGTCGGTGACGAGCGGCCCGAGCGTGTAGAACGGCGCTTCGCGGCAGTAGCGCTGCTGGAGCTTCACGTTGGCCTCGAGCTGGTCCATCGGCACGTGGCCCGGCCCTTCCACCATCACCTGGACGCCCTTCGCCCAGGCCCGCTCGGTCAGCTCGCCCAGGGTGCTGAGCTCCGCCAGCTGTGCCTCGTCCGAGGCGTCGGCGAGGCAGCCGGGCCGGAGGCTGTCGCCGAGGCTGTAGGACACGTCGTGCGCGCGGAGGATGTCGCTGATGTCATCGAAGCGCTCGTAGAGCGGGTTCTGGGCGCGGTGCGCGGCCATCCATTGCGCCAGCAGGCTGCCGCCGCGGCTGACGATGCCGGTGATGCGCCCCTGTACGAGCGGCAGGTGCTCCATGAGGATGCCCGCATGGATCGTCATGTAGTCCACGCCCTGCTCCGCCTGCTCCTCGATGACCTGCAGCAGGAGCTCGGGCGTGAGGTCCTCGACGCGCTTCACGCGGCTGACCGCCTCGTAGATGGGCACCGTGCCGACCGGCACCGGGCTGGCCGCGATGATCGCCCGGCGGATGGTCGGAATGTCGCCGCCCGTCGAGAGGTCCATGATCGTGTCCGCGCCGTAGTGCACCGCCATGTGGAGCTTCTTCAGCTCCTCGTCGATGCCGGAGCTCAGCGCTGAGTTGCCCATGTTGGCGTTGATCTTGACGGAGGCCGCGAGGCCGACGCCCATCGGGTCGAGGCTGGTCGAGAGGTGGTGAATGTTGGCTGGGATGATCATCCGCCCCCGGGCCACCTCGGCGCGGATCACCTCGGTCTCCAGCCCTTCGCGCTCCGCCACCCGGGCCATGGCGTCGGTGACGGCGCCCTGCCGGGCGAGCTCCCGCTGGGTCACTGGTGCCCCGTTGCTGCTCATCGAATCACGGTATTCTACCACACCGTCCCGCGCGCGTCATCCGGCCGCCGACGACGCCTGCGCGGCCCGCGTCACATGGGCGGCGAGCAGTACCGCGACCTGGCGCAGGTCGAAGGGCCACACATACTCGATGGCCACCGCCGGATGCGCCCGGCGCAGCTCCTCCAGCGCGCGGGGGATGTCCACTTCCGAATGGACGCCGCCCGGGGTCAGCATGGTGGGGATGACCAGCACCCGCGCCGCACCCGTGCCGATGACCTGCTCGACCGCTTCCGAGATCGACGGGCGGCAAAATTCGTTGTACCCGATGACGAAGTGGTCCGTCGGCAGAAGCGGCCGCAGCGCCTCGGCGAGCTGTTCGAGGCCGCGCTTGTACGGGTCGTTGTCCGCCCGACGCGGCCAGTTCCGGATCGCGGCGTCGAGTTCCCCGGCCCGGCCCTCGAGCTGATGGCCCTGGCTGCCGGCATGCTCCTGGCGCCATTCCAGGCTCATCAACTCACCGACGAGCTGCGGCGGGCAGTCGAGGGCCGGCGCACCATGCCCGATGAGGACAACACCAAGCCGAGTCTGGGGTTCAGGGTGGGGGGTGGGGGGTGGGGGGCAAACCGATTCACCCCGAACCCCGAACCCCGAACCCCGAACCTTTAACTTCTTTTTCATGCTCAGGCCAGCTCCGAGCGGATGAGGGTCAGGAACTCCGAGCGGGTCTTCACGTCGGTGCGGAAGAGCCCGAGCATCGAGCTCGTCACGGCGCGGGCGTTCTGCTTCTGCACCCCGCGCATCATCATGCAGAGGTGGCTCGCCTCGATGACGCAGGCCACCCCCAGCGGCTTGAGGTGCTCGTTGATGGCCTCCGCGATCTGCACCGTCAGCCGCTCCTGCACCTGGAGCCGGCGGGCAAACGCGTCCACCAGGCGCGGGATCTTGCTCAGGCCAACGATCCGCTTGTCCGGCATGTAGGCGATGTGGCACTTCCCGAAGAACGGCAGCAGGTGGTGCTCGCAAAGGCTCCAGACATCGATGTCCTTCACGATGACCATCTCGTCGTGCTTGACCTTGAAGGAGCGGTTGAGGATCTTCGCGGGGTCCAACCGGTAGCCCGAGGTCAGGTACTGGAACGAGCGCTTCACCCGCAGCGGGGTACGCCGCAGCCCCTCACGGTTCGGATCCTCGCCGATGAGCCGCAGGAGCAGCCGCACGGTCGCCTCCCACTCTCTGCCGGATGGGATCTCGAGCACCTGCTTGAGCTGCTTCAACTCGTCATCGGCATTTGGCATGGGTGACTCCGGGTTTGCGGGCCAACAGGCTACTTCCAGTTCTCCATCAGTTTCACGAGCAGGCGGACGCCGATGCCGACCGCGCCCTTCGGGATGTACGGCTTGTCCTTCTCGATCCAGGCCGTGCCGGCGATGTCGAGGTGCGCCCACGGCAGCCCCTCGGCGAACTCCTCAAGAAACTTCCCCGCCGTGATGGTGCCGGCCTCGCCGGTGTTGGTCACGTTGCGCAAATCGGCGATGTCCGACTTCAGCGCCGGCCCGTACTCGCCCCAGAGCGGCAGCCGCCAGACCCGCTCGTACGTCGTCTTGCCCGCCTGGCTGATGCGCGCGGCGAGCTTCTCGTCTTTCGTCATGAGCCCGATCGCCTCGCCGCCCAGCGCGACGACGCAGGCCCCGGTGAGCGTGGCGAGATCGACGCAGCAGTCGGGCTTGTAGCGCTTGGCGTAGTGCAGGCAGTCCGCCAGGACCAGGCGGCCTTCGGCGTCGGTGTTGAGCACCTCGACCGTCTTGCCGGAGAGCGTTTTCAGGACGTCGCCGGGCTTCTGCGCGGTGCCGGAGGGCAGGTTCTCGGTTGCGGCGATGATGCCGACGACGCGGTAGGGCAGCTTCAGCGTCGCCGCCGCCTTCAGCGTTCCGAGGACCGCCGCCGCCCCCGACATGTCGTACTTCATCTGCTCCATCTTCGCCGAGGGCTTGATGCTGATGCCGCCGGAGTCGAAGGTGATGCCCTTGCCGCAGAGCGCGAAGGTCGCCTTCGCGCGGGACGGGGTGTACTCCAGCACGATGAACTGGGCGGGATGGTTGCTCCCCTGCGCCACCCCGACGATGCCGCCGAAGCCCAGCCGCTTCAATTGCGCAAACGGAATGATCCGGGACTTCAGCCGGAACTGCTTGGCGAGCGCGCGGGCCTGGTGGGCGAGGTAGGTCGGCGTCACGATGTTGGAGGGGCCGTTGATGAGGTCGCGGGCAAGCGCCACCGCCTCGGCGATGACCCTCGCCTTCTCGACCGCGCGCTTCGCCGCGGCCACATCGCCGGCGCGCTCCACGACGAGTGTCACCGCGTCAATCCGCTTGCCCTGCTCGGACTTGGGCACGCGCTTGAGCTTGGTGTACTGGTAGAGGCCGAGCAGCACCCCCTCCACGAGGGCCTGGGCCACCGCCGCCGGCGTACCCAGCCCGCGCTCGCGCAGCACCGGCACGGCCAGCGCCTTGAAGCGGCGGGCGCGGACCGCCCGGGCGGCCGTGCCCCCGAACTGCCGGACGCGCTCCAGCGACAGCTCCTTCTCCTTGCCCAGGCCGACGACTATCACCCATTGCCCGCCGCCCGAGCGGGGCAGGAACAACACCTCATTAGGGGCGCCGCGGAACCCGGAGCCCGCCACGAGCCGTTTGAGCTCCTGGTCGCGCGCCGTGGAATCCGGCAGCAGGCGTGCCGGACGCTGCTCGCCCTCCAGCGCCGCAAAAACCTGCACCCCGCCGCGGACCCGTCCCATCCGCCCAGACCGAACCGTGATGCGCATCAATCCTCCTTGTTATTTATGATTACGCGGATTCGCAGCGCAAAGCTTCAGTTTGAAAACGGATTCCGCAGATTAAAGCGGCTCATCTGCGAAATCCGCTTTTCCAATCCGCGCAATCCTTTCATGGTCTTCCCTGCTTGAGGAAAAACGACATCAACTGAAACCCGTGTTCGAACCGCGTCGGCGAGCTCTGGACCGCCCGTTCAGTATACGCCGTGATGGCGTCCTTCGGGCCATTCGTCGCGTAGAGGGCGAAGGGTACCGGATCGTCGATATGCGTCTTGAGCGCCGTGCTCGTCGGATGGTCCGGCACGACCATGATCGCGAAGGGCTCGTTGCGGCGCTTGAGCCCGTCGAGCAGCGTGCCCACGACGAGCCGGTCGGTGTCCTCGATCGCCTGGATCTTCTTCTTCGCGTCGCCCATGTGGCCGGCCTCGTCGGTCGATTCGATATGCACCACGACTAGGTCCTTGCCCTCGGCCAGCGCCTTGAGCGCGTGCTCGGCCTTGCCCGAGTAGTTCGTGTCGAAGTAGCCGGTGATGCCGGGCACCGGGATGATGTCGAAGCCGACGAGCCGCCCGAGGCCGCGCACGATGTCGACGGCGCTGATGCAGCCGCCGCGCAACCCGTACGCCGCGCGGAACGGCGGGAAGGCGGCCGCGGTCCCCTGCCCCCAGAACCAGAACATCGTCGCCGGTGTCTTGCCCTGCTGGAGCCGCCGCTTGTTCACCGGATGATCCTTGAGAAGGGTCGCGGACTGGCGCATCACTTCGCGCAGCAGTTCGGATCCGGCACCGACGGGCAGGTAGGCATCGACGGGTTTGCCGGAGATGTCATGCGGCGGCGTGCACTGCGTCTTCGCGTACTCGACACCGGAGATGACGGCCAAGTGACGGTAGCTGACGCCCGGATGAAAGCGCAAGCCGTACTTGCCGAGCCGCTCGTTGGCCGTCTTGATCAGCTCAGCCGAGTCCTGGCTCTCGATGTGGCCCGCGGAGTAGTCGGCCAGGACGCCGTCCCTCACCGTCACGGTGTTGCAGCGGAAGGCCACGTCGGAGGGCCCGAGCGGGATGTTCTGCGCCGCGGCTTCGAGGGGTGCCCGCCCGGTGTAGTGCTTCCGGGGGTCGTAGCCGAAGACGCTCATGCACCCGACGTCGGAGCCCGGCTTGAACCCCTCCGGGATCGTTCGGGCCAGGCCGGCGATCCCCTCCCGGGCGATCCAGTCCATGTTCGGGTGCCTCGCCACCTCGAGCGGTGTCCTGTCGCCCAGCTCCTTGATGGGCAGATCCGCGACGCCGTCAGGCAAAACTACCACGTATTTCATCGTCATCGTTCCCCGCCCATCACATTTGCCCGCGCGGGCGGGCGAATGTGATGCCGAGCCGCGCCGGTATCAGATAGGCGCGGCGAGGCAGCCGCTCGTCAGTGACTCACCTGCGACTTGCGACCACGTTGCACCTACACTGCGCTGCGACCTGCGACCCCACGGCAGCACGGGCACAGCTTTCTCAGCAACTCAAACGAGTAGATGCCGGTATGATGCCCGTCGCTCCAGTGCACGGTCAGCGCGTAGCGGCCCACAAGCTCCACCGCCAGGGGGCGCACGTCCTGCGGCACTGAGCTGCCGATGAGGCGGATCGCCCCGGTCATCTCATCGACGCAGCCGGCGCACGGGCAGCTCATCCGCAGCTCGCGCGCGGGATACACGCTCTCATGCCCGTCCTGCCACCGGATGCGCACGTCGTGCTGGTTCGCCCGCCCGATCTCAACCGGCATGTGTAAGGTTTTCATTGTTACCATGGCTCACGACGCTTCGACGCGGTCGCTGGGCGGGTGACGCGGAGCCGGGGCCCCCACGCAGCGCGGAG
>MHGT01000006.1:11585-27689 GCA_001805695.1 Omnitrophica WOR_2 bacterium RIFCSPHIGHO2_02_FULL_67_20 | reverse complement strand
CGTCCAGCGGACCGGAGCGAAGATCTCGGGCCCGATCCCGCTGCCGTCCCGGCGCGAGCTCTTCACGGTCCTGCGCTCGCCGTTCATCGACAAGAAATCCCGGGAGCAATTCCAGTTGATCACGCACAAGCGGCTCATCGACATTCTGGAGCCGACCTCGAAGACGATCGACGCCCTGAGAAAGCTGAATCTGCCGTCGGGCGTCTACGTTGAAGTGAAATAATAAAGAGGGATTTCGCCGATTTCGGAATGATTACGCAGATTCAGACCGAACGTTCTATCGGCGTAATCGATACACAATCTGCGAAATCGCAATATTAATGTCGATTGGTTTGCTCGGTAAAAAACTTGGAATGACGCACGTCTACGACGACTACGGACGCCGGTTGGCGGTGACCGCCGTCCAGGCCGGCCCGTGCACGATCCTCGGCCTGCGCGAGCAGAAGCGCGACGGGTACCGCGCGGTCCAGCTCGGATTCGAGCCGGTGAAAGAGAAAGCCCTCAACAAGGCCCAGCTCGGCCAGTTCAAGAAGGCGGGGACGGGCCCCTTCCGCTACGTGCGGGAGTTCCGGCTCTCGGACGGGGAGTGGCAGGCCGGCCAGCAGCTGACGGTCGACCTCTTCAAGCCGTACGAGATCGTCGATGTCACCGGCATCTCCATCGGCAAGGGCTTCCAGGGCGGGATGAAGCGCTGGCACTGGCGGGGCGGTAGTGCCACGCACGGATCGACGTCGCACCGCCGCCCCGGCTCCATCGGCTCGACCACGACACCGGGCCGGGTCTGGCGGGGCCATCATTTACCCGGCCATATGGGCGCCGACCGCGTGACGGTTCAGAACCTGCGGATCGCGCGCATCGACCTGGAGCACCACCTCCTGCTCATCGAAGGGGCCATCCCGGGTGCAGACCGGCAGCTGGTGATCATCAGCAAGTCCCGCAAGCACTCCGGCGTGGTCAAACAGCCGCAGGCCTTCCAAGCCGTCATCGAGGATGACGAGAATCTGAGCAAGACGGCCAAAGCGGCTTCAAAGAAGCCTAAGCCGGCAGCGCCGGCAGCCAAGTAGCCATGGACGCAAAGATCTTCAGCCTGCAAGGCAAGGAAGTCGGCCAACTCTCGCTTGACCCGGCCCTCTGGGACGGGCCGGTCAATACTGCGGTCCTGGTCCAGGCCGTCGCCATGTACCGGACCAACGTGCGCGCGGGACTGGCGTCCACGAAAACCCGCGGCGACGTCTCCGGCGGCGGCAAGAAGCCATGGAAGCAGAAGCACACCGGCCGCGCGCGCGCAGGCTCGACCCGCTCGCCATTGTGGCGGCACGGTGGCTCGGTGTTCGGCCCGCGCCGGCGGGACATGTCCTACCGGCTGCCGCAGACGATCCGGCGCATCGCGCTGCTCGAGAGCCTGAAGGGCAAGCTGCGGGATCAAGAGCTCGTCGTGCTCGAGCAGCTGGAAGCGGCCTCCCCCAAGACCAAGCCCTTCGGGGGCCTGGCGAAGACGTTCAAGGCAGCGCGCGCCTCTGTCATCGTCTTACACGAGCCGACCGAGGCGCTGCTGAAGTCGCTGCGCAACCTTGCGTCGTTTGAGCTGCGCCAGGCGGCGAACCTCAACGCGTTTGACGTCCTCAACGCGCATAAAGTGCTTGTCACCACGTCGGCATTCGAGCAGCTGGAACAGCGCGTGAAAGAAAAGGCGTAAGGAGGAGATTTCGCAGATTAGAAAAGCAGATTTCGCAGATTAAATCTGCGTCATCAGCTTTTTAAAATCCGCGAAATCACGTTGAAATGCGGCCGGCCACTGAGATCGTCAAGGGCATCCGGCAGTCGGAGAAGGGCGTGCGCATCGCGGCGCACGACCAGTACGTGCTCGACGTCGCTCCGGACGCGAACAAGGTGGAGATCCGGGAGGCGGTCGAATCGCTCTTCAAGACCAAGGTCCTCAAGGTCAACACCCAGGTCACGCACGGCAAGTGGCGGCGGCTGCAGCAGCGCTGGGGCCGGAGGACGGACCGGAAGAAGGCAATTGTCACGCTGGCGAAGGGCCAGAAGATCGAGTTCGGAAAGTAACAAAAAGGAAAGGGATTTCACAGATTTTGAATTGATTACGCCGATGAATCTGCGTAATCATCCCTCAATCTGCGAAATCATGTTCGAATGGGTGTGAAAACTCACAAACCCTACACCCCGACGATGCGGTTCCAAGTGACGTCCGACTTTGCGGAGCTCACCACGGACACCCCGCACAAGAGGCTGCTCTCACCCATGAAGAAGACGGGCGGCCGCAACCACCACGGCCACATCACCAGCCGGTTCATGGGTGGGGGACACAAGCAGATGTACCGCCGCATCGACTTCTACCGGCGGGACAAGGCCGGGGTGAGCGCGACGGTGCTGAGCGTCGAGTATGACCCCAACCGCAGTTCGCGCATCTCGCTCGTCCAATATTCAGACGGAGAGAAGCGCTACATCCTGTGGCCCGAGGGGCTCGCCGTGGGCGCGACCATCACGGCCGGCGACGAGGCGGAGGTCAAGGTGGGCAACGCCATGCCGCTCTCCCGCGTGCCGCCGGGCCAGCCGATCCACAACCTTGAGCTACAGAGAAACCGCGGCGGGCAGCTCGTCCGCTCGGCCGGCTCTTCGGCGATCATTCAGGCCAAGGAGGGCGCGATCGCGCACGTCCGGCTGCCCTCGGGCGAGGTGCGCCTGGTGAACGTGGACTGCTGGGCCACCATCGGGCAGCTGGGCAATATCGACCACAAGTCCCTGGTGCTGGGCAAAGCGGGCCGCTCCCGCTGGCTGGGACGCAAGCCGCACGTGCGAGGTGTTGCGATGAACCCCGTCGACCACCCGCACGGCGGCGGCGAGGGGAAGTCCGGTCAGGGCAATCCGCATCCGGTCTCGCCGTGGGGCTGGCACACGAAGGGCCGCAAGACGCGGAACCGGAACAAGTACTCGAGCCGATTCATTGTCAAGCGGAGACGCTAATGCCGAGTGGGGCAACGCGCATTTTGGATTTTAGATTTTGGATTTTAGATTGGAAAGCCGTCAATCGAAAATCGAAAATCGAAAATCTAAAATGCGTCAATCTTTTGGAGTAGGAAGATGGGACGTTCGACCGCCAAGGGCGCCTTTGTGGATGAACCGTTGCAGCGCAAGGTGAACATCGCCATCCAGACCAAGGACCGCAAGCCCATCAAAACCTGGTCCAGGCGCTCGACGATCACGCCGGACTTCGTGGGCCTGAACTTTCTCGTCCACAACGGGAAGGCGTTCAACCTCGTCTACGTGACGGAGAACATGGTGGGGCACCGGCTCGGGGAGTTCTCCCCAACCCGCGTCTTCCGCAAGCACGGCGGCGTCAAGAAGGAAACGGCCGGCCCGATGGGCGGCAAACCGGCCGCGCCGGCCCCGGCGGCTGCCGCGCCGGCCCCCGCTGCTCTTAAGGACAAGAAGTAGGCCCATGCCCGCGCTGGCCCGAGCCGTCGCCCGGCACGTCCGGATGACGCCGCGCAAGGTAGGCTACGTCGCCCTCCCGCTGCGCAAGCAGACGGTGGCCGCCGCGCTGGTCCAGCTGTCGGTGACCAACCGCCGGGCGGCCAAGCCGCTCGTGAAGCTGCTGGCGTCGGCCTTTGCCAATGCCCGCCAGCGCCACCCGGAACTGCGCGAAGAGGACGTGATCATCTCGAAGCTGGTGGCGGACGAGGGGCCGCGGTGGAAACGGTTCCGTGCGGCTGCGTTCGGACGCGCCGCCCCCATTCTCAAACGCACGACGCACATCACCGTGGAACTGGAGAAAAAGCCATGAGGCCCGTTAAACGTTTCACGTTTAACGTTGAACGTTCGCCGGAGGCGAAGAATGGGTCATAAAGTCAATCCGCAGTGTCTGCGGCTGCCGATTTCGCGGGACTGGAGCTCACGATGGTTTGGGCCGACGAAGAAGATGTTCCTCCAGTACCTCCAGGAAGACCGCAAAATCCGTGAGCTCCTGCACAAGGAGCTGGCCTCAGCGGCGGTCGCGCGGGTGGTCATTGAGCGGTCGACCGAGCGGGTCCGGGTCGTCATCTCCACAGCGCGCCCGGGCATCCTGATCGGCCGGCGCGGCGAGAACATCCAGCGGCTGCAGGACGCGGTCCAGAACATCCTCGGGCCGCAGCAGCAGCTGAAGATGGACTACGTTGAAATCACCAATCCGGCGATCGAAGCGCAGCTCGTGGCGGATTCGCTCGCGTTCCAGCTCGAGAAGCGCATCGCCTTCCGGCGCGCCATGAAGCGGGCGATCCAGCAGGCCATGGAGTCCAAGGAGTGCAAGGGCATCAAGGTCGTCTGCGACGGCCGGCTGGCGGGCTCGGAAATGACCCGGCGCGAGGTGTACCGGACCGGCAAGGTGCCCCTCAGCACCCTGCGGTCCAACATCCAGTTCGGCAGCTCGACCGCCCGCACGAAGGCCGGCTGCATCGGCACGAAGGTCTGGGTCTGCCGGGGCGATTTGGTCTCCATCGAACGCCAGAAAACGCAGGCCAGGCCGCGCGTCCACATCGAAGTCCCGCCGGCCCCTGCGGCCGCGGCCGAGCCGTCGTAACGGGGGTTCCGCGATGTCACTCCTGCTTCCGAAACGAATCAAATACCGGAAGGCGTTCCGCGGCAAGTGCCGCGGGGCCGCCAAGGGGGGTACGCGCCTCGCTTTCGGCGAGTTCGGCCTCAAGGCGCTGGGCAACGGCTGGATCACCGCCGCCCAGATTGAGGCGTGCCGTGTCGCCATCAGCCGGTCGATGAGCCGGGGCGGGAAGGTGTGGCTGCGGGTCTTCCCGGACAAGCCGGTGACCACCCACGGACAGGAAAAACCCATGGGGGCCGGCAAGGGGCTCGTGGACCACTGGGTGGCCGTCGTGAAGCGCGGGCGGATCCTCTTCGAGGCGGACGGCATTCCCGAGATGCTGGCGAAGGAAACATTCCGCTTGGCGGCCAGCAAACTGCCGCTCCGCACGCGGCTCGTGAACCGCAAAGACGAAGGGGCGTGAGATGGCGGACAAGTGGCCCACGGCCAAGGAACTGCGCGCGATGCCGGAGCCGGATATGCGCACGCAGCTCGAGCAGCTGCGCCGCGAGATCTGGCAGGCGCGCCAGAAAACGGCGGAAGGGGCCCAGACACACACGCACCGGTTCTCGGCGTTCCGGCGTCAAATCGCCCGGATCCACACGGTGCTGAACCAGCAGCGACGGCAAACGGCCGTCAAAACGTGAGACCGGCGATGCCCACGACACAGCCCGCACAACCGAATACCGCCGCGACGAGCGGCCGGGGACACCGGAAGATCCGGACGGGGATCGTCACGAGCGCGAAGATGAAAAAGACGATCGTGGTCCAGGTATCGCGCCTGGCCAAGCACCAACAGTACAGCCGCATCATCCGACGGGCCGCCTCATTCAAGGTGCACGACGAGGCCAACAGCGCCACGGTGGGCGACCTCGTGAAGATCATGGAGACCCGGCCGATCTCGAAGGACAAACGCTGGCGGCTCGTTGAGATCCTCCAGCGCGCCTCCACCGCGCCTCCAGTTCCCAAGGCGGACGAGGCCGCGGTGAAACCGGGCCTTACCTCCAGCGGGCAAGCTCTAGGAGTGGTGGGATGATCCAAGTCCGCTCCCAGCTCGAAGTGGCCGACAACTCCGGCGCGAAGAGGGTGTGGGCCATCGGCGTGATTGGCCGGGGCAACAAGAAAACGGCGGCCATCGGGGATGTGATCACGGCGCACGTACGCGTCGCAGACCCGGACGCCATGGCCAAGAAGGGCGAAGTGGTGCGGTGCGTGCTCGTCCGCACCCGCGCGCCCATCCGCCGGCCGGACGGGACGACGCTGAAGTTTGACTCGAACGCGGTCGTCCTGATCGACAACCAGAACAACCCAAAGGGCACCCGCGTGTTCGGCCCGGTCGCGCGCGAGCTGCGCGAGCGGTTCATGAAGATCATCTCGTTGGCTCCGGAAGTCGTCTGATGGCACGCATTAAGAAGGGTGATACCGTCGCCATCCTGGGCGGCAAAGATAAGGGCAAGACCGGCAAGGTGCTCCAGGTCTGGCCCGAGACCGAGCGCGCCCTGGTGGAGCGCATCAATCTCGTGAAGCACTTCGAGCGCCGCAGCCAGCAGAACCAGGCCGGCGGCATCGTGGAGCGGGAGGGGGCCATCGCCCTCGCCAAGCTGGCTCCGGTCTGCCCGAAGTGCCAGAAGCCCGCGCGCGTCGGCTGGCGCGTCAGCGGCACGGACGAGAAGCGGCGCATCTGCCGGCGGTGCCAGGAGCCCCTGTAACCGATGGTCCAGAAGCAGGCCACCACCAGCAACCATCAGGTCCATCAGGTCCCCCGGCTCCTTGAGCGGTACCGCAAGGAGCTGTCGCCGGGGCTGGTCAAGCAGTTCAAGCACACCAATCCCATGGCGGCGGCGCGCCTGGAGAAAATCGTCGTCAATATCGGCTGCGGCGAGGCGGCGCACGATGCGAAGCACCTGGAATCGGTGCAGAAGGACCTCGGCCTGATCACCGGCCAGAAACCGCTGATCACGCGGGCGAAGAAGGCCATCTCGAACTTCAAGCTCCGGGAGCAGGACCCGGTGGGCTGCAAGGTCACGCTCCGGCGCACACGGATGTACGAATTCCTCGACCGGCTGGTCAGCGCCGCCCTGCCGCGCATCCGCGACTTCCGGGGGCTGAACCCGGCCGGCTTCGACCAGGGGGGCAACTACAGCTTCGGCATCAAGGAGCATACGATTTTTCCGGAAATCCAGGTGGACCAGTCGCCGTACCCCACGGGCATGGACATCGTCATCGTCACGACGGCCGAGAGCCGCGATGAGGCGTACGCGCTCCTGAAGGGGTTCGGCATGCCGTTCGCGACGAAAGACAAAGACAAGGACAACTAGCGGAGACTCATGGCCAGACGTTCGTGGATCGAGCGAGCCAAGCGTACACCGAAGTTCACGTCCCGGGCGGTCAACCGGTGCCAGCGCTGCGCCCGTCGGCGGGGCTTCTACCGCCGCTTCGGGCTCTGCCGCATGTGCTTCAGGGAAATGGCCTGGCGCGGGGAGATCCCCGGCCTGACGAAAGCGAGCTGGTGATGGACACGATCGGCGACGCACTGACCAAGATCCGGAACGCCTCGCGCGCCTACCATCCGGCGGTGGACGTCCGGTTCTCCCGGCTCTTCACCCAGATCCTCGAGGTCCTGAAGCAGGAGGGGTTTATCCGGACGTACAAGGTCATCGGTGAGGAGGATCCGGCGACCAAGATGCTGCGCGTCTATCTGAAATACGCCAAGCGCTCATCGTCCAAGCAGATACCCGTGATCACGCAGCTCATCCGGATCTCGAAGCCGGGCGTGCGCACGTACCGCAAGGCGGCAGAGCTGCCGCGCGTGCTGCGCGGACTGGGCGTCGCCGTCGTGTCCACCTCGAAGGGGATCCTGACGGAGCGCGACGCCTACAAGCAGCGGATCGGCGGAGAGGTCATCTGCTATGTGTGGTAAACGGGATTCCGCGGATTGCATAGAAGGACCTCATGTAAAGGACAGATTACGCGGATTAAAAACTCTATCTGTGGAATCCGCATTCAAGGGGTGTTTTCCCTTGGCGATCCGCGAAATCATATAAAAATGTCGCGCATTGGACGAGCACCCGTCACGATTCCGAGCGGTGTGACGACCAAGCAGGAAGGCGCCTCGCTGCTCGTGGAAGGGCCGAAGGGTAAGCTGTCGCTCGACATCCCGCCGGCCGTCACCGTCCGGCTGGAGGGGGAGCAGCTGAAGGTGGAACGGACGGCTGAGGACAAGCGCCACCGAGCCATGCACGGCCTCTACCGGGCGCTCATCGCCAACATGGTGCACGGCGTGTCCACCGGCTTCTCGAAAGAGCTGGAAATCTCCGGTGTCGGGTACCGCGCCCAGCTGCAGGGCAAGCAGATCTCCATCCAGGTGGGATTCTCCCATCCGGTGGTGGTGGCGCTGCCCGAGGGGATCACCGTGGAGGTGCCCAAACCCACGTCCGTCATCGTGAAGGGCGCGGACAAGCACCTCGTCGGCCAGTTCGCCGCCAACCTCAGGCGCATCGCCCCGCCAGAGCCGTACAAGGGCAAGGGGATCAAATACGTCGGCGAGATCATCCGGCGCAAGGCGGGCAAGGCGGCCACCGGCGCCGGCGCCAAGGCGGGAGGCGGAGGATGATCCCACCACCTGCGCCGGTTTGCCTTCGGCAAACCCCGATGGTCCGCGGATCTTACGTTGCTATCACGTCGCCAGTCGCATCGGTGACGGCGGCCCGCCAAACATGTGGCCTGAGCCGCCGTCTGGCGCAGGTGGTGGGATGAGCCACACACGCGAGCAGGGCCGCCGCACCCGGCACCGGCGGCTGCGCAAGAAAGTGACGGGCTTGCCGGAGCGGCCCAGGCTGTGCGTCTTCCGAAGCCACAACCACCTCTATGTCCAGCTGGTGGATGATGTCGCTGGCAAGGCGCTGTGCGGCTGGTCCACGAAGGATGAGCGGCTCAAGCACCTCAAACGGGGCGGCAACCTTGACGCGGCCAAGGAACTCGGCGCGCTCGTGGCCGCCGATGCCGTCAAGCGGGGGGTCACGCGGGTCGTCTTTGACCGCGGCGGATACGTCTATCATGGACGGGTGAAGGCGCTGGCAGAGGCGGCTCGCGCAGGAGGGCTTCAGGTCTAATGGCTCGAGACGGAGGGCCGCGGGGGCGGCAACGTGAGCAGGCGCGCTCCTCAGACGGGACGCAGCTCATGGAGAAGCTGATCGGCATCAACCGCGTCGCCAAAGTCCACAAGGGCGGCAAGCGGCTGGGCTTCAACGCGCTCGCGGTGGTGGGCGACGGCAAGGGGCGCGTCGGCATGGCGCTGGGCAGGTCCAATGAGGCGGCCGACGCCATCCGCAAAGGGTTTCTGCAGGCCCAACGGAACATGATCGCCGTGCCGCTCAAGGGCGCGACGATCCCGCATGAGATCGTCGGCCGCTTTGACGCCTCGCGCGTCCTGCTCAAACCCGCCAGCCCCGGCACGGGGATCATCGCGGGTGGTGCTGTCCGGGCGGTGTGCGAAGCGGCCGGCATCCGGGACATCCTGACGAAGCGGCTCGGCTCCAGCAATTCGGTGAATCTCGTCAAGGCGACGCTGGAAGGGCTCCAGGCGCTGGAGAGCGAGGAAACGATCCGCGAGCGCCGCCGCCTCGTCGTTGAAGTCGCGGAAAACTAACACAACGTCCTCACGGGAAACGACTCTCATGAACGTGTCAACGATTCCCTCCGTGCCCGGCGCGCGCCACCGCAAGAAGCGGGTGGGGCGGGGCATCGGCTCCGGCCACGGCAAGACCGCCACGCGCGGCCAGAAAGGCCAGCGCGCGCGGACTGGATCCGGCAAGCGGCCGGGGTTTGAGGGCGGCCGCAGTCCGCTCATCCGGCGCCTCCCCAAGCGCGGGTTCCGGCAAAAAGCGACCGGACGGCCTGAGCGCGCCGAGATCATCAACGTCGAGCAGCTCAACCGGTTCAACGATGGGGAGCGTGTGACGCCCGAGCTGCTCAAAGCGCGGCATCTCATGAATCGCGCCTCCCAGGCTGTGAAGCTCCTCGGAGACGGAACGCTCACGAAGCGGGTCACCATCGTGGTCCACCGCGCCAGCGCCTCGGCCACGGCCAAGGTGCAGCAGGCCGGCGGCACGGTGGAGCTCATTGAGAAATGATTTCGCGGATTTTTAAAAGATGATTCCGCAGATTTATCTGCGTAATCAGCTTTTGAAATCTGTGAAATCCATTTAAAAATGTTCCGACTCCTCAGCGCCCTCGTCAACGCGTGGAGCATCCCCGAGCTCCGGAAGAAGCTCGTCTTCACGCTCGCGATGCTCGCGATCTACGAGGTGGGCATCTTCATTCCGGTGCCCGGGATCAACGGACGGGAGCTGGGCCGGATCTTCGATGAGGTGTCGGCCGCGAGCGGCGGCGGACTCCTCAATCTGCTCGACATGTTCACGGGGGGCGCGCTCTCCAACGCCACCATCTTCGCGCTGGGGATCATGCCCTACATCAGCGCGACGATCATCGTGGAGACGCTGCTCGCCACGGCCATCCCGGCGCTCGAGAAGCTGCGCAAGGAGGGGATGCAGGGCTACCGCAAGCTCCACCAGTACTCGCGGTACGCCACGGTCCTCCTGGCCGTCATCAACTCGTTCATGTACGCGCTGCTGCTGGAACAGGCGATTCCGGCGCAGTTCCACGCGCAGATCGTGCTGACCCCCGGGCTGGGGTTCCGGTTCCTCACCGTCCTGACCATGACGGGCGGCATGGCGATCATCATGTGGCTCGCCGAGCAGATCACCGAGCACGGCATCGGCAACGGGATGAGCCTCCTGATGACCGCCTCGATCGTCGGGCGCATCCCGCTCGCCATCCGGGACATCACGCTGCGCCTGGGGCCCGGCGGGCTGAACCAGTCGCCCATGGCGCCGCTGGTCTTCATGGCGATGGGTGCCTTTCTCGTGGGCATCGTCATGGCGATCATCTTCGTCGAGCAGGGCCAACGCCGGATTCCGGTCCAATACGCGCGCCGGGTCGTCGGGCGGAAGGTGTACGGGGGGCAGAGCACCTACCTGCCGCTCAAGGTGAACAGCGGCGGGGTGCTGCCGATTATTTTCGCCGTGTCGCTCCTGTACTTTCCGATTCAGCTCGCGGGCTTCGTGCCGCAGCTGCATGGGTTAATGGACTGGTTCTCCCGGACCTCGCTCGTCTTCAACCTCTGTTATGCGGCGCTGATCCTGTTTTTTACCTACTTCAGCACGGCGCTGACGGCGCACCAGTTCCTCGAGGCGGCTGAGCAGATGAAGAAGGTCGGCGCCTTCATCCCCGGCATCCGGCCGGGGCAGCCGACCGTGGACTACCTGGACAAGATCTTGACCCGCGTGACATTCGCGGCGGCGGTGTACCTCGTCGTCATCGCCATCCTGCCCGATATCGTCATGGCCTGGATGAAGATTCCAGCAAGGGTCGCCGGCTTCTTCGGCGGCACAAGCCTCCTGATTGTGATCGGCGTCACGCTCGATACGATGAAACAGATCGAGTCGCATCTGCTCATGCGACACTACGAAGGCTTCTTCAAGTCCGGGCGGTTAAAAAGCCGACGGTAATCGTGCGCATCGTACTCTTGGGCCCCCCGGGGGCCGGCAAAGGCTCTTTGGCATCGCTCTATCGGGAGCGGCTGGGCGCGCCGCATCTTTCGACGGGACAAATCTTCCGCGAGGAGATCGCGCGCAACAGCCCCTTGGGCCAGCGGGTCAAGGCGTACGTCACGAGCGGCCGACTGGTCCCGAACAACCTGGTGGTCGAGGTGATGGCGAAGCGGCTGAGCGGACGGGGCGGGTCGTCGCGGGGGTTCGTCCTGGACGGCTTTCCGCGCACGCGCGCTCAGGCGGCGGGGCTGGACCGGGTGCTCCGGCGGCACCGCCAGCCGCTGGATGGCGCCGTGTATCTCACGTCGCCGACGTCGCTCCTCGTCAGGCGCCTGTCGGGACGCCGGGTCTGCGCACGGTGCGGCGAGAATTACCACGTCCGCACGATGCGCCCCAAGCACCTGGGCCGCTGCGACCGCTGCAACGGACGGCTGACCACCCGCAAGGATGACCGGCTTGAGACGATCCGCAAGCGGCTGTCGATCGACCGGAAGGCGGCCGCACCGCTTTTGGCCTACTACCGGCAAAAGGGGCTGCTCTTTCCCGTGAACGGCGCCGGTCATGTCGAGACGGTCTACAAACGCACCCTCGGCCTGTTTCGCCGCCAGGACTGGGTGAACTGAAACGTGATTACACGGATTTTTAAAGTCAGAAATGATCGAACTCAAGACGCCGGGAGAAATTGACGTCATGCGCCGCGCCGGCCAGATCGTGGCAGGACTGCTCGCGCACCTGGCCGCGTTCGTCCGGCCGGGGATCCGGACGCAGCAGCTCGACGAGGCGGCTGGCGCATACCTCCGACGGGCGGGTGCGGCCTCGGCGTTCTTGCACTACCGGGGCTTTCCGGCGACGATCTGCGTTTCGGTCAACGAAGAGGTCGTGCACGGCATCCCCGGCGAGCGCAAGCTGCGCGAAGGAGATCTCGTCAGCATCGATGCGGGCGCGGTGGTGGACGGCTTGTTCGCCGACGCAGCCGTGACGGTGCCGGTCGGCGCGGTGAGCCCGCAGGCGCGGCGGCTTTCCGAGGCGACCAAGCGGGCGCTGGAGGACGGCATTGCCGCCGCATCCGCGGGCCGCCGGCTCTCGGACATTTCGCATGCGGTCCAGCGGGTCGTGGAACGCGCGGGATTCGGGGTGGTCAGAGATTTCGTGGGGCACGGGATCGGGCGCGCCCTGCACGAAGAACCGCCCATCCCGAACTTCGGTGAGCCAAATATGGGGCCGAGGCTCCGGCCCGGCATGGTGCTCGCCATCGAGCCGATGGTGACGCTGGGCAGCTACGACGTGCACATCCTGTCCGACGGGTGGACCGTCGTCACGAAGGACCGGTCGCTCGCCGCCCACTTTGAGCACACGGTGGCCGTCACCGAACACGGCCCGGAGGTCTTGACGAGAACTGACGAGGTAACCGGACACCAGTAACCAGAAACCAGCTGGTTACCGGTCTCTGGTCACCGGTTACTCTCGAAGGGACATGCCGAAAGAAGACTTGATCGAAATTGAGGGGACGATCACGGAGGCGCTCCCCAACACGATGTTCCGGGTCGAGATCCAGGACGGCCACTCCGTGCTGGCGCACCTGGGCGGCAAGCTGCGGAAGCACTATATCCGCATCCTGCCGGGCGACCGTGTGAAGCTGGAGCTGTCGCCCTACGACTTGACGAGAGGACGTATCACATTTCGCTTTTAGTGTGGGCGAACCGGCCAACCGGCTAACGGGGTAACGGACACATGAAAGTACGCGCATCGGTGAAACGGATCTGCAGCAAGTGCAAGATCATCCGCCGCCAGCGGATCATCCGGGTGATCTGCGATAATCCGAAGCACAAGCAGCGACAAGGGTAACGGGAAGGGAGCGCCGTCTTCATGCCGAGAATCGTCGGAATCGAGGTGCCGAAAGAAAAGCGGATCGAGGTGGCGTTGACCTACCTCTTCGGCGTGGGACCGGCGACATCCCGCCGGGTGCTGTCCGTCACCCAGATTGACCCGAACAAACGCGCGAAAGACCTGACGGATGAGGAGGTCTCCAAGCTGACTCAAACCATCCAGGCCACGGCCAAGGTGGAAGGCGACCTGCGGCGCGAGGTGACGGCGAACATCAAGCGGCTGATCGATATCGGGTCCTACCGCGGGCTGCGCCACAAGAGAGGGCTGCCCGTGCGCGGCCAGCGGACCCGCACCAACGCGCGCAGCCGGAAGGGACCGCGGCCCCGGGTGGGCGTGCGGAAGCGGACGACGCGGCCGGTCACTGGATCGGGCCCGGCGCGAACATGATTCCGCATCCCTAGCAGTTTATTTAGAGCGCCTTTCAAAACCGAAGATGGATTTCGCAGATTGTGAATTGATTTCGCAGATGGACGTCGTCATCGGCGAAATCTCCTCAAAATCTGCGGAATCATACTGGTGGTTGTGAAACACGCTTTAGAAGCGAAAGGAGCTGAGCATGGCTGACGCAGACAAGAGCGGTCCGGGGGAGCCGGCGAACCTGCCTGCCCCGCCCGCCGGCGCGAGCGCGCCGGAGACGGCGGACAAAGCCACGAGTCCGGCGGAGAAAGCGGCGGGCAAGGACGCGCCGAAGACGGCTCCGCGGACGCGCGGGAAGAAGAAGCTGTCCACGACGCAGGGGATCGCCCACATCTTTGCGACCTTCAACAATACGATTGTCACGATCACCGACCGCGCGGGCAACACGGTCTGCTGGAGCACGGCCGGCTCGAGCGGCTACCACGGCTCGCGCAAGTCCACGCCCTATGCCGCCCAGATCGCGGCCATGAACGCCGCCAAGAAGGCGCTCGATGCGGGGCTCAAGGAGGTCGAGGTGTTCGTCAAGGGGCCGGGCCAGGGACGCGAGTCGGCCATCCGCTCGCTCTCGCAGGCCGGGCTGAGCATCACGGCGATCAAGGATGTCACCCCAATCCCCCACAACGGATGCCGTCCGCCGAAGCGGAGGCGCGTCTAATGGGACGCTATACCGGGCCGGCCGCGCGGCTGTGCCGGCGGGAGGGCACGCACCTCTTCCTGAAAGGCATGAAGTGCGACACCGGCAAGTGCGCCGGCGTGAAGCGCGCCTATCCCCCCGGCCAGCACGGGCAGCTGCGCGTCAAGCTCTCGGACTACGGCATCCAGCTGCGCGAGAAGCAGAAGGTCAAGCGGATGTACGGCATGCTGGAGCGCCAGTTCCGGCGGTACTTCAACATCGCCCAGAAGGCCAAGGGCGTCACGGGCCAGCAGCTCCTCGAGATGCTGGAGCGCCGGCTCGACAACGTGCTCTACCGGATGGGCTTCGCCACCTCGCGGCGGGAAGGGCGCCAGATCGTCGGCCACCGGGCCACGATGGTGAACGGCCGGCTGGTCAACATCCCGTCGTACCAGGTCAAGGCGGGCGACGTCATCCAGCTCGCCCCCCAGCGCAAGGGACAGGCCGAGCGCATCACGCAGAACCTGGAACGCACGAAAACCCGGCCGGTCCCCGCATGGCTGCAGGTCGATACGGAACAGCTGAAGGGCGTGGTCATCCGGACCCCGCAGCGCTCCGACATGGGTGCCAGCATCCAGGAACAACTGATTGTTGAGTTGTACTCGAAATAAGGAGGGGTGGATGGGAACGTTGTGGCGCGACCTGGCAATGCCGAAGAAGCTCTCCTGCGATGAGGAGACCTCGACCGAGACGTACGCCAAGTTCATCGCGGAGCCGTTCGAACGCGGCTATGGGATGACGATCGGCAACGGCCTCCGGCGGGTGCTGCTCTCGTCCATTGAGGGTGCGGCGATCACCTCGATCAAGATCGACGGGGTGCTGCATGAGTTCAGCGCCGTCCCCAACGTGCTGGAGGACGTCACGCAGATCGTCCTAAACGTGAAGCAGCTCGTCCTGCGGGGCCACTCGCGCCAGCCAAAGACGCTGGTGATCGAGAAGGACAAGAAGGGGCCGGTGACGGCCGGAGACCTCGAGGGCGACGACACCGTGGAAGTGGTCAACTCGGACCTCACCCTGTGCACGCTGACCAAGGCGGGGAAGTTCCGAATGGAGCTCGATGTGAGCCGCGGCCGCGGCTATGTGCCCGCGGAGAAGCACAAGAAAGAGGGCCAGCCCATCGGGGTCATCCCGGTTGACGCCCTGTTCTCCCCGGTCACGCGCGTGAATTTCAGCGTGGAGGACACCCGCGTCGGCCAGGTGACCGATTACGACCGCCTGGTGCTGGAAGTCTGGACGAACGGCGCCATGAGCCCGAAGGACGCGCTGCTGTACGCCTCCAACATCTACCAGCGCCACCTGGATCTCTTCGTGAACTACGGGACGCTGCCGGAGGAGCCGGAGGAGGAAGAGCCGGCAGCGGTCAGCGAGGAGCTGCTGGAGAAGCTCAAGACGCCGATCTCGGAGCTGGAGCTTTCCGTCCGCTCGGCCAACTGCCTGCGGGAAGCCAAGATCCACACGATCGGCGAGCTGGTGCAGAAGAGCCCGCAGGAGCTGCTGAAGTACCGCAATTTCGGCAAGAAGTCGCTGGCGGAGATCGACGAGCTGCTCCACGGGATGGGGCTCTCGCTGGGGATGGGCGCGTCCGAAGCCAGCGCGGCGACTCAGGCCTCACCCTGACGCATGCGACACGGAAAACGCAACCAACGCCTCTCGAGACCAAGCGAGCACCGGCAATCGCTTCTGAACAGCCTCGTCAAGGGGCTGGTCCACCATGGCCAGATCCGGACCACACTCGCCCGGGCCAAGGAAGCCCAGCGGCTGGCCGACCGGCTGGTCACCCTCGGTAAAGAGGGCAGCATCCACTCGCGCCGCCGCGCGTACCGCATCCTCCAGGACCGGACGCTCGTCAAGCGGCTCTTTGCGGAGATCGCGCCCCGCTACCTGGATGTCGCCGGCGGCTACACGCGCGTGACGCGGCTCGGCCT
>MHGT01000006.1:0-11567 GCA_001805695.1 Omnitrophica WOR_2 bacterium RIFCSPHIGHO2_02_FULL_67_20 | reverse complement strand
TTCGGCTGGGCGACGGCGCCCAGAAAGCGCTCCTGGCGCTCAGCCGCCTGCCGGTGAGCCAGCCGGCCGTCACACCGGGCGCCAAGCCGGCTCCCGCACCGCAACCGGCCGCCCCGAAGCGCCCGCAGCCCAAACCGCAGAAGGCGGAGGAGGGCGAGACACCGAAGGGGTTCTTCGAGGGGCTGCGCCACATCTGGACCCGTAAGAAGAAATGATGATTCCGCAGATGTTGAAGTGATTTCGCCGATCACGACGTCCATCTGCGAAATCAAGCCACAATCTGCGAAATCCATCTTCGGTATGGATACCTCCAGAGTTATCGCGGATCGCCTTCGCCACGTCGAAGGCTCGCCCACCCTCGCCCTGGCCGCCAAGGCCAAGGCGCTCGCCAAGGCCGGCAAGCCGGTGCTCGACTTTACCGCCGGGGAACCCGACTTCCAGACGCCGGAGCCCATCAAGCAGGCGGCGATCCAGGCCATCCGCGACAACCAGACGAAATACACGCCGGTGGCCGGCATCCCCGAGCTGCGCTCGGCGGCCGCCGCGGCCGTGAACCGGACGCGCGGCACCTCGTACCAGCCCGCCCAGACCATCATCACTTGCGGGACGAAACACGCGCTCTTCAACGTCTTCCAGGCGCTCTGCCAGCCGAGCGATGAGGTCATCGTGCTGGCACCTTACTGGGTCAGCTTCCCGCCGCTGGTCCGTCTGGCCGGTGCGACGCCGGTCGTCGTTGAGACGCGGGAGGCGGAGGGGTTCCTGCCGGATCCCGAGGCGGTCCGCGGAGCGCTGACCGGCTCGACCAAGGCGATCATCATCAACAGCCCCGGCAACCCGACGGGCGCCGTGATCGATGAGGGCCGGCTCAAGGCACTCGCCCGGCTCGCGATCGAGCGCGACCTCATCGTGGTCAGCGACGAAATTTACGACCAGCTGGTCTACCCGCCCTCGCGCCACGTCTCCATCGTGCAGGCGGTTCCGGAGATGCGTGACCGGACGGTGATCCTCGGTGGGGTTTCAAAAACTTACAGCATGACCGGCTGGCGCATCGGCTGGGCCGCCGGCCCCCAGCCGTGGATCGAAGCCATGGTCAACGTCCAGAGCCATTCGACGTCGAACCCAACCTCCATCAGCCAGTATGCCGCCTTGGCGGCGCTGACCGGCGACCAAGCCCCGGTCGCCGCCATGCGGCGCGAGTTCCAAGAGCGGCGCGACCGCCTCGTCAGCGGCCTGAACCGGCTCGCTCCCCTGCGGTGCGCGATGCCGGGGGGCGCCTTCTACGCCTGGTGCAGCGTCAGCGGCCTGCAGCAGTCCGCCGAGGCGACCGCGGCGCAGTGGCTGGAGGATCTCCTGATCGCGACGGTGCCGGGCGAAGGGTTCGGCGCTCCGGGGTTTCTCCGGATGAGCTTCGCGGCGTCGCTGAAAACCATTGACGATGCGCTCGGCCGGCTGGGCGAGTGGCTGAAGAAGCGGCGACCAGCGGGGTAAACGGTGGACTCAAGATGCACAAGATAACGTTCATTCCTGGTGACGGCATTGGCCCGGAAGTCGCCTGGGCGGCCCGTCGCTGCCTTGAAGCGACCGGCGTCTCATTCCAGTGGGATGAGCGTCCGGCGGGCGAGGGGGCCATCAAGCAGTTCAACACCCCGCTGCCTGAGGACACGCTCAAGTCGGTCCGCGACAACCGGGTGGCGATCAAGGGACCGATCACGACGCCCATTGGCAAGGGGTTCCGGTCGGTCAACGTCGCGCTGCGCAAGGCACTGAACCTGTACGCGTGCGTGCGCCCCTGCCGGACCTACGCCGGCGTGCGCTCGCCGTTTTCGCAGGTCAACCTCGTGATCGTCCGCGAGAACACCGAGGACCTCTACGCCGGCATCGAGTTCGCCGCGGGCGAGGAGCGCACGAAGCAGCTCATCGCCCAGCTCACGGACTGGTCCAAGCAGCCGATCCAGGCGGATGCCGCGATCAGCATCAAGCCGATCTCCGCGACGGCGACCGAGCGCATCGTCCGGTACGCCTTCGAGCACGCGCTCGCGCACGGCCGCAAGAAGGTGACGGCGGTGCACAAAGCGAATATCATGAAGTTCACGGACGGCCTCTTCATGGAGACCGCCCGCCGGGTGGCAGCAGCCTATGAGGGGCGCGTCGCGTTCGAGGACCGGCTGGTGGATGCGACCTGCATGCAGCTCGTCCTCAAGCCGCAGGACTTCGACGTCCTGGTCCTGCCGAACCTGTACGGCGACATCATCTCGGATTTGTGCGCCGGGCTCATCGGGGGCCTGGGTGTCGCCCCAGGCGCCAATATCGGCGATGGGATCGCCGTGTTCGAGGCGGTGCACGGGAGTGCCCCGAAGTACGCCGGCCTCAACAAGGTCAACCCGGTCGCCATGATCCTCTCCGGGGTGATGATGCTCGACTACCTCGGGGAGCGCTCGGCGGCCCGGCGGCTGGACGCGGCGGTGGCGGCGGTCCTGCGGGAGGGCCGGCGGGTGACGTACGACCTCAAAGCCGACCGCAACGACCCGACCGCCGTCGGCACCAAAGAGATGGCCGACGCGATTATCGAGAAGATGCGCACGGTGAAGGTGACGATCTAATGCGGCGGTAATGCAGCGCTACCCACGCTGGATGAAGCAGTCGTTCTCGCCGCACGGTGTTGCCCGCGAGGTCCGGGGCCTGGTCGAGGACCTGCGCCTGGCGACCGTGTGCGAGAGCGCGGTCTGCCCGAACCTGCAGGAGTGCTGGTCGCGGCGATCGCTCACGTTCATGATCCTGGGCGAGCGCTGCACCCGCAGCTGCGGCTTCTGCGCGGTGGACCACGGCCGGCCGCAGCCGCCGGAGGCGGATGAGCCCTGGCGCGTGGCCGAGGCGGTGCGGCGGCTGGGACTCCGGCACGCCGTCATCACGTCTGTCGCGCGGGACGACCTGCGGGACGAGGGGGCGGGGCATTTCGCCGACGTGATCCGGACGGTGCGCAGCCACAATCCCGGCATCACCATCGAAACGCTCGTGCCGGACTTCCACGGCCGCGAGGAGCTCATCCGGCAGGTGCTTGAGACGGGCCGGCCGGAGGTGTTCGCCCACAACGTGGAGACCGTGGAGCGCCTCTCGAACCTCTTGCGGCCGCAGGCGGACTACCGGCGCTCGCTCGGCGCGCTGGCGTTCGCCGCAGCGCTCGGCACCGGCAGCCTCATCAAATCGAGCCTGATGGTCGGCCTCGGGGAAACGCCCGAGGAGGTGCGGCGGACCTTGGCGGACGCGCGGGAAGCCGGCGTGACGCATCTGACCATCGGACAGTACCTGCGGCCTGACGAGCGCCATCTGCCGGTGATGGAGTACGTCAGCCCGGAACGGTTTCAGTGGTACGAGCGGCTGGCCGATGAGGCCGGCTTTGCCTGGGTGAAGGCGGGGCCGTTCGTCCGAAGCTCGTACCATGCGGTGGACGCGCTCAACAGCCAGGCAATCACCTCACCTTGGTGAGGAGAACAATATGGCCAGCACCACGACGCTCTCCTCCTCGTCCATCCGGCGCATCCAGCAGCAGCTGCGGGAGCGCACGAAGCGCGAGCAGACGCGCAACAATGGCCGCCTCTTCCATGAGGCGAACCGCCTCAAGCGGCTGCCGCTCTACCTCTTCACGATCCTCGACGAGCTGACCCAGCAGGCGAGGGCGCAGGGCAAGGACATCATCAACCTCGGCATGGGCAACCCGGACCTGCCGCCGCCCAAGCATGTCGTGCAAGAGCTGGTCCGGCAGTCGCGCAAGCCGGCGAACCATCCCTACTCGCGCAAGGGCGGGGAAGTCGAGCGCAAGCTCAACGAGGCGATCGCCCAGTGGTACCACCGCAAATTCCGCGTGACGCTGGATCCGGTCGAGGAGGTCCTGCCGCTCATCGGCTCCAAGGAGGGGATCTCGCACCTCTCGCTCGCCTTCCTGAACCACGACGACGTGGCACTCGTCCCGAACCCGACGTATCCGGTCCACTTCAACGGCGTCGTCCTGGCGGGCGGGATCCTGTACAACCTCCCCATCCACGCGGAGCGGCGCTACCTGCCGGACCTCCGCGCCATCCCGCCGAGCGTCCTCAAGCAGTCGAAGATGCTCTTCCTCAGTTACCCGCACAACCCGACGACGGCGGTGGCGGACCTGAAGTTCTTCAAGGAGGTCATCGCGTGGGCGCGCACCCACCGCATCATGGTCGTGCACGATTTCGCCTACTCCGATTTTGTCTTTGACGGCCCGCGCGCGCCGAGCATCCTGGAGGTGGCAGGGGCGAAGGACGTCGCCGTGGAGTTTCACACCCTGTCCAAGTCCTACAGCCTGCCGGGCCTGCGCTTCGGCTTCGGCGTCGGCAACCAGGACATCCTCGCCTCGCTGGCGAAAACCAAAAGCTACATCGACTTCGGGATCTTCCGCGCCGTCCAGTGGGCGGCGATCACAGCACTCACCGGCCCGCAGGACTACGTCCAGTGGGCGGTCTCGACGTATAAGAGACGGCGGGACGCGTTCGTGCCGCTTCTCAAGCGGATCGGGTGGGAGGTGCCCATGCCGAAGGGAACCTTCTACGTGTGGGCGAAGATCCCGCCCAAGTTCAGCGCGCTGACGTCGCTCGAGTTCGCGACACTCCTCGTGCAGGAAACCGGCGTCGTGACGGCGCCCGGCAGCGGCTTCGGGGAGTACGGCGAGGGCTACATCCGGTTCGCCCTCGTCCAGCCGGACGCGCGCCTCCGCGAAGCCGTCAAGCGCATCGCCAGGGTCCTGCAGATGGAAGACTAACGTGGACGCAGATGGCCGCTGATTGAAGAGTGCAGATGGCCGTAGATCAGCGGTCATCTGCAATCCATCTGCGGTCATCAGCGTCCTCCAAGGCATTGACGCACATGGGACGACGCTTTCTGCTCATGCACATCACCAGCCACACGGGCCATCACCGTGCGAGCTGCGCGATTGAGCGGGCGATCACGCATGTGGACCCGCAGGCCGCCGTCACCAGCATCGACGCCTCCCGCTACACCAGCCGCTTCGTCCGCTGGGCCATCTTCCAGACCTACTCCTCCCTGATCCGCCACCAGCCCGACATCTGGGAATACCTCTACGACAACCCGGCGATCCACCGGCGCGTCCAGTTCTTCCGCGGCCTGCTGCACCGCTACCAGGCCGCCAAGCTCGAGCGGCTGCTGGAGACGGTCCGTCCGGACGCCATCGCCTGCACGCAGGCCTACCCCTGCGGCATGGTCGCGGACTTCAAGAAGCACCACCGCCTGGCGGTGCCGCTCATCGGCGTCCTCACCGATTACGCCCCGCACCTCTACTGGTTCCACGACACCGTGGATGTCTACGTCGTGCCGTCTGAGCAGGTGAAGCAACGGTTCGTCGAGCACGGCATCCCCGCCTCCCGCGTCCGGGTGCTGGGCATCCCGATCGACCTGTCCTTCCTGGACGCCGTCGACCGGGAGGCGGCCGCCCGGCGCTTCGGGCTCGACCCGTCAGGGCCGATCATCCTGATCATGGGCGGCGGCGGCGGGTTCGGGAACCTGCGGGACATCGTGCAGAGCCTCGATCTGCTGCCGTATCCCTGCCAGCTCGTCGTCGTCGCGGGGCGGAACCGCCAGCTGCTCGCGTGGCTGGAGAGCCAGCGATTCCGCCACCGGCTCGTCCCGCTGGGCTATACCGACGAGATCCCGGCGCTGATGAGCCTCGCCACGCTCCTCGTGAGCAAGCCGGGCGGGCTCACCACGTCCGAAGCGCTCGCCAAGCACCTGCCGCTCGTCATCGTCAATCCGATTCCAGGGCAGGAAGCGTACAACGCGCGCTTCCTGCTCTCGCAGGGCGCAGCGGTGCAGGCCGGCTCCCCGGTGACCGTCCGCCAGACGGTGCGCGATCTGCTCGACAATCCGCGCCAGCTCCAGACGATGCGCGAACGCAGTGCCACACTCTCCCACCCGACCGCCGCGCTGGACGTGGCCCGGCTGCTGGCCGCGCTGGCCGACCGCTCGCGCGGTGAGCCCGCGGCTCCGGACGCCTTCTCAGCCGCACCCCAGCATGCAGCCAGTCTCATCCCTTAACCGCCGTCTCGCGCATGCCGGCTACCAGCTGATCGAGTGGCTCAGCCCGCGGTTGCCTCTCCGTACCGCTTTCCGCTTGGCCCAGTGGGCCGCCGATGCGCAGTGGCGGCGGCGGGCAGCGCGCGAGGCGGTCAGCACAAACCTCTCGAGATTGCTCGAGATCCCCGCCGAAGACCAGGCGGCCGTCGGACGCGATGTCTTCCGGAACTTCGCCCGGTATCTCGTCGAGTTTTTCGCCATCCGCCGGCCCGAGACTCCGGCGCTCGCCATCGAGGGCGGCTCTCACCTCGAGCGATGCCGCGCGCTCGGCCGCGGCGCCATCCTGTTGAGCGGCCATCTCGGGAATTGGGAACTCGGGGCCGTCTTCATCCGCCGCCTGGGCTTTCCCGTCACCCTGGTGGTCCTGCCGCACGCCGATCCCCGCACCGACCGGCTCTTTACCCGCCAGCGGCAGCGCTGCGGGCTGAACGTCATCCCCTTGGGAGAACACTCGATGGGGTGCTGCCTGCGCAGGCTCAAGGCGGGAGACCTGCTGGGGGTGCTCGGAGACTGGGACGTGACCGGAGCGGGCCTGCCGGTGCCATTCGGCTCCGGGTCACTCACGATGCCGCGCGGGCTCGCCGTGCTCAGCCTCCGGAGCGGCGCACCGGTCCTTCCCGTCTTTCTCATCCGGGAAGGGCGCTGGGCGTTTCGGCTGTTCATTGAACCGGCCATCTGGCCGGACGGCAGCGAGACGGGGGACGCGGCGGTCCGGTCGCTGACCCGGCGGTACGCCGACGTGCTGGAACGGTATGTCCGGCGGTTCCCGGAGCAGTGGCTCATGTTTCACGAGGCGATCCAACCGCTCGGCTCAGGGCTGGAGGCTGGCCCGCCCCGGCCAACTCGGTCGTGGAGGGCGGACCGGAGAGGCTGGGGGCAGGTGCCCCGAGCCCGGAGCCCGGAGCCCTCAGCCGTTCGTAGATGACGGGACGGTACTGCGTGGTCATCCCGGCCGTTGACGCGGCCGACACGATCGGTTCACTCATCCGGCGCATCAAGAGCCACCACCTGGGCGTCGTCGTCGTCGATGACGGCTCCCGGGACCGGACCGCCGCCGTCGCCGCGGGGGAGGGTGCTTTGGTCATCAGCCATCTGCGCAACGAAGGCAAGGGCCGCGCCCTGCGCACCGGGTTCGAGCACGCGCTCCGCGCGCGCTACGACGGCGTGGTCACGATGGACAGCGACGGGCAGCACGACCCCGCCGACATCCCCTCGCTCATCAGCGCCGCCGAGCACCAGCACGCCGCGCTCGTCCTGGGCAACCGCCTCGCCAACGGCGCCGCCATGCCGGCCGTGCGACGCGTCACCAACCGCCTGATGTCCCGCATCGTCTCGCTGCTGGCCCGCCAGCCCATTCCGGACTCCCAGTGCGGCTTCCGGTTCATCCGGCGTGAGGTGCTGGAAAGCGTGCCCCTCCGGAGCCGGTTCTACGAGATCGAAACGGAGCTCCTGCTCGGAGCATCCCGGCGCAAGTGGAAGATCGTCTCCGTCCCGGTGCGCAGCATCTATGAAAACCACCCGAGCCGCATCCGGCCGGTGCGCGACGCGCTGCGGTTCGTCGGCGTGCTCGTGCGCAGTCTCAGGCCGGGGCGCTGAAGGCGGCAATGTTCGACGCCCAGCGGACGCGCATGGTGGAGGACCAGCTCAAGAGCCGGGGGATCGCGGACCCGCGGGTGCTGGCCGCGTTCCGGAAAGTGCCGCGCCACCGGTTCGTGCCGGAGGAGCTGGAGCGGGAGGCGTACGCCGACCGGCCGCTCCCTATCGGAGAGGGGCAGACCATCAGCCAGCCCTACATGGTCGCGCTGATGACCAGTCGGCTCCGGCTGCAGGGCCATGAGCGGGTGCTGGAGATCGGCACCGGCTCCGGGTATCAGACCGCCATCCTGGCGGAGCTGGCGCTGGAGGTCTTCTCCGTCGAGCGGCTGCCGGAACTCCTGGCGTCGGCGAAAACGCGGCTCGAGGGACTGGGTTATTTGAACGTGCACCTCACGCCGGGCAACGGCTCGCTGGGCTGGCCGGAGCATGCGCCCTACGACGCGATCATCGTGACCGCCGCGTCGCCGGACATCCCGCCGCCGCTCCTTGCGCAGCTGGCCGAGGGGGGACGCCTGGTCCTGCCGATCGGCGGGCCGAGCGCGCAGACGCTGGTCGAAGCGGAGAAACGGCAAGGGGCGGTCCGCCGCCTGGAGATCACCGGGTGCATCTTTGTCCCCCTTGTGGGACAGTACGGATGGAGAATCTCGCCGTGACGGGGTGGCTCAGGCGGCTGACGAAGCTGGACGGCGAGCAGCTTTTCCTGCTGGCGTTCGGGGTCTCGGTCGGCATCCATCTCGTCCTCCTGCTCGCCGAACTGCTCTCGCTCAACTGGTTCACCCTCCCCAGGACCATCAAACCCATCGAGGTCACGTACAACGTCGAAGCGGTCCAGGACGAGCTGCGCGTCCTGCAGGAAGAGCTGGCCCGCGCCAAGCGCGAGGTGGTGTCTTCCCCGGCGCCCGCCAGCCTCGGCGAACGCACGCAGATCCGCATTCCGGACCGGCCCTCCCTGATGGCCGGCCAGAGCATGGACGACTTCTTGCCCGAGCGAGGCTCCGTCGTTGACCTGACCGACCTCGTGGACGCCTCGCGCGGCGACCCGATCCTCTTGAGCTACTTCAGCGCCCTCCGTGACCAGATCCAGCAGACCGCCAACCGCCAACCCTGGCTGGAAGGCGAGCCGGACGGAGGGTTGGTGTACGTGTCCTTCCAACTGCTGGCGTCCGGCATGGTGGAGGACGTGCGGATCGTCTCCGACCGGTCGGCGCCCTCCGGGCAGCTTCAGGAGGCGGCGGCGCGTATCGTGACGGCCGCCGCCCCGTTCCCAGCCTTCCCCCCCTCCATGGCCTCCGAGCCGAGCAAAACGATCGTCGTCCCGCTCGAGTTCCTCCTCGGCTCCTAGGGGGGCAGACCCCGTCCTGGTTGACAGTCCGGTGCGGGTAGCCTATAATTCTCCCTTGAGGTCACACGATGCCACGCGTTGAAGTCAGAGACGATGAGTCGCTCGAGAAGGCGCTGAGGCGCTTTAAGCGCATGCTGGAGCGCGAGGGTACGCTGAAGGCGCTCAAGGCGAAGAAGCATTATGAGAAGCCGAGCGAGCGCAAGCGCCGAGAGCTCCGGCAAGCCATCAGCCGACGCGCCCGCTCCATGTAGTTCCTCGAGTGCCCATCCCCCCTCGCCTCAACCCGTCCACAACCAGTCAGCGTGCAGGGCGGCGGCCCGTCGCAGCGTTCCGGGTCGCCGCGCTCCTCGCGCCGTTAGGTTACGGCTCTCTGGCGGTGGCGCTCAGTATCGCCTTCACCGGTAACGCCCGCATGCCCAACGCACACGCCGACACGACCGCCGCAGAGCCAAGCACTGCCGTCCGCCAGCTTGAACTCGGCAACGGGCTGCAGCTGGTCTGGGAGGAGGACCACCGCCAGCCGCTCGTCGCCATCGAGGCGCGCATCAAGGGCGGCCTGCGCGGGGAAGGGCCGTTCGTCGGCACCGGCATGACCCATTTCATCGAGCACATGCTCTTCAAGGGCACAACCTCCCGCGCGCCCGGCACCATCGACCAGGAGGTCCGCCGCTACGGCGGCACGATCAACGCCTTCACCTCCTTCGACGCCACCGGAGTCTCGCTCTTCGTCGAGTCCCGCTACCTGAAGGAGGCGCTGGCGATGCTGGCGGACATCCTCCAGCACGCCGTCTTCCCCCCGGAGGAGTTCGAGAAAGAGCGGGCGGTCGTCATCTCGGAAATCCAGATGAATCTGGATGACCCGGACCGCCGCATCAACCAGCTCTTCTGGAGCCGCCACTACCTCGAGCACCCGTACCGCCATCCCATCCTGGGCTACCAGCCGCTCCTCGAGCAGCTCGCCGTCCGGGACATGGCCGCCTTCTACGCCGCGCAGTACCAGCCGCAGAACATCACGATCGCCTGCTCGGGCGACCTGGACGGCGACGCGTTTCCCAAGCTGGCCAGGGAACTGTTCGACGCCTGGCCGCGCGGGACGACCGATCCCCGGCAGCAGCTCGTCCCGGCGGAGCCGCCGGCGGCCAGCGCCAAGGAGGCGACGCTGGAGCTGCCGGTCCAGACGGCGTACGTGCTCCTCGGCTTCTCGTCCGTCAGGCTCTTCGACCCGGAGCTCTATCCGCTCGACGTGCTCGCGAACATCCTCGGTAATGGGCATAGCTGTCGGCTCTACGAAACGCTCGTCCATCGGCGCCGGCTCGCGCATGCCGCCTCGGCCTGGAACTATACCCCGTACGACCCCGGCGTATTCGCGGTGCAGCTGCGCGCCGACCCCGAGCGGGTGGACGAAGCGGTGCAGGCGGTCCTGGCGGTCATCGAGGACGTCAAGACGCGCGGGGTCACCGATGCCGAGCTGCGGAAGGCGAAACAGATGGTGAGCGCCGACTACCTCTTCGGCCTCCAGACGGTCGAAGGCAAGGCGGGCGACCTGGCCAATTCGCTCAGTGCGACCGGCGACCCGCTCTTCTCCCGACACTACGTGGACGGCGTGCAGCGCGTCACGCGCGAGCAGGTGCAGGCGGCCGCTCGGCGCATCCTGGATGCGAACCGGATGACGCGGGCGCTGATCCGGCCGCAGACGACGGCCGCGGCCGCCGCAGCACCCACCGCCGCTCCGGGGCGGATGGCCGTGACGAAGACCGTCCTGCCGAACCAGGCGACCGCGCTCATCGGCGTGGACCGGTCGCTGCCCATCGCGGCGATCGCGGTCGGGTTCCGCGGCGGGGTGCGCGTGGAGACCGACAACACCCAGGGGCTCTCCAACCTGGTGGCCCAGCTGCTCACCAAGGGCACCGCCAGGCGGAACGCCTCCCAGATCGCCGAGGAGGTGGAGTCGCTCGGCGGCTCGCTCGAGCCCTTCAGCGGACGGGACGGCTTCGGCGTCGTCCTGCAGCTCCTGTCGAAGGATGTGGAGCAGGGGCTGGTGCTGGTCGACGAGCTCGTGACCCAGCACGCCTTCCCCGAGGAGGAGCTGACGATCCAGCGCGCGCTCATTACCAACCAGCTGAAGGCGCAGGAGGACGAAATTTTCGACGTCGGCGGCCGGCTGCTCCGGCAGAGCCTCTTCGGCACGCACCCGTACCGCTTCAACCCGCTGGGCGAGCGCTCGACGATCCCCGGCTTGACGCGCCGGCAGTGCGTCGAGTTCGCCAGGCGCTGGCTGGTCCCCTCCAACATGGTCGTCGCAGTCTTCGGCGACTTCGATGAGCGCGCCATCGCGCGCCATCTGGAGCGGTCGTTCGGCGCTCATCCGGCCAAAGCCGCCGAGTGGCCGGACCGTCTCCCGGAGTCTCCGCCGACGGACGTCCGGCAGATCTGGCGCACGATGGAGAAGGAACAAGCGCTCATCCTGCTCGGCTTCTCCGGCAGCACGCATGCGGCACCCGACCGCGAGGCGATCGACGTG
>MHGT01000005.1:13974-14699 GCA_001805695.1 Omnitrophica WOR_2 bacterium RIFCSPHIGHO2_02_FULL_67_20 | reverse complement strand
CAGACGGTGACCACCGCCTTCACCTACGTCCTGGCCACCCCCGACACCCTGCGCCGCCGCGAGGCCGGGCGCTTGCTGGAGACCGCCGCGACCGTCACGCGCTCGGTCTCGACGGGCTACGACGGGGCGGTGACGACCCAGACCGCCCCGGCGACGACGGTGACCGGCTACGGCGTCGTGACGACCCTCTTCCCGCGGCTGACGGCCACCGCCGCCTGGCCGTGGCTGGCGCGCAGCCTGCGGGTCGGGGCCAGCGTCAGCGAGACCCTCGACCTCTTCCAGGCGCGGACCCGGACCACGACGACGACCGACGGGCTGCCGACCCGCCGGGCCACCGGCCAGCTGACCCCGCGCGCCCAGACCACCGCCAGCGTCACCGACGCCGTCGACGGGACCCGCACCGAGCAGACGGTGACCACCGCCTTCACCTACGTCCTGGCCACCCCCGACACCCTGCGCCGCCGCGAGGCCGGGCGCTTGCTGGAGACCGCCGCGACCGTCGGCCGGCAGGACTCAGAGAGTTTTGATGGAAGCAGGACGACGTTGGTGGAGCCGGTGACGACCCTCACGCGATACGCGGCGGATGCGGCGCACGGGGGGGCGTGGCTGGCGCAGGCGCCGATCCATCCGCTGGAGTTGAATTCGGAGCATCCGGGGCGTCTCGTGGCACAGAAGACCCGCACGGTGGATCCGTTCGGCACCGTGACGTTCGCCACGACCTGGTT
>MHGT01000005.1:3296-13943 GCA_001805695.1 Omnitrophica WOR_2 bacterium RIFCSPHIGHO2_02_FULL_67_20 | reverse complement strand
CTCGGAGGGGCGGCCGAAGCGGCAGTTGACGGAGCGGACGACGACGAGCGAGGACCTGGCCGGGACACGCTCAACCACGTACAGCCGGGAATGGCAGGGGTACGGGATCGTCAATGACCAGGCGCCGGGGACGCCGGGGTCTGGCGTGCTGGAGCCGGGCCGGCCCGTCAGTGCGCAGGAGGTCGGCGGTGAGCGGGCGGAATTCTGGGGGCTGTTCGGATTCCCGATCCCGTTGCCGGTGACGTTTACCGATCCGCGGACCGGCCGGACGGAGACGTTCGGCGGCACCGTCACGACGTTCGAGACGCTCTTCGGCACTGCGGGCGTCACCGTCCAGCGGAACGAGGCGTACGACGTGACGTTGTGGACGCGGTACCGCTTTGCGCGGCCCACGCAGATCCGCTCGACGACCGACACGCAGGCGGCCGACGGCTCGACGTCGCATCAGGCGCTGACCGAGACCCGGACCTACACGCGGGGCGGGGAATCGGCGTTCGAGCTGCAGCGGACGAATTTCGCGGCCTTGGATTCCAACGGTCAGTGGCAGTTCAAGCCGGAGTACGACCGCGACAGGAATCGCGGGTTCGATGCCCCCGGCTACTTGATCAGCGCCACCACCACCGGCACCTCGACCGAAACCGGTTTGTTCGGCGTCTCCACCGTGACGACGATCACTCAGCAGTTCGACAAGATTTTCGCCAACACGCCGCGGATGACGTTCGAACGCCGGGTGGCGACGACCACCCAACTCGACGGCTCGGTGCAGACGACCGACACGAAGGCGTGGCTGGGCTACACCGAGGGGACCGAGCGGGTGCAGGACCTGTCGGGCCGGCAGATCGCCGCGTTGGATCTGCAGCGCCGGGACGGTGGGAAGACCCCGGCGCTCTACGAGGACCCGGACCGCCCCACGTTCGCCCGCATGGGTCTGCTCACGTCGTACCAGACGACCGTGTCCACCCACGCGGATGGCTTCGACGGCTCATCCACGGCGACCGACGTCTACCAGGTCTACGCGATCCACGGCACCCAGCCGCTCCTGCTCAGCCAGATCTCGGTCAGCCGCACCACCACGTTCGAGGGGGCGACGATCCGCAGTGTCGAGCCGCTGGTCTACCAATACACCCATCGGGGATTGACGTCGGACGACCCGCGCTTCGCCGGGACCGACTACCTGGTGCGCGATCTCCAGGGCCGGCCGGTGTTGAGGAACGGCCGGCCGCAGTTTAGGCCGGAGTTCCGCTTGAACGACGATCCGTTCACCTTCAAGCAGGACAATCTGCTGTTGGCCGTGACGCCCGGTGTCCGGGCGTCGCTCAAGGACTTGCCGGTCGGCACAGAGCCGGGCCGCCCGCTGACCGTGGCACAGCTCAACGCGGCCCTGCAGGCGATGGGGGTTCCCGGGCCGTTGTGGGTGGATCGCGCACCGGGTCGCGCCGCGTTGGGCATCACCGGGACGCTGACCCAGACCGACGGGATTGACGGGACGACGACCCAGACGATGACCACGCCGACCTATCGGATCATTGGCGGCCGCCAGCAGGTGGACACGCTGACCACCACGGCCACCACCCTCGAACTAGGCGGCACACACACCACCAGCACGTCCAAGATCCGCTACCTCTACTTGATGCAGGGGATGGACATCGGCGCTCGAGTCCTCGACTATTGGAATGACGAGCACCTGGGCGCCGGCGCGGCGGCGGCCCTGGGGGCCATGCCGATCTATCAACTCCTGGGCGCCAGCGGCTACCTGGACGGCAAGAAGGAGCTCAAGGCGCCGTTCAGCCGGGACGGGCGCACGCTCGACGTGAGCGGCTTGGTCTTCGCCGTGGTGGACCTGCCGCAGGAGGCCGGTTTCGACTGGGACGGCGACAGGACGACGACCGCGGCCGAGCGCCGCGGGACGCAGATCACCGGGGAAACGGCCTTCGGCGAACCGATCACCGGCGCGGTCCGCTCGACGACGCCGATGATGGGGCGGATGCTCGACCAGTTCCACTGGCTGCGGCCGCTGGCCAAGGGCCGCGATTTGCCGGCCTACACCGAGACTCGCACCACCACGATGGGGTTGGCCGGGACCCCGACGACCTCCATGACCCAGGTGTGGGCGGAGTACGATCCGGCCACCACCCGCATGACCCGGCAGACCGAGTCCCGTGACCAGACGACGTTCGGGGTGGACGGCACCGAGACCCGAACCCTCAGCCGTGAGGAGCGGACGTTCGGGATGAGCGGCGACCGGTGGGGCATGACGAAGACCGAGTTTAAACCGGTGAGCTTCAAGGATCCGCGCGATCAGCAGATGCGGACGGAGACGGCGACGGTGACGCTGACGAAGTCCCTCTTCGGCACCGTCAGCGTCAGTTTCCAGACGGTGGCCGCGAACGATTACGACCCGGTGTTGAAGGCCAAAGGGCTCTACCGCCCAACCCGCCTGACGACCGTGACCGACACCACCACGGCCGAGGGTTTCACCTCCCACCAGGAGATGACGGAGACCCGGCGGTATTCCCACGGCACGGAGCTCGCGGCCCTGGTGGCGCTGAGCGCCGTCACCGACCTGGTGATCACCGCACCCGGCCAGTCGCCGACGTTCGTGCCGCGGTTCGACAAGAACGGCGACAAGATCTTGGACGCCCCCGGCCTTCTGTTGAGCGCGATAACCGAAGGGTGGCAGCGTGAGGAATCGTTCACGGCCTCGAGCTACAGCGTCGACGTCTTGAAAGGCACCGGCACGTTCGACAGGCCCGGGATCGGCATCCGGCAGACCTTCATGATCCTGTTCAACACCCCGCGGATGACCCACGAAGACCGCCGGACGAAGACCGACCAGTTTGACGGCCAGACCCCGGACACCCGCATCACGACCGACTTAGGATATACGACCGGTGCGGAAGCGCTCGCCGCGCTGACGCAGGTGGCGGCCGCCGACCGCGCGGCGCTCTACGACGATCCACTCCACCGCGGCTTCGCGAAGAAGGGGCTCCTCAAGACCTACACGCAGACACAAAACACCACGATGCCGCAGAGCTGGACGGGCGACGTGACCACCAGCCAAGTGACCCAGCAGTACGAGATCCGCCGCCTCCAGCCGGTCGTGACTCGTCAAGCGACCGACACTCGCACCACAACGGCTGAGGGGACGGAGGTCCGCACGCTCGAAACGTTGAACTACCAGTACACCTCCCGCGACATGCGGTTGAATGGCCAGGAACGCGATCCCCTGTGGGCGGCGACCGACTACGTGACCGTGCGGCCCGACGGCCGGCTCGCGACGCCGGACCGGCGGTTCTGGGCGTGGCGGACCGATGAGGAAGGGCAGGGCGATTACGCGTTCCGCTGGGACAATCTACTGTTGAGCGTGACCGCCTCCACCGAGGTCCCGGCCGAGTGGCGGAGCGAACTGCCGGCGCCATGGGGGGCGCCCACCGGCCGGGTGGCCGGCTCGGTCAGCCACGCCGAGAGCTGGGACGGCACCCGCTCCACCTCGGTGATCCAGAACCAGTACCGGATCCTGAACGGCCGGTCGGTGGTGGATCGCGCCGTGACGACCACCCGGACCGACGGGGCTGACGGCACGTCCACGCTGGGCAAATCGGCCCTGCGCTACGTCTACTCGGTCAAGGGCGACCCGGCCTCTGAGTATGCCCACACCAACTACGGAGATTACGAGCGCCGCTTCTTCGATGCCCAGGGCCGGATGAAAGCCGGCGGCCTCCTCAAGCAGGTGGTGGAGGAACCGGTCACCGTCGTGGTGGGGACGGAGCGAGCCACCGACATCGGGCAGGTGAGCATCAGCCGAGACCTGTTCGAGAACCTTACCACCTCGACCAGCCGATCGCTGAAGGCCGACGGCAGCACTTCCTCGTACGCGATTATTGACGGCCGGCCGGTGGCCGAGGGGATTTGGACCGTCACGCGGGTCCGCGGGGCGGACCAGAGCGCGACCACCAGCGTCAACTTCCAGGCGCTCGCCTACAGCCGCGGCGAGAGCTTGGAAAAACCGTCGCGCGAGTCGGTGAAGATCGGCACCCACTGGACCCGCCTGGGCGAGCTGTTGGCCACCAGCGATTACCTGGATGCGCAGGGGCAGGTTAAGGAACAGCTCAAGGTGATGGGCGCCGATGGCCAGTACCACCTGCGCCGCGGCCTCCTGCTCGGCGTCGAGTCGCAGACGGTGGACATCCCCTCGGCCCTGGTGCTGGCCCCCGAGGTGCGCGCCGTGCTCTCAGCGACCGGGATCATCGCGACGAACCACTCGGTGACCGAGGGCTTCTTCCACGAACGCAGCGTCACCCGGCCAATGACCTCCGCCGAGCTGACCGCCCGCGGCCTGACCGGGCCGCGGTTCCGGCTGGTGGGCGGCCGCCCGCAGGAGCAATTCGGCGGCACGGTCACGACGACGAGCGATCTGCTCGGCAACAGCGGCCGGACCGAAGCGCTGCAGGTGCATGCCTACACGCGCGGCACGGAATTGCCTGGCTCGCAGGCGGCGGGGCCGGATCCTGTCCTGAAGAAAAGGATCGAGGATTTCGTCACGGGCCGCGGCTATCCGATGACGGCCTGGCCGGACGATGTGGCCCGCTGGCCGGAGGAGTTCTTCGTGCCGGGGACCCATCGGGCGGCGGTTCAGCCGCGCCTGCTGAAGGACGGCCAGCTCCGCCCCGGCCTCTACCTGGGCGGGGTCAGCCTCAGCGAAACGAGCCAGCAGGATCTCACCGGTTTCTCAACCGGGAACTCCTACAACGTCCAGTTTATGACCTCGGTCCACGGGGCCCCGCGGCCGCTGGTCGTCTGGAGCGGCAGTGTCACCCGCGGCCTGCTGGGCGACTCCCACACGGAAACCTCCGCCCTGCGCTTCCAGTACACGACCGGTCAGGAAACGGCCGCTGATCTTCTCCGGCTCGGCACCGCCGGCTACCTGACCGGCCTCGGCACGCCGGCCGCGCAGATCGCCGCGCCGTTTACTCGGCCTCTGACAGCCCAAGAGCAAGCTGTTCTCAAGGCACAAGCTGATGATGTGGCCTCGGCCGACACCCGGTACCAGACGTACCGCGATATGACCCCCCAGGATGTCGGAGTGCGGTTCAAGGCGGCGCTCGCGGCCGCGCTCCAGCAGGCCAACGTGACGATCACCTTCACAGAAATGGACGCGCTGGTCACCGCGGTCGTCGCCTGGCAGACGGCGCGTCTGACCGAGGATGCGCCGAACCGGCAGGGGGTGGAGCAAGCCGTCGCTTCGCTGCCGGAGCCGGCTCGGGCCGCCGCCATGGAGACCATCACGCGGTTCCTGGTACCCACCCCGACCGCATTCCTGGCCGAGTTCCGCCGTCGGTTGCTGAGGCTGTTGGCGAGCTTTGAGCCGTCCCCGGCGGCGCGCGCGGCGATCGCCGACCGATTCCTTGGGGAGGCCGAGGCCTACCTGATGCGCTGGTTCACCGGCCGGCCGGAGCCGGCCGAGTGGGCGGCCGGCTTCACGCTTCAAAAGGCCTGGGGCGAAGTGTGGACCGCCGTCACCACCACTACGACCTATCAGGCCAAAACGACGGCAGAAAAGGACGCCGCGTACCAGGCACTCTGGCGGCTGATCTACAACAACAACAGCCCTGGCGGGGGCGGGGCGAAATGGGATGATCCCGTCGCCCCACGCGGCCTCGTGCTCCAGCTCTGGGAGTCCACGGGGTTGTGGGGGGATCTCGCCGACCGGGCCAACGAACGATGGGCGCGGCTCCGGGCCGAGCCGCCCGCCACCCACCGCGCCCGCCCCGGCCTGCTCCTGGCCGTGACCCAGGACCGCACCCCGGGCGTGTGGTTGAAGGACCCGGCGGCGCCCGCCTCCCGCACCACGGGAATCACTTTGCAGGACCGCGCCCGCTTCGGGATGCAGGCCCAGCCGCCGGCTGGGCTCGTGACGCCGTGGGAGATCGTCGGCCGGGATGCCCTCGGCGCCGGGTACACCGGCACGATCGAGGGGCGGACGTTCCTCATCGACACCCTTGGCCGCCCCCAGCAGTGGGTGTCGCAGGAACTGCGCTACTACACCGATCTGACCACCCTGCCGTGGAAAGATGTCCGCACCGTCGTCTACGCCGGCGACCCGAGCCGGCGGGATGCGATGGGGAACCGCGTCCATAAACCCGGCGTCCCCGCCCAGGCCCCGCAGATACTCTCCCAGTACGTGCTGTGGGACCTGGCGCCGACGAATCCGGCCGAGCGGGGCGCGGCCATGAAGGCGGCGCTGGCCGCCTACACGCCGCAGGGCCGGCTGATCGAGTCATGGACCGATGTGACGGAGACCGATACCTCCTGGTCGTGGGACACCCTGTCGCGCTTGTTCGACTTCCACCCGGCGGCGTCCACGACCACGCCCCAGGCGGTCCTCGCGGAGGCCGATGCCCGGTACAAGACGTTCCGCGCCACGGCCCCGGTGCAGGCGATCTTCGATAAACAGAAACAGCAGCTGGAGTCTGCGCTGCCTGAGCCGTACTGGACGGCGATCAGAGAATCCGGGTTCATCCCGAAGGTCTTGGAGCGCTTGGAGCAGTACGTGAGGGCCTGGTTTACCGATGCCCCCGGCGCGGACGTGGCCTACGACGATCTCATCGCGGCGTTCGACATCTTCCCCTACGACTATCAACGGAACGATCCCCGCATGGTGCCGGCCGCTCGGGCCGCTGCGAAGGACCTGCGGGACGCGGCGGCGCAATGGGGCGGCCCTGCGCTCGCGGCCGACCAGAAGACATGGAGTGACGCCAGGGCCCAACTGCTGTTGACGGACACCTCGACCCGCCGGACCGTCACGCACTGGCGGGCCGGCGGCGAGACGCCGGTGGATCTCGGCCCTCTCTTTACCGCCATGGCGGCGGCCGCGACGCCGGAGGCGCGGACCACCGCCCAGACGGCGCTCCGCGGCGCCCTCGTCAAGGCCGGCGTGGATCCGGCGACCGTGTCGACTGAGCTGGCCGAGCTCGCCGCGCTGGCCCAGACGCTCGCACCGTTCCAGCAACAGGCAGACGCCCTTATCGCGGCGTTCAAAGACGCCCCGATCGAGTTCGTGATGACTCAGAATCATGGGCAATTCCAACAGAAGGGGTCAGTCCCCATGCCGCCCGCGTTGGTGGCCCAGTTGGCGCCGATGCTCCAGCGCATTTGGGCGCTCTGGAGTTCCGGTCAGGTTGGAGAGGCGATAGAAGTCGTCATCAAGGCCGCCAAGCGCCTCATCTTCGACGAGTACGACTTTGACGCCGCCTTGGGCTTCGGCCTCTTCCTTCCGGGGCTCGAGGAGATCTATCGCGACGGCACCTGGATCAATTTCCTGACGGCCGCCGCCGCGTTGCTCGGCCAAGAGGTGGAACAGCATGATGGCGCGCGCCGGCAGGCGCTGATCGGGTCGCTCACCGCCAAGGCGGAGGCGGCCCAATGGCAGACGGCGGCCAAGACCCTCTTCACCCCCGAGGGGTTGCTGGCCGGCAGCCGGACGATCACCGACACTGAGGTCCACTGGCCGCGATACGGCCAGCCGGCCGTGGACCACACCTGGAGCGACGTTACCACCAGCGGGATGCAGTACTGGACGCTCGCGGACGTCACACCAGATGGAGCGCAGGCGATCGAGCTCGGCAAGCCGAAGGGGTACACCGAGACGGTTATCACCTCCGCGGCGCCGGATCTCACTATCGCACAGACGTTCGCCAACATCCGCTACTTCAACGCGGCGCCGGGGGACACCCAGGGCCAGCGGGCCCGTTATGACTTGACGAAGATCGAGCGGGAGCGGGTCAGCGGCCGGGAAACGCGGCAGGAGTTCTCGCGGTTGGAGACGCAGTACCTGCCGGGCACGAGCCGGGCGGCCCTGGTGGTGGATTTCCTCCAGAGCGACCTATACCGGATGCGGGGGACGGACGGTGTCTATTCGGCGTGGCAGGACTCGGACCCGAAGCATCCCAACCGCACCGTTCTGACCGTCGTCGCCTATCAAGAATACGACCCGTACGGCCGCCCCACCGCGCTGACCACCCACACTCGCGAGGCGTTCAGCGACCACGTCGGGCCCTCGGATGATCAGGACGCCGGCGGCGGCATCCTGCGGAACACCTACAGTTGGGCGCGGGAGTTCAATATCGAGTACGTCTCCCCGCTGTCGGATGTCAAGACGTTCTCGATCACCCATTCCATGACCCAGCGGTCGAGCGACGGCGCGGCTGAACCGTTGAACACTCCGTCGCTGGCTACCGCGCAGGTGGCGCGCCTGCGCGACCCCTCGAGGCCAATCGTGACGGCCGGCTGGCAGGAGGCGGTTTACGGGACCTCGATCTTTGGGATGAGCCGGGCGGAGCTGGGGATTGGAGGGACGCCGGACCAGCCGACACCGGCCGCTCCGCTGGCGCTGGGGAACGCCGACCTGCTGCGGAACAAGTTCCCGGTGCTGGACCGGGAAGGCCGGCTCCAACTCGCCGTCCCCCGCGTCAACGACCCCTCGTTGAAGGAGTTGACGAAGAGCGAGCGGGCCTGGCTGTTGCCGGGGGATGCGCGACTGATCGAACGGCTCAGCGCCGGCAAGGCGACGGCGACCGTGGGCGAGAATGGCCAAACGTCAGTGTCGGTGCAGTGGAGCGATCGCTCGGCGATCCGCTACGACCAGCTCGGCCGCCCGGTGGACCAGACCACGATCATCAACACGCCGCGGGGGCCCAAGACGTACGTCGGGGGACAGGTGTCGGTGACGGTCAGCGCCCGCGACGGCGCCGTCTACGCGAACTCGTTCAACCAGACCAGCCGCGGCAACCTCAGCGTGACCCGGACGCATGTGGACGACGCCGGGACGTTGGTGACGACCGTCCACAGCGTCGAGGTCCAGCGCGAGAAGCACGGCGGATTCATCGGGCTCTTCGTCACATGGAAGCCGGTGGTCGTGTTTGTGGACACCACCGACTACGGCGTTCACGGGTCGGTGCTCCGGCGCTCGGTCGAGATCATCTATCAGGGGAAGGCCTCGTTCGCGGAGCGGATCATCTCGATCGTCGTGCAGTGGGTCTCGTCCATTATCACCAGTTTTATCCCAGGCCTGCAGGCGCTGGGACCCCTCCTCGATGGGATCATCAACGGCGCTATGAGGGCCGCGCTCTCCAGCATGCTGAGCCAGTTGATCCTGGAAGGGCGGATTGATTTCCTGCAGGTGGGGATCGCCGGCGCCATCGGCGGCGTGATGGGGGCGTTGGAGGGGGCGCCGCAGGGCGGGGGGCAGAAGGGTGGGGCACAGGGCGGCGGCGCGGACACCGGCGAGGTCGGCGTGGAGTCCGGACTGGCCAAAGGGGGCATTGAAGCGGGTGCGGCGGCGGCTCCCTCGGGTTTCCGCGGCGCGCTCAGCACCGTCTTCCGCTCCAGCGCGACCGCCATGACGCAGGGGGTGGTGCAGAACCCCGGAGCGTTCTGGAGCACCCTCTTCACAGACGGGCTCTCGCAGGCATTGATGGCTGGACTCGGCACGGCGTGGGCCAAGACCCTCGTCCAATCGTTCGTCACCTACACCGCCCGCTCGATCATCACCGGCTTCATCTACGACGAGCTGGTGGAGGTCCTCGGCGGGCCCGACTCGGTCGCGGCGCAGATCGGCGCCTACGTCATCACCCAGTTTACCGCGGTCTATCTGATTGACTTCGGGCTGGGGACGGTCTTCAAGCGGTTCGCCACGAAGACGCAGGCCTATGCGCCGCCCGGCTTCGCGGGGATCAGCGGCATCTCGCACGGCTACTTGGCGCTGGCGGTCGTCAGCACGGGGGCGTTCATCGCCGGCGTCGGCAAGCTGGTGGACCGCTACCTCCTCCACCAGAAGGACTCCCGGCACCCCGCCGTCGGCGAGGACGAACCCTCGACTGCCGAACGATTCTTCGCCGGCTTCTTCAAACAGTTGTCGTCTTCGCTCGGCGAGTACGCCCAAGGGTTCGCCACCAAGCGGATGCGGCAGGAGATGGCCGGCGTTGACCTGAAGGTCTTCGGCCGAGATTTCGAGCGGTCGCCGAAGTTCCTTGCTCTGAAGCCGGAAGACCAGCACGCGATCCGGGACGGCCTGCGGCAGGCGAAAGATCTTGTCGCCGAGGGATTGGCGCGCTTGCCGGAGCAGCCCGTCGTGACGTGGCAGATCACGCGCCATCGAGATGGGCGGATCGAGGACACCGCGGTGCGCGTGGCGGCGACGACCCGGGCGGCGAAGAACCCCGATCGGTATCCGGGCCAATCGGTGGAGTTCTCGGTGGGCGAGCCGGCGCGCATGCTGTTGTTTGGCATGCTGGGCGTTGGTCAGGAGATCGTCTATCGCCGCGTCGAGTTCCGCGCCGCGGTCATGACGGTCCCGCAGGCGCTGAGGGCCATTGAGCGCGCGTATGCCCGAGGCGGCGTGGACGCCGCGACCAGGACCAAGGCCCACGAGGCCCTCCAGCGGCTCGATCCGCAGATGCAGATGTCCAGCGGGGTCGTCCAGGTGCAGTTCGGGCGGACGTTCGGCTCGAGCGGCGCGCTGGCCGTGACGTTGACCCCGTTGGGCGGCCGGTTGACGGTGTCCGACGGCGCCACGAAGGGGGTGCGCTACGAGCCGGTCAAAGGGTCGCTCAGCTTCGTGCTCCGCGGCGCCAGCGAGGGGGCGCGGGC
>MHGT01000005.1:2364-3242 GCA_001805695.1 Omnitrophica WOR_2 bacterium RIFCSPHIGHO2_02_FULL_67_20 | reverse complement strand
GCGCGATCGGCTGGTGCTGGCCACCGGACACGGTGCGCTCCTGCCGGCCCTGCGGGACGGCGGCCGCTTGTTCCTCCAGGGCTCCGCGGCGGAATTGCGGAAGGCGTTCGGCGCCGCCTCCATGGTCAGCGCGCTGATCCCGCCGGAGACGCCGGGCCGGCAGGTGGTGTTCCGGCTGGACCGCGGCTGGCAGTCGGGCGATCTGGTGATCGTCCGGACGGGGGCGGATCGCCAGGCCATCGCGCACGCGACGCCGTACGTGCAATTTACCCAACTCCATCTCTTTACCGGGCAGGCCAGGGTCCACGCCACCCCGCTGCGCGGCGTGGCGGAGCGGCTGACCGCGCCGGTCCCCGTGGGACGGGAAGCCGTGGTAGTCCGCGTGGCGGTCCCCGCCGGCGAGACCCCCCGACTCGAGCGCGCAACCCTGTCGTCCGCGGCCGGCGCCCCGACGCCCCCCGTGGCGTTGAATGAGCCGATGAGCGTGGAGGCCTCCGTGACCTATCGCGTCGTCACGGCGGAGCAGCCGACGCGCGTTTTAACGGAGATCACGGTGCCGGCGGGCTATCGGCCGGAAACGATCCGACAGGACGATGCGGTGGTGGTCGTGGCGGTGCCGCCGGCCGCCCAACTACGGGGGGTGGTCGTTGTGCCGGCGCCGTCGGCCGGCACACCACCCATGCTTAGGGCTACCGCCAACGAGCCGACGCGCTACGAGGTCGTCGCGGCCGGGCAGGTCGTGGGGACGGTCCGCGCGGCGGTCCCCGCCGGGGAAACGCCCCGGCTGCGCGTGACGGACACCCGCCCCCCCACCACCTACCGGGTGGTGACGGAAGAGCACCCAGACACGGTGTTGGCAGAGTTCACGGGGCCGGCGC
>MHGT01000005.1:0-2353 GCA_001805695.1 Omnitrophica WOR_2 bacterium RIFCSPHIGHO2_02_FULL_67_20 | reverse complement strand
CCAACGAGCCGACGCGCTACGAGGTCGTCGCGGGGGGTCTGGTGGTGGGAACGGTGCGTGCGCTGAAAGAGGAAGTCCTGGTGAGCCGGATGGTATCGGACCCCGACGATTCGGACCATACGCTGTTGTTGGTGGCAGCGATCCCAACGCCGGCCCTCCGGGTCGCGAAGCCGATGCTGGAGGCCGGGGACGGGGCGGCGGCCCGGGTGGAGGCCGAGACGTGGACAACGGCGCGGCCCGTGAGCGCGCCGATAGATACGAACGTCGCCGGCATCTCGCCCGTGGATGAAGCGCCGGGGCTCGAGGGGCGCTCACCACGGATTGTCCCGCTGGCCTCGCGGGAGGATGTTGTGACCGAGCGGGAGCCGGTGATTGGGAGCGCGGCCGACGCTCTTGAGGAATCTGCGCGGCCCGAGCTGATTGGCGGCCGAGACGCCGAGCCGGCGGCGGCCAAGATCTTGGACGTCACCTCCTCGACCATGGCAGCGGCCGCCGTGGATCACAGCGCCGCGTTCGGGACCATGATCGAACAGCCGAGGACACTGGCGAAAGACCCGTCCGCGGCCAAGGACGATTTCACCACCCTGGAAGACCTGGGTTTGACCTCCGACCAGTACCAGTCCCTGTTGGAGACCGCCAACACCGCCCGCGTGCTCGAAGTGGCGGAGCAGCTCGGGCTTCAGTTGGAAGAGTATGTCACGGACGTCACGCAGGTGGGCCGGCTCAGTCTCCAGGTCGGCCGCGACGGGACCCTGAAGATCACCGGGATCCTGACCTCGCTGGACGCCCTCAAGAATCCCCAGCTTCGCGACGCCGCCCAACAGACGCTGGGCAAAGACGGCTTCGACGTGGACCTGTCGAAAGGGGTGCGCGTGACGTTTGATCCGGCCACGAAACAGATTACCTTCAGCTTCACGGTGTCGCTGGAGGGGGCGGCCAACGCCGGCCGCCTCGGCGCCGGGTTCGTCAAGGCGATCCAGTTCCTGCCGGGCGCCAAGACCGATCCGAAGGTGCAGGCGAACGCCCTCAAAAAGCTGGTCGTCGCGATCCGGAGTTTCCTCACACTGGATGCCGCGGCGACGAAGGTGTTCGACGAGATCCAGCAGGTGTTTGACGCCGTCGCCCAGGCCGGCGGGGTGGTGACACCGGAGCAGCTGGCCGTGCTGACGGCGAAATTCCAGGCGGCGGTGGCCGCGCTGGTGGAGGCTGGCGTCTTCGGCCCGTCGGTCAAGGTCCACACCACCTTCACGCAGGATGGGCAACTGGCCGGCGTCACGGTGGAAGGGGCAACCAAGGTCCGGTTCCTCGCGCAGGGGCTGCGGGCGGTGGCCCTGGCGGCCGGCAAGACCAAGGACGAAACGGTCGAGTTCACCCTGTCGTTGACGGTCACGGAGACGACGGCCGACGGCCAGGCGGTCGTGTCGGCCCATATGATGATGGGGCTGGACGTGGACGCGGAGCATGCGCCGCAGGTGCTCGCGGCCCTGCGGCGATGGGACCTGGCCGGCCAGGTGCTGCCGTCTCTCTTGAAGCACGCGCAGGCCTTTCTCGCGCTTGGCGACGAGGCCAAGCCGTTGTTTGACCCCATGGCGGTGTTGTCGGATCAGCAGGTCGAGCAATTGGCGGCGCGGGTCTTCGGCCACGGATTCCGGCTGGAGGTGGGGATGACCGGCACCGGCGAGAAGGCGGCGTTCCTGACCTTCCGAGTGGCCCCGGACCGCTTGACGCAGGCCGGCCAGTCATTGTTGGCGCGGTGGCTGAAGCGCGCCGGGGTGACGCCGGCCGCCGTGTCGCTGGTCGAAATCCAAGCGGCCAGCGATGACGAGTCGGCCACGCGCCTGAAAGCCGCCGTCCTCAAGGACCCAGAGCAATTGGAAGGGACCCGGTTGAGCGGCGCCCTGGCGCAGGCCCGACAGGCGTTGGCCGCGAACGTGAAGCTGGCCGACCTCCACGTCCGGCTCGAATTCACCCTGAAGGGGGAGCGGTCATTCCTGGTCGTCGCCGCGACGGCAGGGCAGTACACCAAGGATGTCCAGGCCCGTCTGCCGAAGGGGTGGGAGGCGACGACGCCGGTCGAGTTGTGGGTGGACGTGGGGACCGGGCTGACCCATCTCGTCACGAAGCCGATGACCCACGAGGAAGACGTCACCCCGCTGGTGTCCGCCCTCGGCCCGGCGCCCGCGGCGAAGCCCGAGCTGATCAAGCGGGAACACCTGCGGCCGGTCCGCGGCGAGCCGTTGACCGACAAAGTCAAAGGACTGGAACAACTCCGCCAAGCACTCGGGATCAGGGCCGACAGCGAGATCGGCCGGGCGCTGGCCGCCCGCGCCGGGCTGGATCGGGCCACGTTCTA
>MHGT01000004.1 GCA_001805695.1 Omnitrophica WOR_2 bacterium RIFCSPHIGHO2_02_FULL_67_20 | reverse complement strand
AATAGAACTGTCCCCTACCATCGTGGTCTCACCAGGAGGTCACGATGCGACAGGAGGTTCTCGCGATGACGGCACAAGAGGCGAAGCGGCTCTATATCGTCCAGCAAGTGCTCGAACACCAGCTGCGGCAACGCCCGGCCGCGGCGCTGTTGTCGTGTTCGGTACGCCAGATCAAGCGGCTGGTACGTCGGGTGCGAGCAGTGGGCCCCCGTGGGATCATCCACCAGCTGCGGGGACAGCCGTCGAACCGCCGACATCCCGCGGCACTGCAGCAGCGGGTGCTGCGCCTCTGGCAGACGACGTATCGGGGCTTCGGGCCAACGCTGACGCAGGAGAAGCTCGCGGAGCGCGACCACATCCGGGTGGGCCGTGAGACCGTCCGCCGCTGGTTGGGCGCCGCCGGGCTCTGGTCCCGACAGCGGCACGGTCGGGCGCCGCACCGCTGGCGGGAACGCAAGGCGGCGTGGGGGGAGATGCTCCAGATGGACGGTTCCCACCATGATTGGCTGGAAGGCCGCGGGCCGCGCCTGGTCCTCATGGCCTACATCGACGATGCGACCAGTCGGGTGTTTGCGCGCTTCTATGACTACGAGGGGACCCTCCCGGCGCTGGACAGCTTCGCGCGCTATGTCCGACGCTACGGGCTGCCGCAGAGCCTCTACGCGGATCGCCACATGACCTACCGCTCCCCGGGCAAGCGCACCATCGAGGATGAGCTGGCCGGTCGCCCCCGGCCGCAGAGCCAGTTCGAGCGGGCGGTCACCGCGCTCGGCGTCACGCTCATCCCGGCGTACTCCCCGCAGGCCAAGGGCCGGGTGGAGCGGCTCTTTCGGACGTTCCAGGACCGGGTGATCAAGGAGATGCGGCTCGCGCAGGTCACGACGCGCGAGGCGGCCAATGGCTTCTTGGAGGCCTACCTACCCCGGTACAATCGCCGGTTTAGCCGGCTGCCGCAGCGCCCGGTGAACCTCCATCGGCCGGCGCCACCCCAGGCCGTCCTGAGCCGGGTCCTCGCGATTCGAGCGACCCACGCGCTGCGGCACGATAACACCCTGCGGCATGCGACCAAGCTCTACCTGCTCGACGGCCGGTGGCCGCATCAGCGCCCGAAGACCCTGCAGGTCGAGGAGCGGCTGAACGGGAAGCTGTACCTGCTCGACGGCGCCCGGGTGCTGCGGTATCGCGAAGTCCGGGAGCGCCCGCTCGTCCTGCCACGGCGGCACGCGCCCAGGGGGTCCCAGCGCCGTCGCCCGCCGGCGGTGGAGCATCCGTGGCGACGGTTGGCGCTCGCTCAAAACAGGACAGTTCTACTGAGCCAAAAAGAGGACATTTCTATTGGGCGTTGACACGGACTGTTTTTCGAGTTGACAGGCCGCGACTCGCCTGATAGGCTTCCCATAGGGTTTCTCCTTCGCTGCTTCCGAACGCCGTCGTGCCACCCGAACTCGGAGGCCGGATGTCTCTCCGCACCACCGCCCCTGCTGTCCAGACGCGTGCCCATCAGGATCGCATCTCGTCGTCATGCCTCGTGTGCGGGCCGGCCACAGACGGAGGGAGATGAACATGGACGCGACTCGGGCCATCCGCCAGGACCACGAGCTCTTGCGGAAGAAGCTGACCATCCTCGGCTCCGCCCTCCAGGTGGCGCCGGAGGTCCGGTTTGTCCTGCGGGAGATGAGCTTCTCGCTTCAGCATCTGCTCTCCGACCATGCCCGGCGCGAGGCGCGCGCGCTGGAGCTGTACAATCAGCGCCTGCCCGCCGGCTCCAGGGTGTCGCCCGGAAGGGATCATGCGGATGTCCAGCACCTCCTGCGCGGCGTCAACGAGTTGCTGCTCGGCGGCATGCGCGCGTCGCTGTCGGCGGTCGTCACGCGGCTCTCGGAGGTGATCGATCGGCTCGAGGCGCAGATGGATGAGCAGGAGCGCACGGTCTTCGAGTTCCTCGATCATGCCGAGCCCTCGCCCGTCGACGGCGCGCCGCGCGAGCGGGACGCGGAGGCGATCGAGAGCTCCATGAGCGCCAACGAGATTCTCCAGCGGTTTCCCCAGACGGTGCCGCTCTTCGAGCGGCTGCACATCGACCGCCTGCAGGAAGGCTACGACAGCGTGGACGAGATCGCCTGGCACCACGGCCTCGACGCGTCCCAGTTCCTGGAACAGCTCCGGCAGGCGGTCGCGTCGGTCCCCGCCAAGAGCTGAAACTCATCCCGACGCTTTCGTGACACCACAGAGGCCACAGGGATTTCTGTGTTTCTGTGGTGTCATGCTATACTTGCACGGTGTTCGTGTGTCTCGAAACGGATGGCATGCGCGGCTGAGGAGGGAGCCATGAGCAGGGCGCGGCTGAACACCGGGTGGGGCTCCATGATCGCGGCGGTCTGCCTGGTGGGAGTCGCCGGCGGGAGGCAGGCTTCAGCGGAGCGGATTACGCTGACGGACGGCACCGAGCTCTCCGCCGACGTGTTGGACCGGAGCCCTGAGAGCCTCATCGTCCAGGTGCCCCGCACGGCGGTGGCGACGGTGGACGGCCAGCCGCTTCCCCCGCCGCTTGTCGAAGGGGTGCTTGCGCCGGCCTTCCGCGCGACGGACCTCGCTGGCGTGGCGCGCGCCCTCGAGGACGGGAAGGGCCAGGTCACGCTGCTGCAGTTCTGGGCGAGCTGGTGCCCCTACTGCCGGAAGGACCTGTCCCTCATGAAGCAGCTCTTCACGCAGCATGACGGGAAGGGGCTGCGCATCGTGACGGTGAGCATTGATGAGGACGTGGCGAAGCTCAAGGAGTTCGTCAGCCGCGAATCGGTCCTATTCCCCGTCATTTCCGCCACCGACGCGTCCGGCCTGCCGGCCCTCTACGAGACGCGCGGTGTGCCCGCCTACTTCCTCATCGACCGGCAGGGCCGCCTCGCTGGCGTCTGGCAGGGCTCCGTCACCCAGGGAACGGAGCCGGGAAAGGCCACCGAGCTCGAACAGCGCCTCGCTAAGCTCTTAAACTCCTGACCCCTTCCGATATCAGAGACCATCTTCAAAAGGGTATCTGATATTGGGGAATGCTGAATTTGGATTTCGCCGATTGTGAGATGATTGCGCAGATACGGTTGTATCGGCGAAATCGTTCCAACATCTGCGAAATCACACCAACTTAAGGCACCACCGGATATCGGCCGTCCGCTTCCAGGGCGTCGATCTGGCGCTGGAGGTTCGTCCAGCTGACCGAACTCGGCGGATAGAGCCGCTGGGCATCCTGCAAGCGTTTCGTCTGTTCCGCACGCTCATCTCTCACCGCCGCCCTCGTCGTCTCCGCATGCTCTACCGGTTGTGCGCCCGCCGAGGACGGCAGGCGGCCCGTGTCGGCGAGATAGCGCGCCAGGTATTCGCGGCGCGTGAGGATGTAGGGGTGGGTGCGCAGGAACGGCCAGGGGTTGTCGAACCGCGCGAAGTCCGTCAGCAAATCGAGCGCCACCGACGGATCATAGCCGGCCCGGATCACGTACTGGATGCCGAGCTGGTCCGCTTCCAGCTCATCCTGCTGGCTGTACGTGCTGTTCACCGCCTCACGCGCCAGCGACACGGCTTGGAGTGCTACGCGTGAGGCCGTCTCGCTGCCGCCGCGCGTGATGGCCGCAGCACCCGCGGCGGCGACGGCGAAGATGAGCTCCTGCTGTTGGAGCGCGCGGTAGCGCTTGACGAGGTGCTGTGCCACGGTGTGCGCGAGCTCATGGCCCAGGATGAAGGCCAGCTCGTTCTCGGCCCTGAGCGGAGTCGACGGGCTGCGGCTGGCCAGGTAGGACAGCAGGCCGGTGGAGAGGTAGATGCGTCCGTCCGCCAGCGCGGCCGCATTGGGATCCTGGTCGCGATAGAGGTAGGCGCGGTAGCGCAGGGCGGGCCGCTCGGTGACGCGGCTGAGCCGGTCGACGACCCGCTGGACCACGAAGCCCCCGACCCGCTCCGTCGCGCCAACCGGGCGCGCCCCCTGTTGCGCGAACTCCTCCGCCTGCACCGCGCTGATGGTCCGCTCGATTTCCAGCGCCCCGGGCGACTCTTCCGGCACCGGTGTGGGGCGGACGGCGTACTGGGGCACGGCGCATCCAGCCAGCACGAAGAGCAGCGCCGGGGTCTGACACCACGCCAGTCGCGCCAGTCCCGGTGTCAGGCACTTTTTCTCGCTGGAGAAGAGCCCGCCCTTGGAAAAGTGCCAGACACCGGCAGCGGCGTGGTGTCTGACCCCGGAACTATCCCAGGCGCAGCTGGGCTTCCGCATCGATCACGTCCCGGTTAATGCGGCGCCTCGCCTGCTCGGCGGTCGCGCGCAGCGCCGGATCATTCACCGGCATCTCGGCCAGCTGCCGCAGGAGCTGCACCGACATCCGGAAGTAGCGCACCAGCTCCCCCTCATCCACGTCGCACAGCTGCGTGATCCGCTCGAAGGGCGCCTGGGCCATCCAGGCCTCCATCGCGTGCGAGAGGTGGTAGGCCGGCGCTTTGGTGCGCGGGCTGATCGTACAGCGCGCTTCCTCTTTATGAATGCGCGCGAGCGGCTCGCGGCACAGCTCGCCTAGCCGCTTGCTCAGGTGATGCGGCTTGGCGCATCCGGCGCGCGGGCGCGGCTCATAGACGAGCGAGACCAACAGGACGGCGAGCGAGACCGCATCCAGCGGGGTCAGCCGATCGCGCGTGTAGAGCTCCGTGAGCAGGAGCTCATAGCCGTACACCCAGGAGCCGAACTCGCCTTTGGGCGTGAGTCCTGTCCGCGTGACGTAGCCCAGCGACATCAGGAGATCGAGCTTGCGCTCCATGAGCGACAAGCCCTGCTGCCGGCGCGCGCCGCTGGTCTGCGCGTAGTAGAGCGTCTTCGGAAAAATATCCAGCAGGCCGCGGCCGTGGCGCCGGTAGAGGTTCAGCAGCGTCGCATACGCGGTGTTGAACCGGCTGCGCACCGGCTCCGGATTCGCCTGGAGGAGATGCAGCACCTCCGGATAGGTGACGTGCATCGGATTGACCCGGACGTACACAAACCCCTCAGCGTCCATCCCGCGGCGGCCGGCCCGCCCCGCCATCTGCAGGAAATCGCGTCGCCGGAGCAGTGCGAAGCCGTTGTCGCCGCGCTTCGTGAGCGTATCGAGCACGACGCTGCGCGCGGGCATGTTGACCCCCAGCGCGAACGTCTCGGTAGTCACGATCACCTTCATGAGGCGGCTCGTGAAGCAGCGCTCGAGGACCTCCTTGACCGTCGGCATCATGCCGGCGTGGTGGAACCCGACGCCGGCGTCGAGGAACCGCCGCAGCGCCGTCACACTGCGGTCGTGCGTGATCTGGTAGCGCGCGCACAGCTCCTCGAACAAGGCCCCCAGCTTCGCGCGCTCCTCCGGCTTAAGGAGCGAGCACCGGGACAGCTCCCAGGCGATCTCCTCGGTGCGCCGCCGTCCGAAGGTGAAGAAGATGCACGGCAGCCGGTCCTGCTCGGCCAGGTCGCGGATGAGCCGGTCCAGCCGGTTCGGATGCACGGCAAACCGGTGGCCGGTCGCGCGGCGGTGCCGCATGAAGCGCCAGTTCTCCTGATTCAGGTAGCCGCGCGCCTTGAGCTGCTGCGGGTTGTCGAAGATCGCGTTCTGGCACTGGAAGAGGACGGTCAGCGGCACCGGACGCCGGTCTTCCTCCACGACCTCGACCGGCCGCCGGTGGACCGCGCGGATCCAGTCCGCCAGCTCCGCGACGTTGGGCACGGTGGCGCTTAAGGCAAGCAGGTTGATGTGGGGCGGCGTGAAGAGGATGGCCTCCTCCCAGACCGTGCCGCGCTCCGGGTCATCCAGGTAGTGGACCTCATCGAAGATGATCCAGGCGTAGGACGCCAGCCGTCCCGTGTCTTCGAGGAGCGTGTTGCGGTAAATCTCGGTCGTCATGATGACGAGCGGGGCCGTCGGATTGATGGTGACGTCGCCCGTCATGATCCCCACCGCGTCACCGTGGCGCGCGCTGAAGTCGCGGAACTTCTGGTTGCTGAGCGCCTTGACGGGCGCGGTGTAGATGACCCGCTGGCGCCGCGCCAGGCTGCGCTCGATGACATAGTCCGCCAGCACCGTCTTGCCGGAGCCGGTGGGCGCCGCGACGAACAGCGAGACGTCCCGCTCGATGGCCTCGATCGCCCGCTGCTGGAAGGGATCGTAGGCAAAGGGATGCATGGAAGGGTCGGTCATCATTCCATTGTATAATACCCCTCATGCCACGTCACATCCTCTCCGGATGGGGCGGTGTCTGAATTTGGATTTCGCCGATTGTGAGATGATTACGCAGATACGGCTGCATCGGCGAAATCATTCCACAATCTGCGAAATCACGATGAAATTAAGACACTACCCCGGATGGCTCGTCCTCTGTGCGCTCGCGCCTGCGCTTGCCGCCGCCGAGCCGAGATCCCGCGAGGTCGCGGTGGACCCGCGGACGGCGTGGACCGATACCGGCCTCGACGTCCCCGCCGGCAGCCCCCTCCATCTCGAAGCGAGCGGCACGTGTTGCGTGGTCCGGCCTCGGCTGACGGACTGGCTCGCCGGATCATCGGGAGAGCGGTGCGTCGGGCCGGCGGGGACGTACGTGTGGCCCCGGTGGTACGCGGCGTCGCGGGGGCGGCGGTTCCCGCTGCCGACGATGGCCGAGGGGCCGTTCCCGGCCTTCGGCCTCATCGGGAAGTTAGGCGCGGACGGCGCGCCCTTCTCCGTCGGCGCGCGCCACGACGGCATTGCCCCGCGCGGCGGCCGGCTGTGGCTGGGGCTCAACGACGATGAGCCGGGGGACAACCGCGGCCGCTTCCGCGTGACCATCGAGCTGGCCGCGCGGCCGCCGCCGGCGGCACCGGAGCCGCCGGTGTTTGAGCCCGGGGACTCCGGAGCTCCGGTGCGCGGCGCACGCGTCCTGCTGCTCTACGTGGACGGGCTGCGGCCCGACGTGCTTCAGGAGATGGCGCGGGCCGGGTTCCTGCCGAACGTCACACGCGCCTTCCTGGATCGCGGGCTGTGGGTGGCCAACGTCTTCACGGTGTTCCCCTCCAACACCCTCATCGCGAACGGCTCGCTGTTCACCGGCCGCTGGTCCGACCGCACCGGCATCAAGTCGCAGAACCAGTTCGAGCGCAGCACCCTCAAGCCGAAGGGCCAGCTGAGCGCCTGGCTGCCGGACGGCTTCATCCCACCACCTGTCTCCAGCCACCTCCGGTGGCTCGGCTTCGCCGGCGCCGCCTCCGGCGGCGAGACAGGTGGTGGGATCATCCCGCGCCCCGCGACCCGCGTCCTCAATCTCCTCGACAAGTACGCGCCGGAAAACACCCACGCGTTCCTCGTCAGGCGCGGCGTGCCCACGCTCGGCAGCCGGCTCGGCAAGGCGTTCCTCTTTACGACGCTCCCCATCGCGCCGCTCAACCCGCCGCCGCAGTGGTTCCGCCGCGCGGTCAACACCATCGGGCCTTTCGGCGTGTCGACCCGCCTGCCGCGGCGCCTCGACGAGGTGAACGCGCAGTACGCCGTCGAAGAGCTCATCGGCGACCCCGACGCCCGCGTCATCGCCGTGTGGCTGCCGATGGTGGATAAGACCGGCCACACGAGCGCGCGGGGGCAGTTCGGCGCGGCCCGGCGGGAGCTGGCGCTGGCGGACCGGTGGCTGGGGCTCATCCTCGCGCGGCTGCGGCAGGTCGGGTGGGAGCGCTCCACGTACCTCGTCCTCGTGTCCGACCACGGCCACCTCGGCGGGGAGCACGGTGCGAACGCGGCGTGCAACCTGCCGCGCGACTGGGCGCACCGCCGGCTGGGGCTCAACGTGCGCGTCGTCGGGCAGGAGTGGCTGCATCCCGGGGAGGACCCGTCCCGGTTCGTCTTCTTCGACAACCAGGGGGCGGGACAGGCGAAGCTGTTCCTGCCCCGGCGGTCGTACGCCAGCGGCCCGTGGCGGCGCAACCGACTGGCCGATCTGACGCACTATGAGCTCAGGCCGACCCAGCCGGCGGTGAACCTGCTGGAGTCGCTGGCGGCCTTTCACCCGCCGGAGTGGGACGGCCGCGGCCCGAAGCCGGTGGACCTCATCCTGGTGAAGCTGGACGAGCGGCGCGTGTTCCTGTACCGCGATGAAGACCGGCAGGCGATCCTTCACCGGGAAGGGGACGGCCCGCAGGAGCGCTACCGCTACGAGCCGGTCCGCGCGCTCGTCCAGTCGGACGGCGGCGAGCTGCGCTACGAGCCGGCAGCACCAGGCCTCGACCCGCTCGGCTACCTCCAGGATGCGGCGTTCCGCAAGAGCGCGGGCGGCGCCGGGTGGCTGGCAACCACCCACACCGCGCGCGAGTGGCTCCATGCGACGTCCCAGACCCGGTATCCCGACGCGGTGGTCGCCATGTCGAAGTTCTTCGCCTGGCAGCATCCCGTCACAGATCTGGCGGACGTGCGCGACCCGGATCTCCTGGTGACCGCCTCGGACGGCTGGTCGTTCCGCTCGGATGACGGCGAGGGGACCGACCACGGCTATCCGCTCGAGCGCTCCATGCGCATCACGTGCGCCGTCTCCGGCCCCAATATTCCGCGCGGCACGCTCCTCGAGCCGCATCGCGTCATCGACGTGCTTCCGACGATCCTGCACATGATCGGCTGGCCGTACGATCCTGCGGACGTGGATGGGGAGCCGATTGGCGGCATCTATGAGTAGCGCCAGAGCGACGGCAATCGTTCGGGCGATTGTGCGATGCGCATCCGTTGTTGCAGCTGCCGTCTGGATGAGCGTCATGCCATCGGCATGGGCCGAGACGCCGGGAGAAGCGCGGTTTTTTGCGGACTGCCCCGCGCGGCGCTACGTCCAGCTCCACAACGAGCGCAATCCCTGGGACCTCCACGCGCTGCTCTACTCGGGGCTGGGCGTTTCGGAGCTGGAGATCCTGCGCACCGCCGACTGGCTGGTGGACCTGCCGTTGCCCGGGGCGCGGCTCCACCCGTTTCAGCGCCTCAGGCAGGCGATCCGGTCGGGGTACAACCGGGTGCACCGGCGGTGGCGGTCCATCCTGCACGTCGGTGAGTTCGTGGACGCGCTCCAGCTCGCCGAGCTGAGCTTCGGCGACGCGACCGCGACCTACTCGGTGGCGACCGGTAGTGCGACCGGCCCGGGCAGCGGCATGGTCGTCCGCGTGCACCGGCTCATCGACTGGAGCCAGCACGTCGTCGGCGACGTCAACCGCGTCTGCGGCCGTCCGTTCGGTTTCCGGCAGGGGCTGGTGCCGTGGGCGCTGCCCGGCCGCGCCGTGGACGGCATGCAGTGGGCGCTCGTGAAGACGTTCAACGCGGTCAGCGTGGCCGCCGCGCGCGCCCTCGATCAGACCCTGACCGTATCGGAGATGGCCGCCGAGGGGGTGGTCAACGCCGGCTACCACCGGCCTCACCAAGAGGAGACCGTCTTCTTCCGCGTCCCGATGGACGCCTACCGGGCGCATGAGTTGTGGATCCTCGAGCGCCGCCAGACCCTCGTCATCGCCACCGTCGAGGAGCTGCGCGCCAGCACCCATGCCCGGCTCGCCCACCGCCGCCGGCGCGTCCGGCCGAGCGAGTGGAGCCCGGTGGACCAGTGGCCGGCGAGAGAGGACGTCGTGCTCATGACGACCCTCCGCGTGGCGGCGCGCGCGCCCGCCTCGCTGAAGGCCTACGTCGTCCCGGCTGAATGGGTGTTGGAGGACGCGGGTAATGGATCAATTTGAATTGATTTCACAGATTTCGAACAGATTTCGCAGATAGAACTATCTGCGGAATCACAGCACAATCTGCGAAATCAAATAAAATGACCCACTACCAGGACGCGGATGTCATTGACAAGAGGGGCGGCGCTCTTTAAGCTTGGAGGGACGAATGACGTTCATGCGCTTCACGTCCGGGATCAGCGACGCCGTGACCGCCCGCGAAGCGGCGGACGACGCGTGCCGGCAGGTCGCTGCGCAGCTCTCCGGCGGGTCCTGCGACCTCGCCTGCCTCTTCGTCTCCCCCGCCTACCGCGCTACCTGGCCCGACCTGCTGGCCTTCATCCATGAGCGGCTGCGGCCGCGCACCCTCATCGGCTGCAGCGGCAGCGGCATCATCGGCGGCGCGCAGGAGTTCGAATGGGTGCCGGCGGTCTCCATCCTTGCCGCCCACTTGCCGGAGGTCCGGCTCTTCCCGTTTGCCGTCACCCCGAAGGAGCTGGCCGACTCCTCGCCGGGCGGGTTCTGGGTGGACAAGATCGGGGCCTCCCCGGAGGCGCGAACCGCCTTCGTGCTGCTGGCCGATCCCTACACGTGCCAGACGCCGAAGCTGATCGCCGAACTGAACGCCACGTACCGCGCCCGGCCGATCATCGGGGGGCTGGTGAGCGGCGGGACGTCTCCGGGCGAGCACCTGCTCTTCCTGAACACCACGGTTCACCGCGACGGGGCGGTGGGAGTCGCCATGGCGGGCAACATCACGATGGACACCGTCGTCTCGCAGGGCTGCCGCCCGGTCGGGCGCCCCTACGTCGTCACCAAAGCCGAAGAACAGGCGGTGCTGGAGCTCGGCGGGCGGCAGGCGCTGGCGGTCCTCCACGACGTCCTCTCCGCGCTCTCGCCGGGCGACCGACAGCTCGCCCAGCGCGGCTCGATCTTCGCCGGGGTGGCGATGTCCGAAATGCGGCAGCGATTCGGCTCCGGCGATTTCCTCATCCGCAACATCGTCGGCATCGATCCGGAGCTGGGCGCCTTGGCCATTGCGGAGGGGGCGGAGGTCGGACAGACGATCCAGTTTCAGCTGCGCGATCCCGCCACGTCGCGCCAGGAGCTGCGCCGCCTGCTCCAGCAGCAGCTGACGCCGCACCCGCTGCCGCCGGCCGGCTGCCTCCTCTTCAACTGCGCGGGGCGGGGCAAGTCGCTCTACGGGGCCGCCCATCAGGACGTGAGGCTGATCCAGACCGTCAGCGGCAAGCTGCCCATCGGCGGCTTGTTCTGCAACGGCGAGATCGGCCCGGCGCACGGAACGAACTTCCTGCACGGCTACACGGCGAGCCTCGCCCTCTTCCGCCCGCTCCACATTTCCGCTCATCAGCCGGCCGCGTCCGTCGCGCACGGCGAAGCCCCGCGCAGGCCCTAAGCGCCCCTTCGGGGACCCCGCGCACCACCCGCATCGCCCTCGCGAAAATAATAGTTGACAGGAAAGTCTTATCTACTATACTGTTTTCAACTTTATGAGACTCAGTCTCAAGTAAGGTTAACAGCAGGCTCCCATCATGAAGCGATTTGTCGAAGTCGAGCAGTTCCTCCGCTCCCGAGGGGTGCGCCTGACTTCCCAGCGCCAGCTCGTCCTCCGACGGGCGGTCGCCTATCTCCACTTCACGGCGGAGGAGTTGGTCAAGAACGTCCGCGCCTTCGATGCGTCCATCGCGCGCGGCACCGTGTACCGGACGCTCGCCCTCCTCCATCGCGCCGGCGTCGTGGAGAAGCACGACTTCCGCTACGGCCCGCCGAACTATGAAGTGACGCTCGCCAAGGCGCACCACGACCACCTCATGTGCGTCCAGTGCGGCGAGATCATCGAGTTCCAGGAGCCGCGCGTCGAGACGATCCAGGAGCAGGTCGTGAAGCGCTACGGCTACCAGCTCCTCTCGCACACCCACAAGCT
>MHGT01000003.1 GCA_001805695.1 Omnitrophica WOR_2 bacterium RIFCSPHIGHO2_02_FULL_67_20 | reverse complement strand
ACGATGGTAGGGGACAGTTCTATTGGGCACAAAGGGGACATTATCATTGGGCGGTTACACTCGAAAAACAGTCCGAAGTCCGGAGCTACGGTCTACGGACTTCCGACTACGGACTGGGCTTAGTCCAACGGAATCCCGTGGCGCGTCGTATCCGCGCAGACCGTCTTCGGGATCAGGAGCTGAAGCAGGTAGTCCGGCCCGCCCGCTTTGGTCCCCAGCCCAGAGAGGCGGTGGCCGCCGAAGGGCTGCCGGCCGACCATGGCGCCGGTGATGGGCCGGTTGAGGTACAGATTGCCGACGTCGAAGGCGCGGACCGCCTGTTCCAGGTGCGAGGGCGAACGCGAGTAGACGCCGCCGGTCAGCGCATAGTCGGAGTCGTTGGCCAGCTCCAGCGCCAGCTCAAAACTCTCCGCCCGGAAGACGCACACCAGCGGCCCGAACAGCTCCTCGGTCGCGAGCGGATCGTCGAGTGGCACGTTGGCGACGATCGTCGGCCCGACGAACCAGCCCGACCGCGGCAGGCGCGCCTCCGGGTAGCGATACGCGACGCTGGCCACTCGGCCGGCGCGCGCGGCCGCCTCCTCGAGCCGCCGCCGGGCCGCGTCCTCGATCAGCGGACCGACATCGACGGCCGGGTCGGCGGGGTCGCCCACCACGAGCCGGTCGGCCGCCTCCGCCAGGCGCTCGACCAGCCGGTCGTGGACGGCGGCGTGGACGATGAGCCGAGAGGCCGCGGAGCACTTCTGCCCCGCGTGGGAGAAGGCCGAGCGCAGGATGCCGGCGACCGCCGCGTCGAGGTCGGCGTCCGCATCGACGATGATGGCGTTCTTGCCGCCCATCTCCGCGACCAGGTGCTTGACGAACCGCTGGCCCGGGGCGAGCTCGGCGCAGGTCCGGACGAGCGAGAGCCCGACCGCCTTCGACCCGGTGAAGAGGAGCGCCTGGACGCCGGGGTGGCGGGCGAGCGCCGCGCCGGCCTCGTCGCCCGTCCCGGGGAGGTACTGCGCGATGCCGGGCGGCACGCCCGCTTCGCGCAGGATCGCGGCGAGGAGGGCTGCGATCACCGGGGTCTGCTCGGCCGGCTTGAGCAGGACGGCGTTGCCGCCGGCCAGCGCCGCCGAGGCCATGCCGGTGAGGAGTGCTGCGGGAAAGTTCCACGGCGCGATCACCGCGGCCACACCCCGCGGCGCATACCGGTAGCTGTTGCGCTCGCCGGGCAGCTGGAGGAGTGGGCGGCCGCCGTCGAGGTCGCGCATGAGCCGGCCGTAATAGTCGAGATACTCGATCGCTTCGACGATTTCGACGTCCGCCTCCCGCCAGGTCTTCCCCGCCTCGAATACGGTCCAGGCCGCCAGCTCGTGGCGCCGCTCGCGGATCAGCTGTGCTGCGCGCTCCAGGCACTCGACCCGCTCGCGCACGGGCGTGGCCGCCCAGCGGGGCTGTGCCTCCGCGGCGAGGCGCACCGCCTGGTCCACCTCTTCCGGCCCGGCCGCGGCCGCGCGTCCGACGACCTGCTCGGGGTCGGCGGGATTGCGGACGGTCAAGACGGCGGGCGTGCGCGCCGCAGTAGCACCGATGAGCAACGGGTACTCCCGGCCGAGCGCAGCCCGCACCGAGGCGAGTGCGGCGCTCATCCGGCCGCGGACCTCCACGCGCGCGAAGTCGCGCAGCGGCTCGCCGCGGAACCCGGCGAGCCCGGGAGGTGCCGGCTCGGGCGCTAGCGACGACACGGCGGCTTCCTCGGGCGGTACCAGCAGCTCGTCGGGCCGGCGTCCCCCGAAAAAATCCTGCCGCAGAAACGATTCGTTCGCCGTGTTCTCCAGGACGCGCCGCACCAGGTACGCCATGCCGGGGATGAGCGCGCCGACGGGCGTGTAGACGCGCACGGGGTAGCCCTGTGAGACGACCGCGTCCTGGAGCGCATCCCCCATGCCATACAGGAACTGGAACTCAAGCTGGTGCTTGGCCAGTCCGAGCGACTCGGCGACGGCCATCGCGTGGGCGATGGAGCGCACGTTGTGCGACGCCACCGCGGTCGTCACAAGCGGATGGGCCCCGAGCAGCCGGCGGGTGAGCCGTTCGAACGCCCGGTCGGTCTGCGCCTTGTGCTGATGGACCGGTGCAGGCCAGTGGCGCTGGGCCGCCCACGCCACCTCGGAATCCCAGTACGCCCCCTTGACGAGGCGGACGATGAGCGTCTGCTGATGGGCCGCCAGCCATGCGAGCAGCGCTTCCACGCTCTCCTCCGCGTCCCGCAGGTAGGCCTGCACCACGACGCCGAGCGACACTGCGTGAGCGGCGTCCGGATGCGCCAGGAGGCGCTGCGCGAGTGCTACCGTCAGGTCGCGCAGCTCATACCGCTCCATGTCCAGGTTGACGGCAGCACTCCGCTCGGCGGCCTCGCGCAGCAACGGCGACAGACGCCGCGCGGCGCGCTCGACGCTGTCCGACGGACTGATGGGATCGAAGCGAGGCGTCAGCGCAGACGGTTTCACGGAGAGATTGACGGGCGGCGTGCACAGCTTCGGGCGCGCCGAGTCCGGGAGCTCGGCGACGGCCTCCGCGCACCGGCGCAGGAGCCTGCCGCAGCGCTCGACGTAGCGGTCCGCCTCGGGTTCGGTCAGGACCTGCTCGCCGAGGATGTCGAGGCTGCACGTCGCCCCGCGCGCCGCGAGATCCTGCACCACCCGGGCCACCGCCTCGGGCTCGTGCTCGGCGATGAACTGCCGGGCCAGCCGTTCCACAAGCTGACGGACCACGGCGGCCAGCGCCCCCTGCGTGACGAGCCCTCGCCGCGCCATCTCGGAGCCGAGCCGCAGTACCGCCGGCAGCCGGACGTCTGCGGGCAGCGTCTCGCGCAGGTGGCGGGCGATCTCGCGGGGCGTGCGGAGGCTGGGCAGCACGTCGATGAACCGCAGCAGGCCGGCCTTCAGCGCCGCATCGGAGAGGCACCAGGCGAGGACCTGGGCGGTCCAGCGGTTCAGGGCGGAGAGGTGGGCGGAATGGCGCCTCGCCGCGTCGAACAGCTCGCGGCCCAGCGCCTGGGTCCGCGCTTCGAGCGCGTCGAGATCAAACCGGTCTGGGCACGGCGCGGCCATTGCGTCTTAGTATAGCAAGTGTCGGTCGCGCGCCATACAGTCAACATGGAGAGCCAGGCGCGCCGATCTGTTCGGCAAGCCGCTTCCGCGGTAACAGCTTCCCCGGTAACTGTTACCCCGGTGGTTACCCCGGTGTTCAAGCCCCCGACGTCTGACTCTCCCACTCGCAGGGAGTGGGTGGTCAGGCGGATGCTTCGCCGGTCCGCTTTGATGAGCGGCCCGGCGAAGCATCCGCCCGACTGGGACCCGCTCCCGTGGTATACTGGCGCCATGCCGTCCGAGATCGTGCAGGTCCGCGGGCACATCATCGATTCGCTGATCCTGCCGAAGGTGCTGGATGAGATCATGGACCTCAACGGCACCTTTGAGATCCTCGACGTCGCCATCGGCAAGCGCAAGACGGACACCTCGATGGCGCGGCTGCGCGTGCAGGCCGAGTCCGCCCGCCGGCTCGAGCAGATCCTCAAGCGCATCGCGCGGCTGGGCGCTGCCCCGCTCCATCTCCACGACGTGCGGCTTGCCCGCGCCCCCAAGGAGGGGGTCTTCCCCGCGGCCTTCTACTCCACCACCAACCTTCCCACCGAGATCCGGTTCCGCGGCCGCTGGCGGAAGGTCCGGCGCATCGAGATGGACTGCGGGATCGTCGTCCAGCCGGACACCGGCCAGGCCCGCTGCGCGCCGCTGGCCGGCGTCCGGAAGGGCCAGTGGGTCGTCTGCGGCGCCGAAGGGGTCAAGGTCACGCCGCTGGAGCGGACGCGCCAACCCGAGGTGTTCCAGTTCATGGGGAGTGCTGTCTCGTCGGAAAAACCCAAGCTCCAGCTCATCCAGCGGCTCGCCGCCGAGATGCGCGCCATCCGGCGCGCCGGGCAGAAGATCCTCGTCGTCGCCGGCCCGGCGGTCGTCCACACCGGCAGCGGGCCGCACCTTGAGCGGCTCATCCGGGGCGGCTTCGTCCAGATCCTGTTTGCCGGCAACGGCCTCGCGACCCATGACATCGAGTCGGCGCTCTACGGCACCTCGCTGGGCGTGCGGCTCGACCGCGGGGTCGCGGTGAAGGACGGCCACGACCACCACATGCGGGCCATCAACACCATCAGAGCGCTCGGCGGCATCCGCCGGGCGGTCCGGCGGGGCGTCCTCAAGCGGGGCATCATGCACGCGTGTGTGGCGCGGGGGGTGCCGTTCGTGCTCTCCGGCTCGATCCGGGACGACGGGCCGCTGCCGGACGTCATCACCGACACGCTCAAGGCGCAGGAGGCGATGCGGCGGCACGTCGAGGGCACGGGCCTCTCACTCATGCTCGCCTCGACGCTGCACGCCATCGCGACGGGCAATCTGCTGCCGGCGACGGTAAAGACTGTCTGTGTAGACATCAACCCCGCCGTCGTGACGAAGCTCGCTGACCGCGGCACGTTCCAGGGCATCGGCATCGTCTCCGACACCGAATCGTTCCTCCGCGAGCTCACCCGCGCCCTCCACCTCTAACTGTGGATGCCCATTCCGCATTCCGCATTCCCCATTCCGCATTCATTTTTGATGTGCCGCCCCACCTACTACACGATCGCCTATGAGATCAACCCCTGGATGAGCCTCAAGCGGCAGGTCGACGGCGCGCGCGCCCGGCTCCAGTGGGAGCGGCTCTACTCCCTCCTCACGCGCCGGCTGGGCGTGCGCGTGCGGTGCCTGCCGCCTCAGCGCGGCGTGCCGGACCTCGTCTTCACCGCCAACGCCGGCCTGGTGCACGGGCGGACCATCATCCGCAGCAACTTCCGGCACCCAGAGCGGGAGCGGGAGGAGCCGGTCATCGAGCGCTACTTCAAGCGTTCGGGCTTCCGCGTCGTCCACCTCAACCCGCGATACCACTTTGAAGGGGAGGGCGACGCGCTGTGGGTGGACGAGACGCTCGTCTTCGGTTTCCGGTTCCGGTCGGAGGCGCCGATCCACGAGGAGCTCGCCCGCCTGCTGGGGCGGGAGGTGCTGCCCGTGGAGCTCTCTGACCGGCGCTTCTACCACCTCGATACCTGCTTCTGCCCGCTCGACGCGGACACGGCGCTCTGGTTCCCGCAGGCGTTTGACCGCTACGGCCGGCGGGTGCTGGAGCGGCTGGTCCCGCATCTGGTCGACGTCTCGGAAGCGGATGCGGCGCGCTTCGCCTGCAACGCGATCCCGATCGGACGCGCCGTCGTGATGCAGGCCGGCGCATCGGCGGCGCTCCGCCGGCGGATGAGCCACCGTCGCTTCGAGGCGCACGCCGTCGACCTCTCGGAGTTTTTGAAGGCGGGCGGGTCGGCGAAATGCCTGGTGCTCAGACTGAGCGGACATCCGTGATGACGCAGATGACGAGTGACACGCTCGAGGTGGCCGTCCGGTTCGCCGTGGCCGCACTTGGGGGGCTCGCGGTCGGCATCGAGCGGGAGTGGTCGGTCAAGCGCGGGCGGCACACGCCCCACTTCGCCGGCATCCGCACCTTCCTGCTCCTCGGGCTGGTCGGAGCGCTAGGTGCTGAGCTCGTGCGCTCAGGACCAGGCGCGGCGGGTGCGATGCTCTTCGTCGCCGGCTCCCTGCTCATTGTCGTCGCCTACGCGATCACCTCGCGCGGCGGCGATGTGGGCGGCACCACCGAGGTGGCGGCGCTGATCGTGCTCGCGGGCGGGGCGCTGGCCGGCATGGGGCGGTTGACCATCGCCAGCGCGCTCTTCGCCATCACGACACTCGTCCTCGTGCAGAAGAGCCTGTTCCATACCTTCGTCGAGCGCATCCGCTCCCACGAGCTCCTGGCCGCGGTCCGCTTCGCCGTCTTAGCGCTCGTCATCTTCCCGCTCTTGCCCCGGGGACCGTTCGGTCCTCCGCCCGGCATGCGGCCGCAGGAGCTGTGGGCGCTCGTGCTGGTCTTCTCGGGCTTAAGCTTCGTGAGCTTCCTCGCGCTGCGCGTCGTGGGGCTGCACCGGGGCTACGGGCTGGTCGGCCTGCTGGGGGGCCTCGTGTCCTCGACGGCGGTCACGCTCAACTTTTCCCGCGAGAGCCGCCAGTCGCTCCACCTCGGCCGGGTCCTCGGCATCGGCGTCATCGCCGCCTGCACCGTCCTGCCGCTGCGGGTCCTGATCCTCATCGCCGCGCTCAATCCCGCGGTGGGCGTCGCGGCGGCGCGCTACCTGCTGCCGCCCTTCGCCGCCGGGCTGGTCGCGGCGGGCCTCGCGTGGCGTCGCAACGACCCCAAGACGATCAAGGCGCCGATCCCCCGCAACCCGCTGCGCCTGGGTGCGGCCATCCAGATGGCGCTGGCGTTCCAGGTCGTGCTCTCCATCATGGGATGGATGGGGACTCGGTTCGGCTCCTCCGGCACGCTGACCTCGGCGGCGGTGCTGGGGCTGACCGACGTGGACGCGCTGACCTATTCGATGGTGAAGCTGGGGGGTGGGGCGGCGCTCTCCTCGACGGCGGCGAAGGCGCTCGCCATCGGGGTGCTGTCGAACACGGTCTTCAAGGCGGGAATCGTGCTGGCGGTGGGGCGGGGGTCGTTCCGGAGTGCGGCGGCGTCTGGGCTGGCCGTGCTAGCACTCAGCAGCCTGCTGGCCCTGGTGCTGCTCTAGAGAGGTGCTAAGAGCTAGGCGGGGATTACGCAGATTCGCCGGTCAACCGCAAGCCAAAAAACAGATTACGCAGATAAAAGCGCTCTATCTGCGTAATCTGCATTTCGGGGAAGTGCTTCCCTGAGAATCTGTGTAATCACCAATATATTTACCCGTAGTACGCCGGCTCGTTCCCCTTCTTCCACTTGATGTTGCAGCCGATGCTCGGCTTCTGGTCCGGGCTCACGGCCTTGCCGGCGAGCACCGCGTCAATCGCCGCCCGCAGGTCTGTTCCGTTCAGCGGCTTCCCATTGCCCGGACGAGCCTCGTCGAGCTGGCCGCGATACGCCAGCGCGCGGCCGGCATCGAAGAGGAAGAAGTCGGGCGTGCAGGCGGCGGTGTAGGCCTTGGCGACCGCCTGGCTCTCGTCGTGGCAGAACGGGAACGCGAAGCCCAGCTCCTTCGCCATCTCCGAGAGCTTCGCCGGCGCGTCGTCCGGATGGCCCGCCGCGTCGTTCGCGCTGATCGCGACGATCCCCACGCTCTGCTTCGCGTAATCTCTGCCCAGCCGCGCCAGCTCCTGGCGCACGTGCACCACGTACGGGCAGTGCCGGCAGATGAACATGACGAGGAGTACCTGCTTCCCGGCGAACGTCGAGAGCGAGATCGTCTTGCCCGACACGACGTCCGGCAGCCGGAACTCCGGCGCCTTCGTGCCGAGCTCCAGCATCGTTGAGGGGGTCAAGGCCATCTACGCACCTCTGTCACTACATTCGTGTAACGTGGAACGTGGAACGTGTCACGTCAGAACGTTAGATGACGCCTTCACGTTACACGTTACACGTAACACGTTTCACGAACGTGGAAGCAGTTCGTCAATCTTGGCCGCGAGGATGAAGTCGTTCTCCGACAGGCCGCCGATCGCGTGCGTTGAGAGCTCGATCGTCAGCATCCGATAGCGGGTCAGGTGCAGATCCGGGTGGTGGTCCTCCGCCTCGGCGACGGGTGCGATGCGCTGGATGAGGCCGACCGCGTCGAGGAAGTCCTTGCACTTCACGGTCTTCCGGATCGCCTTGCCCTCCACCAACTCCCAGCCCGCCACGTCGCGCAGCAGCATCTGGGCCGCGCTCGGCGGAAATGGCGTGACACCGCCCTCACAGGGCTTGCACTTGCGCTGGGAGAGCGGCTCGTTCATTAGGAACGTTCAACGTTGACAACTTTGTACGGCACGCTCACGTTCGGCAGGACGAGCGTGAACGTGTCGCCTTGTTTCTTCCCCAGGAGGCTTTTGCCGAGCGGCGAGGCGAGGGAGAGCTTGCCGTTGGACGGATCAGCCTCCTCCGGGCCGACGAGGACGTAGACAAACCGCTCCTTCGTCTGCTGGTCCTCCAGCGTCACGGTCACGCCCACGCGCGCCTCGCCCGCCTTCACCTCGAGGTCGTCGATGAGCCGGACACGGCACAGCTTCGCGTCCAGCTCGGCGAGCCGCCGCGACACGTGCTGGAGCCGCTCGCGCGCCGCGTGGTATTCGGCGTTCTCGCGCAGATCGCCCATCGCGGCGGCCTTGCTGACCTCCTCGGTCACCTCCCGCTTCTGTGAGAGCAGCGATGTGTACTCGGCCTGAAGCCTGGCGAGCCCTTCCTTCGTAAGATACGTGTCGGCCATCGGCGTCACAAGCCAAAAGCTGGCGCTGTCTTTAATGTGGAGATTTCGCAGATTATGGAATGATTTCGCAGATACGCCATCTGCGAAATCTGCCCAAAATCTGCGGAATCACGCCAACTTGAGATACCACCAAAAAGCTCCAGGCTGACGGTGTCGGCCTGGAGCCTGTGGCGGCTGAGTTGAAACTGCGGGCCGGCTTACTTTTTCCAGGTCCGCTTCGGCGCCGGTTCGGCCGGCGGCTGCGCGGCACCCGGCTCGGTCGTCGGCACTTCCCAGGCAGAAACGGGCTGGGCGTACCCGGCCGGCAGCTCCTCGACCGCGGCGGCCTCTCGCGGCGCCAGGCAGTTGCCGTACTGGTCCGACACCGGGAAGCCGTTGAAGCCCGGCACCCAGAAGGTGACGAGGTCCGCAGCGCCCGAGCCGAGCCGCAGAATCCCGCAGCCGACCCCTTTGCCGAGCCCGGTCATGGTGCCCACGAAGGGCGGGCCAGATTTCGTCTCGTTCACGACGTTGGCGAGGAGATCCACCGGGCTCGTCAACAGGTTCAAGGCACCGCGCCCGATCATGCCGCCGAACTTCCGGCCGTAGCGCTCCGATTCCGCCGCCTCGTGGATCTTGGTGCGCGCGGCCCACGCCGGCTGCGTGCCGACGAGCATCGCCGCAGCCACCAGCACTGCCGTTCCCATTCGTCTCATCGCGTGCCTCCTGTGAGCGGGGGGTGAGAAGACGACGCCAGTCTAACGTGAAAGCCCGGGGGTGTCAATGCCGACGCCGGGCGCGGACGACGAGCGTGGTGATCGTCCCGAGGAGCGCGACCGGGACCGCCAGCATCAGCATGATGCTCAGCGCATAGCTGCGCGCCGTCGCGAGGTTCTCTGAGAGTTTCCCGGGCTCGAACAAGGCTTCCTTGCAGCCGGGACACGCGAGGGCTACCGCCGGCATGGTGAAGACCATGCATAGCACCATCAACAAGAATGAGAAACTAGCTGCGGCCGATTTTAGATTTTGGATTTTTGATTTTGGATTAGTGCGGCAATCTAAAATCCAAAATCCAAAATCAAAAATACCGTTCATTGTGGAAGACGGTACAGCATCCAGTACACGACCACCCCCGTCACGCTGACATAGAGCCACAGGGGAAGCGTCCAGCGCGCCAGCGCGCGGTGCGCGTCGAGCCGTTTCTGGAATGCCAGGACGAGCGCGCGCGCCACGAGCGGGACGACGGCGACGGCCAGCACGGTGTGGCTGAGCAGGACCGCGAAATAGACCGGACGGATCCAGCCGGCGCCGGCGAACCGCACCGACCCCACCCGCGCGTGGTACGCCAGATACGAGACGAGAAACGCCAGCGACACCGCGCAGGCCGTCAGCATCAGCGCCGCGTGCTCACGGGGACGGCGGCGCCGGATGCTCACGAATCCCAGCGTGAGCAGGAGCGCGCTCGCCGCGTTGAGCGAGGCGTTGAACGCCGGCCAGATACCGCTCATGGGTGCGGTCCGAGGAGACGGCGGACGTCTCCGCGCAGCCGTTGCACGGCCGCCGCGTCCGTCGCGTCGTAATAGCCGCGGATCCGCCCTGCCCGATCAACCAGCACGAGCCGGACGCTGTGGGTGATCGGCTCCTCCGCCGTCCCGTCCTCGCCCACGCCGAGCTGGAACCCCTCGCGGGCCAGGCGCCATACCGCCTCGCGGCTGCCGGTGAGGAACCGCCATCGGCCCGCCTGCGCCTTGTAGTGCGCCGCGTACGCGGCGAGCACCGGTGGCGCGTCGTGCTCCGGGTCGACGGTGAATGACACGAGCTGGACGCCCGGCACGCGCGCAAAAGCCCGTTGGAGCAACGCCATCTGCGAGGACATCAGCGGGCACTGCCCCGCGCAGCGGGTGAAGATGAAGTCGGCGATCCACACCGAACCCGCCAGCGACGCGCGCGTGACCGTCCGTCCCGCCTCATCCGTCAGGGTAAAGTCCGGCACCGGGCCGAGGTCGACCGGCGGTGCCCGCCGGGCGGCGGCGGCCCAGGCGAACAGGGCGATGCCGGCGAAGGCGGTCAGGCGGGCCAGGCCGGTGCGCGACATTACAGGGGGGCGCGGTCCAGAGCGAGCAGGGACAGCAGCGCCGGCAGATAGAGGAGAGAAGCCAGAAAAAGCGAGCGCGCGCTCTGCGGCGAGCGCAGCCAGGCCGCGCGCACAACCACGGCCAGGAAGGCGCCGCTGAGGAGGAGCGCGCCATAGAAAGAGACGGCGCCGGAGAGCCCGACCACCGAGGGCACCAGGCTGATGGGGACGAGGGCAAGCCCATAGAGCAGCGTCTGGCGGGCGGTCATCAGGCCGTCCGGCTCGATGAGCGGCAGCATCGGGAAGCCCGCCCGCGCGTAGTCCTCACGATGCAGGACCGCAATCGCTAGGAAATGGGGCAGCTGCCAGAGAAACAGGATCGCGAAGAGCGCCCACGCCTCAGGCGCCAGGCTGTTCCTCGCCCCGGCCCAGCCGATGACCGGCGGCAGGGCGCCGGGTACTGCGCCGACGAGCGTGCACAGCGGCGTGACGCGCTTGAGCGGGGTGTAGACGAGGACGTAGCTCGCCCAGCTCGCGGCCGCCACGACGGCGCTCAGCACATTGACCGTGGCGGCAAGCATGACGATTCCCGCGACCGACAGCAGCAGACCGATGCGGAAGGCCGCCTCAGGAGCGAGCTGCCCGGACGGAATCGGGCGGGACTTCGTGCGCTGCATGCGCGCGTCCGGCCCGCGCTCCAGCCACTGGTTGAACGCGTTGGCGCCGCCCACGACGAGCGCCGTCCCGAGGCAGACCGGGAGCAGCCCGCCGAGCTCCTCCGGCGCGCGCATCGCGAGCCAGTAGCCGACCGCGGTCGTCAACAGGACGAGCAGCGTGAGGCGCGCTTTCGTCAGCTCCGCACCAATGCGCAGCCATTCCCGCCACGCGCAGCGCTCCGGCGCCGCCCGGAACGCGCGGGCGGCTTCCCATGCCAGCAGGACCGCCTGGGCCAGCACGAGTGAGCCGATGAGCACGTGGCCGGTCCGCAGCGGCAGCGAGCCGCGGTGGAAGAAGACGGATACGCCAAGGGCGAGCTGGCCGAGGAGCAGGAGCAGGAGCCGGCCGGCCGCGCCCCATACCGCGCTCGCGCGGTGCCGCCGGCGCCAGGCGCGGGCCGCGGCCCACGCGGCGGCGGCGAGCAGGAGTACCGCACCGGTAACGTGCGCCGGGATGGCACGGCCGGTGTGCCGGAT
>MHGT01000002.1:5556-6032 GCA_001805695.1 Omnitrophica WOR_2 bacterium RIFCSPHIGHO2_02_FULL_67_20 | reverse complement strand
CGGCCTGGCGGCCAACATGGTCCGCGTCCTGATGTTAACGGGGCTGGCGCTCGTCTGGGGCCGGGCGGCCGCCGAAGGGTTCCTGCACTATGGCTCCGGCCTGGTCGTCTTCGGGGTGGCGCTGGCCGCGTTCGCCTGGCTCGGCCGGATCGTGGTTCGGAGCCAGGCGCGATGAGCCGCCGTGCGTTTTCCGCCGGCGCGCCGCTTGCCGCCGCAGCGGTCCTGGCCGCCGGGTGGTGGCTGTTGCGCGCGATGGACGTCCCGTTCCGCGCCTCTGTGTCCGCCGAGCCCGCCGCTCCCAGCACGCTGGCCGGCGTCTGGACCGGCACGGTGCTGCCCAATGACCCGCGCTCGCTCTCGCTCCTCGAAACCGACGATGTGACGCTGATGGAGTACCGGCTGGGCCAGGAGCCGCCGGTCTGGCTCGTCCGGGTCGGCGGGTTCGGCACCCGGGCGGCGTTCCATCCGCCAGAAAT
>MHGT01000002.1:0-5541 GCA_001805695.1 Omnitrophica WOR_2 bacterium RIFCSPHIGHO2_02_FULL_67_20 | reverse complement strand
CGACTTCGAGGTGCTGGAGCGCGGCCCCATCACCGTCCTGATCAATGGGGGAGCGCGCCGCATCATGCGCCTGGTCGTGGCCCAGAAGGGCGAGCGCCGCGAGGCGTGGTACTGGTTCACCGCCGATGGCCGGACCACCCCCAGCTACCTGACCCAGCAGGTCTGGCTCGTCGCGGGCGCCCTGCGGCGCCTGCCGGCCTCCGGCACGCTGGTCCACATCTCCAGTCCCATGGAAGACCCGCGGGCGGTCAGCCGCCGCCTGCTCGCCTTTGTCGCCGCGCTGGACCGGGATGCCGGCTTCCAGCGGCTTGCCAGCGTCCATGCTCCTGCGCCAGACGCTCTCTAGAGCCTCCCGCACTCTTGACCGCTCCCGGAAGGTGTGGTACTCTGACAATCCTTATCCCCGCCATCCCCAGAGGCCATCTCGGACCCGCATGGAGCAGCAGGGCCGACATCCTGTCGATTGGGAGCAACTGTTTGTCGTCGCTCCCTGCGGCATCATGCTGTTGGATGTCCACGCGGGGGTCAGGTTCCTCAACCCGTCGGCGCTGCAGCTCCTTGAGCTCGACCCCAAGGCGGCGGTCGGCAAGCCGCTGACCGACCTCCTGCCCGCCTGGAAGGACACCCCGTTCAGCGCCAGCTTGCCCTCGCTCCTGGGCGCCCAGTCCACGTTCGAGGCGATCGACTTCGATCTGCCCGGCCCTCAGAATCGCCGCCTGCGCGTGTGCGCGGCCCACGTGCCGGACGGGGAGGGGAAGGCGCAGGGGGTGCTGCTGGCGCTCATCGAGAACAACGAGGTGGCGACGCTCGAGCGGCGCCTGCACCGGGCGGAGTACCAGGCGTCCATCGGGAAGCTCGCGCGCGGGATCGCCCACGAGCTCAACAGCCCGCTGGACGGCGTCCTGCGCTACACGCACCTGGCCCTCGAGCACCTCACCGAGGACTCGCCGGTGCGCGAGTACCTCGTCCACGTCAAGGAGGGGCTGGACCGGATGGTGCGGGCGGTGCGGGCGTTCCTCGAGTTCTCGCGCCAGGTGACGACTCCGCTTACCCGCTCGGCCGACCTCAACAAGCTGGTCGAAGACGCGCTCCTCCTCGTCCAGCACCGCGCCAAGTTCCAGCAGATCCGCGTCATCAAGCACTTCGACGAGCAGCTCCCCGCCGTGGTGGACGGCGGCATCCAGCACGCCGTCGTGAACCTCATCAAGAACGCCTTCGACGCGATGCCGCGGGGCGGTACGCTCACGATCACGACGCGCGCCGGCGGCGAGTGCGTGGACGTCGACGTCGAGGACACGGGCGGCGGCATCCCGGAGGAGATCCGGACGCGCATCTTCGAGCCCTTCTTCTCGACCAAGCCGATCCACCAGGGCTCGGGCCTTGGCCTCATCATCGCCAAAGAGGTGGTGGAGCGCTCGGGCGGGACCATGGAGTTCACCAGCCGGACGGGGGTGGGCACGACGTTCCGCATTCGCGTGCCGATCGCCCCGGTCGAGCCGACGCCGAATGGACCGTAATCGCATCCTCGTCGTGGACGACGACCCGCTCATCCGCGGCTCGCTCTACGAGATGCTGCGGGGCCAGCGCTTCGAGGTCGAGATGGCCTCGGACGGCGCGGAGGCGATCGACCACCTCAAGCGCCGCCCCTTTCAGCTCGTCCTCACCGACTGGAAGATGCCGCAGGTCGACGGCATGAGCCTCCTCTCCCACATCCGGACCCACTACCCCGACGTCAGCGTCGTCCTCATCACCGGCTTCGGCAGCGTCACCTCGGCCGTCGAGGCGATCCGGGAGGGGGCGTTCGACTACCTCACGAAGCCCATCCAGCCGGAGGAGCTGGAGGCGACGATCCAGCGGGCGCTGAGCCAGTACGCGCCGCCCAGCGACGCCATGGGCGACCCGTTCGCCGGCATCATCGCCGAGGATCCGGGGATGCAGAAGCTCTTCGCGATGATCCGCTCGGTCGCGGCCAGCCCCGCGACGGTGCTGCTGGAGGGGGAGAGCGGCACCGGCAAGCGCGTCATCGCGCAGGCGATCCACCGGGCCGACCCCAAACGGCACAGCAATCCGTTCGTCGAGATCAGCTGCGGGGCGCTGCCGGAGACGCTCCTGGAGAGCGAGCTCTTCGGCCACGTGCGCGGCTCGTTCACCGGCGCCATCCGCGACCGGCAGGGGCGCTTCGAGCTGGCGGACGGCGGGACGATCCTGCTCGATGAGATCGACGCGTTCAGCCCGGCGCTCCAGGTGAAGCTCCTGCGCGTGATCCAGGAGCGGCTCTACGAGCGCGTCGGCGACACCCGGACGATGCGGGCCGACGTGCGCATCATCGCGGCCACGAACCGCAGGCTCTCGGAGCTCGTGAAGCAGGGCACGTTCCGCGAGGACCTCTACTACCGCCTCAACGTGATCGCGATGCGCCTGCCGCCCTTGCGGGACCGCCCAAGCGACCTGCCGCTCTTGGTCGAGCACTTCATCGAGCGCAGCTCGAAGGCGATGGGCAAGGCCATCACCGGGGTGACCGACGAGGCCATGCGCGTCCTGGCCGGCTACCAGTGGCCGGGCAACATCCGGGAGCTTGAGAACGTCGTCGAGCGCGCCGTCATCCTCTCGAAGCATGCCCGGCTCGACGTGGACGACCTGCCGGACGAGATCCGCTTCCATGCCGACCCACCCGCGATGGCCGTGGACGGCAAGGACGAGGAGGCGGCCTCGCCGCGGGCGGGCGGGGCCGTTCCCCTGAAAGACGCGCTCAAGATGCCCGAACGCGACCTCATTTTGAAAGTGCTCGCGGAAGTCCGGTGGAACCGCTCCGAAGCCGCGAAGCGGCTGGGGATCCACCGCTCCACGCTCTACCATAAAATTCGAAAACTCGGGATCGACACCTCGTCGCAGTGATTGGACGGCATTTCGCCGCGCGTTCGCGTCTTCGATGGATTGTGTGTGGGACGAGTGATGGCCGGTTCCGGCGCCCTTGAGCCGCCCTCCCTCTTGAGCCTCGTGGAGCCGGCCCGCTGGCAGCGGTTGCAGGACCACTTCGCCAGCGTGCTCGGCATTCCGCTCCGCACCCTCGACCTTGCCCGCAAGCTCCTCGTCAATCCCAGCTGGCCGCCCGGACTGCCCGCCGAGCACATCGTCTGCCTCCTGCGGGTGGGAGACGAGCTGGAGCAGCTCCTGCCGGCGGCCGATCTGCCGCGCAACACGACCAGCCTCGCGTCGGCCTTCGGCGTCACCTACTCCGCCGTCCCCGTCCGCGCCACGCCGGATCAGATCCTCGGCTACCTCGTCGCCGGGCCGATGGTGGCGGGGCCGCGCGAGGACCGCGCGCACTTCCGCCAGCGCCTCCATTCGATGGTGGAGGACACGCAGGCGGTGTGGACGATCCTGCTCTCGCTCAAGCCGCACACCTACTCCGGCGTCCGCTCGCTGCTCAACCTCCTGGAGGAGACGGCCTCCTCGCTGGTGCAGTTCGCCTACCAGGCGAGCCGGCTGTCGGAAATCCTGCCGACGACCTACCGGGCGGACCAGGCGGCGGTGAGCTACTACACCGACCGCATCCTGGCGTCGCTGCTGGAGGTCGCCGTGATGGCGACCGGGGCTGAGGGGGGGTCGGTGATGGTGCGGGAGGGGCAGGGCCATGCCCTGCGCATCTGCGCCGCGCAGGGGCTGGCTGACGCGGTGGTGGCGGATACGCGCCAGCCGCAGGACGAGGGGCTGGCCGGTGTCGCGACGCGTCAGCGCGCCATCCTGCTGGTGGACGACCGGACCGTCGACCCGTTCCTGACCCGCCTGATGCGCCGGCGCGAGATCGCCTCGTCGCTCGTGGCACCGCTCACCCGCGAGCCGGACCAGGAGCCGATGGGCGTCCTGAACCTTCGGACCGCCAACCGCGAGCGCCGATTTACCCCCGAGCACGTGCAGATGCTGCGCCGGTTGCTCAACCTCGCCGCCATCGCGCTGGGCAACCTCCGCTCGGCGTTCCCCAAGCCCCGCCCCGCGTAGATAAAAAGTGACAGTCACTTTCCCCGCTTTGGAAAGTGACTGTCACTTTTTTGGTGCGGTGACTTAGAGGCGGCGGCGACGCAGGTGCGCGGGAAGGATCCGGAGCGAGGTGCGGTACTTGGCGACGGTGCGGCGGGCGACGGCGATATGGCGGTCGGCGAGGCGCTTGGCCAGGGCCGCGTCGCTGAGCGCGCCGCGGGGATCTTCCTGGGCGATCAACCGCTGGATCTCGTCCTTGATCCGGCTGTCGGAGAGGGTCTGCTGCGCGTCGGCTTGGAGGACCGCGCTGGCGAAGAGCTGCTCGAGCCGGACGATGCCGCAGGGCGTATCGATCGTCTTGCCGCAGATGGCGCGGCTCACCGTGGAGGGGTGGCGGCCGATGAGCGAGGCGACGGCAGCCTGGGTGAGCGGCTTGAGCGCCTTCGGGCCCTGCTCGAGAAACTCCCGCTGGAGGCTGATGAGGCAGCGGGCGATGGCGAGGAGTGTTGCGTTGCGCTCATCGATCGCCTTGATGAGCCAGTGGGCCCGCCGCACTTTGGTCGCGATGAACTCCTTGGCGTCCTCCGGCGTGCGCGGATCTTTCAGCATCCGCTGGTAGTCGCGGCTGACCTTGACGCGCGGCAGCTCGTCGTCGTTGAGCTCCACGTCGTAATGGCGCTCGCGGTGGTGGACCAGCAGGTCGGGGATGACGGCGCTCGGCAGGTCGGTCGCGAACGCGCGCCCGGGCTTGGGATTGAGCCGCTTGAGCTCCTCGCAGGCGCGCGCGGCCTCTTCCACCGAGGAGCCGGTTGCCTTCGCCAGGGCCTCGAACCGGCGCTGAATGAAGAGCGGGAAGTGGTCCTTCAGGATCCGGTAGGGCAGGCCCTGCGCGGCGCCGGCGGACGAGAGCTGAAGCATGAGGCACTCGCGCAGGTCTCGGGCGCCCACGCCGGGCGGGTCGAGCCGCTGAATGAGTGCCAGCGCTTCGCCCAGGCGCCTCAGGTCCACGGCGGCTTCCGCCGCGAGCTCCTCCAGCGTCATGTCCAGGTAGCCGTGCTCGCTCAGGTGCCGGAGGATGAGCTCTCCGAGCCGCCGCAGCTCCTCTGAGGCCGCCTGGCAGCCGAGCTGCATGGCGAGCGACGCGTAGAGCGTCTGGGGGACCGCCAGCCGCTGCTCGAGGGAGCGGTCCTCCGCATCGTCATCATTGCCCGGGGCTTCACGCTCCCCGACAATCCGCCAGTGGGAGAGCCATTCTTCCTCTCCTCCGGCCGGCGGGGTGTCCTCCGCGCCGTTGGACGGCTCGGGAGCGTCTGGCGATTCGGTCTCCTCCGACTCCTCCATCTCGAGGCAGGGGTTCTCCGAGAGCTGGTGCTCGAGGAATGACCGCAGCTCCATGGTGGGCATCCGGAGGACTTCCAGCGCCAACGTGACGTTGGGCGCCATGACGAGCTTCTGTTGGTGGGTTTGTTTGGCTTGGAGGGCCATGATTGAATCGACTATAGCACATTCCGTGCCAATCGGCAAACCGGGGCGGGCTGGTGCGGGCGAAGGGTGAAGGGCGTA
>MHGT01000001.1:24597-24739 GCA_001805695.1 Omnitrophica WOR_2 bacterium RIFCSPHIGHO2_02_FULL_67_20 | reverse complement strand
GGATAGGAACCAGCAGGTAGATTGGATGTTGAATAGGGGGAATCGAACCCGCGAAGGGGGTCTGGGGGAAACTGCGAGTTTCCCCCAGATCGTGCAAGTCTTTGAGCGGGAGGGAAGGGAGACCAGGGAGCCCCGCGCAGCG
>MHGT01000001.1:24305-24481 GCA_001805695.1 Omnitrophica WOR_2 bacterium RIFCSPHIGHO2_02_FULL_67_20 | reverse complement strand
TGCGGCTTCGAAGCACCAAGGTCCGCGGCGGCGAAGAAGACGCTGCTGCGAAGCCCTCCGAAGCCTTAGCGAAGGAGGGCGAAGCAGAGCAAAAGGTTCTATAATTGTCTAGAGACTGACTCCATATTTCATGACACGCGCCGTAGCCGTTCTACCGCTCCTCCTGGTCCTCGCTG
>MHGT01000001.1:10263-24248 GCA_001805695.1 Omnitrophica WOR_2 bacterium RIFCSPHIGHO2_02_FULL_67_20 | reverse complement strand
CGCCGAGCCAATCGCTGCCAGCACTCCCCGGCTCCTATTACACCGTCCGGCGCGGCGACACGCTCTGGCGCATCGCGCGCTCGTACGGCCTAAACGTCCAGCAGCTGGCCGCCGCGAACCGGATGCCGAGCGCCAGCCACCTCCGCGTCGGCCAGAAACTGTTCCTCCCTCTTCCAACCGAATCGCCGCAGTTCCTTTGGCCGGTGCGCGGGCGCATCGCGCGCTCGACCGAGGGGCTGCAGATCGTGGCACCCACCGGCAGCCTGGTCCGGGCGTCCCGCAGCGGACGCGTGGCGGTGGCGACCCGCAACCTCTCCGGATGGGGCAAGACGGTCATCCTGGACCATTTCGACGGCTACCTGACGGTCTACGCCGGCCTTGCGCAGCTCCTCGTCGCCCCGGGCGTCGACGTCCGCCAGGGGCTCCCCGTGGGCAGCGTGGGCTCCGGGGCGCTCCACTTCGAGATCCGCTACGGCAGCACGCCGAAGAACGCGATGGCGCTGCTCCCGAGAGAATGACCATGACCAACCTCCGTCCGCAGCTTGCCCAACACCTGCGCCAACGCCTCGATGCCTTCAGTGAAGGCTTCCGGCACAACCTCGCCCTGCTCGGCCCGCCTGGCAGCGGCAAGACCTTCCAGCTCCAGCAGCTGATGACCCCGAAGTCCTCCGTGCTGATCGTCTACTGCCCGCTCTTCCGGGAATCCGCCAGCAGCTTCCTGCGGCGCTTCCTGTGCGCGATCGTGCAGGCGGCGGGGCCGCTCGAGGGCGACGCGGCCGCCGGCCGGATGGCCGATGTCCCCGAGGGACCGGCGCGCACGCCGGCCGAATTCTCGCTGGAACTATTGCTCCAGCGCGCGGAGCCGCGCCTGCCAAAGACGGTGGCCGCCATCCGGAACATCGAGCCGCTGCTCGGACGACGCCTGTACGGAGAGGCCTTCAGCCGGGCGCTCGATACGATCCCGGTGCTCGTCCAGGAGTGCGCTCGGCCGTGCGTCCTCATGCTGGACGAGTTCCTCTTCTTGGAAGAGCTCGGGCTCGTCCACGCCTTCCATGAGCTGGGCAAGCGGGTCATGACCTGGCCGAAGACGCTCTTCATCCTCTCCAGCTCCTCCGTCCATCGAGCGAAGACCATCCTGCGCGAGCGGCTGCAGCTCCTCTTCGGCCAGTTCGAGCTGCTCACCCTGGATCTGGTCGATGCCGACCAGGCCGCCGGCTGGATCCGCCAGGAGCTGCGCGGCATCCGGGGCGCCAAAGCCATGAGTCCCTTCCTGATTCAGTGGCTCGGCGGCTACCCCTGGTACCTGACGGTGTTCCTCCGCCGCCTCCGGGAGCTGGGAACACTCGGCCAGCGAACCGAGGTGACGGAAGCGCTCTTCCTCCAGACCGCGTGGGACCTCCTCGGCAGCGCCGGCGGGACGCTCCACCAGTGGTGCTCTTCCCGCGTCGACGACCTCTCGCACGGCCGGCTCGGCGCCCGGGCGCTCGAAGCGCTGATCCAGATCGCCTGCGGCGCGCGGACGATGACGGACCTGGGCAAGCGCATCGGGCGGGGCGGGCTCTCGGAAACGCTCCAGCTCCTCGTGGAGCGCGACCTCGCCCAGCGGAACGGCACCTGCTGGATGGTGCCGGATCCGGTCCTGCGCTGCTGGGTGTCGACCATGCTCCTGGCTCAGCGCTCCCACGCCCATCCGGATGGCGCAGACATCCGCCACCGCGTGGAGGAAAACCTGCGGGCCCGCTGGGCCGACTGGATGCGGACCACCCAGCTCTCGTTCCCCGACCAGGTGACCGCGCTCTTCGGGAAATTCTGCGATGACACCGTCTCGCTCGATTCAAAAACGGGGCGGCTGCCCAAGTTCCAGACCATCGCCACCCACCCCCTCGACCCCGCGGCCGAGGCCGTGTACCTGGTCGCCGAGGGGCAGGGCAAGCGGTGGTGCGCCTCCGTCCAGGCGACCCCGATCGGCGAGGCCGCCATCGCGGAGTTCGACGCGTTCTGCCGCGCCCAGAACCCCAAGCCGTCACGGAAGGTGGTTGTCGGCCGGACGGGGCTGGAGGAAAACGCCCGCCTGTTGGCAAAGGCGGCCAACATGTGGGTCTGGGAGGGGGAGGATCTCAACGTCCTGATGGGGCTCTATGGCCAAGTGTAGGACGGTTCGGGGATCAGGGATCGGGGATCAGGGATAACCGGTATGCCCCGAACCCCGAACCCCGAACCCCGAACCGCTTCTGCGGATTTACAGCGGCTCTGGGCGCCGTGGCGGAGTGCCTTCCTCTCGCAATCCCCGGCCAAGCGGCGCCGGTGCATCTTCTGCGCCGCGCACCGGTCCGCCGACGACCGGCGCCATTATGTGGTGGCGCGGGGGGTGCGGGCGTTCGCCCTGCTCAACCTCTACCCCTACAACAACGGGCACATCATGGTGGTCCCCTCCCGGCACGTCGGGGAACTCGACGACCTGCGGCCCGAGGAATGGCTGGACATGCTCGGGTTGATGCAACGACTCATCCGCCGGCTGCGCACGGCACTCCACCCCCACGGCCTGAACATCGGCTTCAACCTCGGGCGGGCGGCGGGCGCTGGCATCCCGGGCCATCTGCACGTCCATCTCGTGCCGCGCTGGAAGGGCGACACGAACTTCATGCCGCTGCTCGGCCAGACTAAGGTCATCTCCCAATCGCTGGACGAACTCTACAGGCTCCTCACGAGGACACGACGGTGATGCCGCTCTCAAGCGACGCCGCGGTCACCCTGCTCACCCGCGAAGAGCTGGAAGAGCGCGAGGAGCGCTGGCTCGCCCCCTACGCGATGAAGAGCCGGCGCTCGCGGGGCCGCCAGCACCCGGAGCCGGAGGACCCGTACCGCACCGCCTACCGGCGCGACCGCGACCGCGTCATCCATACCACCGCGTTCCGCCGGCTGGAGTACAAGACGCAGGTGTTCGTGAACCACGAGGGCGACCACTACCGCACCCGCCTGACCCACACGCTGGAGGTCGCGCAGATCGGCGTGTCCATCGCGCGCATCCTCCGCCTGAACGAGGACCTCGTCGACGTGGTCTGCCTCGCCCATGACATCGGCCATCCGCCCTTCGGCCACGCGGGCGAGGACGCCCTGCGCGAGCTGCTGGCGGACCACGGCGGCTTCGATCACAACATCCAGGGCCTGCGCATCGTGGATCTCATCGAGGCGCGCTACCCGAACTTCCAGGGCCTCAACCTCACCTGGGAGGTCCGCGAGAGCATCAACAAGCACCGCACGCCGTACGACCAGCCGGACATGCAGATCGCCCTCGACCCGGAGCTGTCGCCGCTCCTCGAGAGCCAGATCGCGGACGTCGCGGACGAGATCGCCTACGACAACCATGACCTTGACGATGGCCTGGCCGCGGGGATCCTGAAGGAAGACACGCTCGCCGAGCTGGCAATTTGGCGGCAAGCCAGGGAGGCGGTCGACGCGCAAGGGGGCGGCCGGCTGGACTCGGAGATCCGGCGCTACCAGACCATCCGCGCGCTCATCAACCGGCAGGTCACCGACCTCATCCGCGCGACGTGCGAACGGCTCAAGCACCACCGCATCGACTCGGTGGAGGGTGTCCGGGCCTGCCGCGCGCGCCTAGTGAGCTTCAGCGAGGAGATGGCGCGATTGCGCAGCCCGCTCAAGAAGCTCTTGTGGGAGGAGTTCTACCACCACTACCGGGTGGCGCGCATGGCGGACAAAGCGAAGCGGTTCATCGGGGACATCTTCCAGCTCTACGTGAAGAAGCCGGAGCAGCTGCCCCCCACCACCCGCTCCCGGATCAAGCGGGGCGAGGACCTCTACCGGGTGGTGTGCGATTACATCGCGGGCATGACGGACCGGTACTGCGAACAGGAGCACAAGAAGCTCTTCGACCCGTTCGAGCGCGTGTGAGGAAACCGCTCGGCACTTGTGAGAGGAGGACCAATGAACGGACGCACGAGGTGGTGGCTGATCGGGATGGCGGGACTCGCCTGCGTCGCCGGCTGCTCGGGGCGGAAGAGCTCGCTCCTGCTGGAGCGCCAGGCGCGCGGGCCGATCGAGGAGGAGCCGTCCGTCGCCCAGGCGGCGGTCTGGCGCCTGACGCCGGAGTCGCAGATAAAGACCGATGGGAACATCGAGGTGACCGTCCGGTTCGCCTCGGCCCAGTACCTGACGGACCTCTTCAGCAACAAAGCCCTCTTCGGCGGCTACGCCGGCCGGAATCCGTTCTACCCGGAGCACCTCGTCTTCTACATCAAGGTCGCCAACCGCAGCCAGCAGAAGATCCGCCTCGCCCCCGGCGAGTTCACGCTCATCGATGACCGCGGCAACCAGTACAGCACGATCGGCGCGGACTACGTGACCGCGTTCGGCGAATCCCGCCGGCCGGTCGCCGCCACCACCCGCGGCCTGCTGGAGAGTGCCAGCCCGGGCTACTTCGGCATCAGCGTCCCCGTCGGCAAGTTCGTGGCGCAGAAACCGCAGGGGCAGTTCGCGCTGCTCCAGCAGTCGGCCCTGCAGAGCGGCTACCTCTACCCGGGCGTCATGTACGACGGGCTGATCGCCTTCTGGAACCCGCCCGCCGGGCAGCGGACATTGCGCCTGCTCATCACCAACGTGAAGACGGACTTCGACGCGAATGACCTGCCCAGAGTGTCGCTCGAGTTTCCGTTCGAGTTCAGCGCCGCGACCCAGTAACGGGATAAATCAGATACGAACAGCGGATAAAGCAGATAAGACCTCGTATCTGCTTTATCAGCATTCAGAATCAGTGGTTCTCATCCATCTGATTTATCTCACATGATGAACGTTCCCGCTCTCACCACCGATGAACCGCTGCTGGAGGACCTGACGGCCGCCCAGCGCGAGGCGGTCGTGCACGAGGCAGGGCCCCTCCTCATCGTCGCCGGGGCGGGGACCGGCAAGACGACCGTCATCACCCGCCGCATCGCCTGGCTCCTCATGAGCCGGCGCGCGCAGCCCGACGAGCTCCTCGCCCTCACATTCACCGAGAAGGCGGCCGCCGAGATGGAGGAGCGGGTGGACCTCCTCGTCCCGTACGGCTACGTCGATGTTGCGATCGACACCTTCCACGCCTTCGGCGACCGGCTCCTCCGCGAACATGCGCTCCGGGTCGGGCTCAGCCCCCAGTTCCGCGTCCTTTCGCAGGCGGAGCAGCTCGTCTTCCTCCGCCGGCACGTGTTCGACCTCCCGCTGGGCGAGTTCCGCCCGCTCGCCGACCCCGCCCGGTTCCTGGACGCGCTGGCCACCGTCTTCGCCCGCGCCAAGGACGAGGCGGTCGGCCCGGAAGAGTTCCTGGCCTACGCGAGCGCTCTGGAGCGGCACTCCGGAGGGGCTCCCGCTGATGAGGCGCTGCGCACCCAGGCCCGCCGCGCGCGGGAGCTGGCGCTCACCTACGAGGCGTACCAGCGGCTCCTGCGGGAGAGCGACGCGGCGGACTTCGGCGACCAGGTCCTGCTCGCCATCCAGCTCCTGGAGCGCCATCCGGACGTGCTCGCGGCCGTCCAGAGCCGCGTCCGGCACCTCCTCGTGGACGAGTTCCAGGACACCAACTTCGCCCAGTTCCGGCTCCTGCAGCTGCTGGCCCGGCCGGACGCCAACATCACCGTCGTCGCCGACGACGATCAGAGCATCTACAAGTGGCGCGGGGCGGCGATCAGCAACGTCCTGAAGTTCCTGGACCACTACGCCTCGGTCCGCACCGTCGTCCTGACCGAAAACTTCCGCTCGGGCCAGGCGATTCTCGACTGCGCCTACCGGCTCATCCGGTTCAACGACCCGGACCGGCTGGAGGTCAAGCAGGGCATCGACAAGCGGCTCATCGCGCGCGGCGCGCGCATCGGCCAGGCACCGCGCTTCCACGTCTTCGACACGGTCTCGAGCGAGGCCGACTGGGTCACGGCGACGATCCGCGGCGCCGTGGAGTCCGGCGCGCGTCGGCCGGGCGACTTCGCCGTCCTCGTGCGCTCCAACCGGGAGGCGGACCTCTTCCTCCGAGCGCTGAACGTGGCCGGCGTACCCTGGCAGTTCAGCGGCGGAAGCCGCCTCTTCGCCCGGGAGGAGAGCAAGCTGCTCATCTCCTGCCTGAAGGCGCTGGCGGACCCTGACGACAGCCTAAGCTGGTACCATGTCGCGAGCTCCGCGCTCTACCGCTGCCCGATGGCCGATCTGGCCGCGGTCCTGGCACTCGCCACCCGCACCAACCAGAGCTTCCGCGCCGTCGCGAGCCGGCTGGACCAGGACCCGGCCGTACCTCGGCCTACGGCCTCGGCACTTCCCTCGTCCACCCCGCCTCTCGGCGGGGGCCCGGACTCGGTCGTGAGCGGGGTCGTGTCCGAAGCAGGGAAGGCGCAGCTCTCGGAGCTGTTGGCCGACGTCGGCCGCCTGCTCGAGGAGTCCCGGAGACATTCCGCCGGCCAACTGCTCTACCGCTGGCTGTCGGACCGCGGGTGGCTCGCGGCGCTGAGCCTGGCCGAGCGGCGGGAGGAGGTCGCACAGCTGCAGACCGTGGCGCGGTTCTTCACGCAGCTGCGCCGCGCCGAGGAGCTGACGGGCGGCGGCCTGCCGGAGCTCATGGAGCACCTGGAGCTCTTCCAGGCGATGGGGAACGAGCCGGTCGAGGAGGACGACGCCTGGGCGGACCGCGTCAACGTGCTGACCCTCCACAAGGCCAAGGGGCTGGAGTTTCCGGTGGTGTTCCTCGTGGGCCTCGTCCACGGGCGCTTCCCGACGCCCCAGCGCCGCGACCCCATCGAACTGCCCGAACCGCTCATCAAGGATTTCCTCCCCGCCGGCGACTACCACCTGCAGGAGGAGCGGCGCCTGTTCTACGTCGGGATGACGCGGGCGAAGGAGGAGCTGCACCTGACCTGCGCCTACGACTACGGAGGCAAGACAACCCGGAAGGTCAGCCAGTTCGTCCTCGAGGCGCTGGACCTTGCCAGCCCAAGCCCGACGGCGAAGCGCTCCAGCGCCCGCGAGCTCATCGAGCGCGCCCAGCCGCGCTCGCCTCTGCCGCTCCATCAAGCACCGGCGCGCCAGCACATCCTGCGTCTCGATCCCCACGGCCTCGACGACTACCAGACCTGCCCGCTGAAGTACCACTACAGCCACGTCCTGCGCATCCCGGTGCTTCGGCACCACTTGGTGGTGTACGGGACGGCGCTGCACAAGGCGGTCGAGGCGTTCTTCACGCGGGTCCTGGCGGGCCCGCCGATGGACGAGGGCGAGCTGCTCGGCATCTTCGAGCGGCACTGGCACTCCGAAGGGTTTCTGAGCCGCGAGCACGAGGAGCTGCGCCGAGCGCAGGGGCACCAGACGCTCCGCCGCTTCTTCGCCCGCCAGCAGGATCATCCCGAGCGGCCGGCGCTGATCGAGGAGAAATTCAAGTTCCCGCTCGACGACCTGCTCATCGTCGGCCGGTGGGACCGGGTGGACCGCCATGGCGATGAGGCCGTCATCATCGACTACAAGTCGTCCGAGGTCCGCGACCAGGCAGCGGCGGACCGCCGCGCACGAGACTCGCTGCAGATGCTCGTCTACGCGCTCGCCTGGCGCACCCTCCACGGCCGCCCACCCGACCGCGTAGAGCTCCGGTTCCTCGAAACCGACGTGACCGGCAGCGCCCGGTTCACCGAGGACGACTTCGAGCGCGCCAGAACACTCCTGCGCCAGGCCGCCCAGGGCATTCGCGCCCATGCGTTTCCCGCCCAGCCGCAGGAGTTCGCCTGCCGCTGGTGCGCCTTCCAGTCCATCTGCCCCTTCGCGTTCCAAACCCGCTAAGGGGTCAGACCCCTCCGGGGTCTGACCCCTAAGAAAAACACCCAGAACCCTTGACGTCCTGCTTAAAATTATGCTAATTTTAAATTGAAATCTAAAGTATTGATTAAGTAGCAACGGGAAAGCGTGCGGGTCCCTCAGCCCGGAATTGGCCAGCCGGACTGCCAGAGGATGGTAGTTCGGCTTCTTCTTTGGAAAACGCGTGTATGGATTTCACAGATTTTGAAAGGCGGATTTCGCAGATGTTCCAGAGGCCGTTTTCACGATGGAAGCAGACCCCGAACGCGCTCGAGGTATCCGAAGCGCGGTTTAAGCGGTTCATGAAGGAAATGGAAACCTACGAGAAACGGCTTGTGTTCGAACGCACGCTCGACGCGTTCCTCGACCTCTACTCGGACTGGAAGAAGCACCACGGGCAGGAGGTCAAGCTGCGCCTGGTCATGCTGGCCTTCGAGCTCCACCGCCTGAACCCCGAGTTCCAGTGCGAGCTGTTCTTCCAGGATGAGCCGCTCGGCGCGCAGAGTGCTGGCGCGGCGGTGCCGCCGGAAGCCTGCTGACACCCCATGCGGGAAATCGTCGTCCGGAACCTCACCTCGACCGACTGGCTCAAGCGTGATTGCGTGGTCACTGAGCTGGTCAAACAGGGCGATTTCGCCACCCGGATCTTGCGCCGCTGCACCTATCGTGTCGAATCCCAGACCGCCCTGCCGTCAACCGAGGACTCTGTGGTGTGGGCTGAACGCACCCTCGCCCCGCTGCCGCCGCGCCAGGTGTTCGTGACCAAGGATCTTGATCCGGAGACCGGCGGCGAGCGGGTCGTCTACAAGGTCCTGGGTCATTTCTACGTGGTGTGGGGCCGGGATCTCTTGTGCGTCGGCTACCGCCACATCCTCGCGATGGATGTGGAGGCGCCCGAAGACCCGGCCGAGCCTGAGTAGTCCAGTCTCAGAACCGTCCCGCCCCGGCCTGAACCCCGCCAAACCGCTTCCAACCCGCTTCTCAGGTAAACGTTACTGGGGTAAACGTTACCGGGGTAAACGCCTCTTTTTGGGTAGTGTCTTAATTTGAGGTGATTTCGCAGATTGTGAGGTGATTTCGCCGATCACTCTATCGGTGAAATCAATTCAAAATCTGTGTAATCATCCATAAGGCCGTCAGATTAAGACAGCACCTCTTTTGGGCCACCGTTGACGCTCCTTCGTTCCCATGCTAGAGTGGGCGGCGATGGGCAGATCTCCGACGGCAATTGCCGTCCTCGGCGACGGCGGGTGGGGCACGACGCTGGCCATTCATCTCCACCGGCTGGGGCACCGGGTCCGGCTGTGGGGTGCCTTCCCGGCGTATCTCAGGGTCATCGAGCGCCGGCGTGAAAATGTCAAGTTCCTGCCGGGCGTGCCGATCCCTCGGACGCTGACCATCGTGTCGGACCTGGGAGAGGCCCTGGCCAACGCCCGCATCGTCATCCTCGCCGTCCCCTCCCAGCACCTCCGCGCCGTCGCGCGGCGGCTCGCACCACTGCCGTCGCCGCGCCCCATTCTCGTCAGCGCGGCGAAGGGGCTGGAGCGCGGAACGCTGAAGCGGATGTCTGAGGTCGTTGCCGGGGAGCTCGGTCCCGGCCGGATCGCCGTCCTCTCCGGCCCCAACATCGCCGCCGAAATCGCCCGCGGACGTCCGGCCAGCTCGGTGGTCGCCTCGCGGAATCCCGCCGTGGCGGCCGAGGTCCAGCGCGCGCTGATGAGCGAGCGGCTGCGCATCTACACCTCGATGGACGTCGCCGGCGTCGAGCTGGGCGGCGCCTTGAAGAACCCCGTTGCCATCGCCGCCGGCATCGGCGACGGCCTGGATCTCGGCAGCAACGCCAAGGCCGCCCTGATCACCCGCGGGGTCGTCGAGATGGCGCGGCTGGGCCGGGCGATGGGGGCCAGGGAAGAGACGTTCTGGGGCCTCAGCGGCCTGGGCGATCTCGTCACCACCTGTCTCTCTGGGCGGAACCACTGGCTGGGTGAGCAGCTCGGCCGCGGCCGCTCGCTCGCGTCGGTGCTCGGCTCGACACCAATGGTCATCGAGGGAGTCGAGACCTCGAAGGCTGCCGTGGCGCTCGCCCGACGGCACCGCGTCGAGCTGCCCATCATCGAGCAGGTCCACGCTATCCTCTTCCGCCGCCGCTCGCCCCAGCGCGCGCTCGAGACGCTCATGCGCAGGGCGGGGAAGTCCGAACGCTCACTCCGCGCCTGAGCCGCGGTCGTGTCCTCATTCACCATGATTTCGCCGATTGTGTCCTGATTACGCCGATACATCCCTCATGGCGAGGTTCTATCTGCGTCATCAATTCAAAATCTGTGAAATCATCCCAGATTAGGACACCACGTGAGCCGCTCCCTCATGTTACGCCTCATTGACAGCTCCGCTCGACCCTGCTAGTCTGTAACTTCCCACACGAGAATAGGTTCCACAGGAATTTCCCCGCGGCCGCGTCGTATCGGGGCGTAGCGTAGCTTGGTAGCGCGCCTGAATGGGGTTCAGGAGGTCGAGAGTTCAAATCTCTCCGCCCCGACCACTTGGCGGCTGCGGGGCCGCGCATCAAAAGTTGAAGAAGGGGAATGGGGTTCAGTCCCTCGGCCTGTCGGCCTCGGGATCGTCGCTAGCGAGAACGAGGGCGACGAGAGGTCGAGAGTTCAAATCTCTCCGTGACCGAGCCGGGCACCCCGCCGCAGGCGGGGTCGGCGACGGAAATGTCGCAATCCGTAGGATTGCGACCCCCGACCTCTGATAGCTGGGAACATACTCATGAGCACAAAAATTAACGTCGGCATCATTGGCGTCGGGACGGTCGGCGCCGGCGTGGCCCGGGCGCTCCTCGAGAAGTCCCGCCTGCTGGAGCAGCGCGTCGGCGCGCGCGTCGTGCTCCGCCGGGTGTGCGACCGGGACTTCCGGCGCCCGCGCGGCGTCACGCTGCCGGTACGCCTCAGAACCCGTGACCCGAACGCGATCCTCCACGACCCCGACATCCACATCGTCGTGGAGCTCATCGGCGGCCTGGAGCCCGCGCGGTCGATCATCCTCGAGGCGCTGCGCCGCGGCCAGCACGTGGTGACCGCCAACAAGGCGCTGCTGGCGCACGCCGGCGGGGAGCTGTTCGCCGCCGCCGCCCGGGCCAAGCGGGACCTCTATTTCGAGGCGTCGGTCGGCGGCGGCATCCCCATCATCAAGGCGCTCCGCGAGGGGCTCGTCGCCAACGACATCGACACCATCCTCGGCATCGTGAACGGCACCTCGAACTACATCCTCACCCGGATGAAGGAGAAGCAGGTCAGCTTCCACGAAGCACTCCTCGAAGCGAAACAGCACGGCTACGCCGAGCGCAACCCTTCGCTCGACATCGAGGGCCACGACGCCTCGCACAAGCTCGCGATCCTGACCCTGCTGGGATTCGGCGTGCAGGTGCGCCTCCGGGACATCCACATCGAGGGGATCAGCAAGATCTCGCAGGCGGACATCCAGTACGCGGACGAGCTGGGCTACTGCATCAAGCCGCTCGCCATCGCCAAGCAGGTGGACCACGAGCTGGAGGTGCGGGTCCACCCGACCCTGCTCGCCAAGAGCCACCTGCTCGCGAACGTGGACGGCGTCTACAACGCCATCTACGTCCACGGCGACATGGTCGGCTCCACGCTCTTCTACGGCCGCGGGGCGGGGCAGAACCCGGCGGCCAGCTCCGTCGTCTCCGACATCGCCGATGTCGCGCGCACCATCGCCAGCGGGAGCCGTCCGCGCATCCCGCTGGGCGGGCGGCGGGGACGGGGCGCCTTGCGGCTGCGCCGGGTCGGCAACGTCGAAACGCGCTACTACATGCGCTTCCTCGTCACCGACAAGCCGGGTGTCTTGGCCACGATCGCGGGCGTGCTGGGCCGGCACCACATCTCCATCGCCAGCGTCCACCAGAAGGAGCGGCGCGCCGCGCGCGTCGTGCCGGTCGTCATGATGACCCACGAGGCGAAGGAGTCCAACGTGCGCCGGGCGCTCCAGCAGATCGACCGCCTGGGCTTTGTGAAACAGCCTACCGTGACGATCCGCACGGAAGCGCCCCGCAGCAAATGAAAGTTCGGATGGTGTCCGACCAACTCCGAACTCCCAACTCCCGACTCCGAACTTCCCCCTGGCCGGGCATCATCGAGGCCTACCGCAGCCACCTGCCGGTGTCGCCGGTCACACCCGTCGTGACGCTGCTGGAGGGAAACACTCCGCTCATCTTCAGCCCGACGCTGAGCGCTCAGGCGGGCCGGCGGGTCGAGGTGTACCTGAAGTACGAAGGAACTAACCCGACCGGCTCGTTCAAGGACCGGGGCATGACCGTCGCCATCTCCAAGGCGAAGGAGGCCAAGTCGATGGCGGTGCTGTGCGCCTCGACCGGCAACACCTCCGCCTCCGCCAGCGCCTACGCCGCGCGGGCCGGCATGCGCTCCCTCGTGCTCATCCCGAGCGGCGCCATCGCCCTGGGCAAGCTTTCGCAGGCGCTCATCCACGGCGCCCGCGTCGCGGCGGTGGAGGCGAACTTCGACGCCTGTCTGGCGCTGGTCAAGTCGCTCGCGCAGACGTTCCCGATCACGCTGGTCAACTCCATCAACCCGCACCGCATCGAAGGGCAGAAGACGATCGCCTTCGAGATCTGCGAAACACTCGGCGAAGCGCCCGACGTCAACATCACGCCGGTCGGCAACGCCGGCAACATCACGGCGCAGTGGAAGGGCTACCGGGAGTACTACCGGCTGGGCCGCATCGCGCGCCTGCCGCTGATGCTCGGGTTTCAGGCGGAGGGTGCGGCCCCCCTCGTGAAGGGGAAGATCGTGGCGAAGCCGCGCACCATCGCGACCGCCATCCGCATCGGCAACCCGGCGAGCTGGCAGGGCGCCATGGCCGCCGCGGAGGAGTCGCGCGGGTTCATCCGCGCCGTGAGCGACCGGGAGATCCTGGAGGCGTACCGGCTGCTGGCAGCACGGGAGGGGGTGTTCGTCGAGCCGGCCTCGGCCGCGTCGGTCGCCGGGCTCCTCAAGCTCGCGAAGAGCGGCTATTTCGGCGCGCTGAAACGAACCGGCTCGCGGCCGCTCACCGTCGTCTGCATCCTCACCGGCCACGGCCTTAAAGACCCGGAGCGGGCGATCAAGAGCATTCGCCTGGGCAAGCCGCTGCCGCCGTCGCTCTCGGTGATCAGCAAAGCGGTGGGACTGAAATGATTGGTAATTACAGCGTATAATGAAAGCTTCCAGCATGAAATACGTCATCCTGCGCTGCGAGGACCAGGCGCCGCACAGCGAGCAGGCCGCCACGCTCCTGGCGGGCGCCAAGACCCCGCACCTCCAACAGCTCGCCCAGGCGGGTGCCGTGGGCGCCATCCGCTTCCGCAGCGAGCCGCCGGCCATCGAGCGGATGCGGTGCCACCGCGCGCTGTTCGGGCTCGGGCCGCTTGACCTCGACGGGCTGCCCGGCCGCTGTTACGCCGCCGGCGCGAACCTTCAGCTCGAGGAAGGCGAGACCGCGTGGTGCTGCGAGCTGGTCACGCAGCGCGACGGACGGATCGTCGACGACACCGCCGGCCGCATCACCCCGAAAGAAAGCGAGATCCTCATCCAGGCGCTGGACGAATCACTCGGCTCGGACAGGTACCGGTGGGACACCGGGCAGGGCCGGCACCACGTGCTGATCACGCGGGACGCGGCGCTCGGTTCCGCCGGCGAGACGACGCTCGAGCCGCCGGAGCTGCTGCTCGGACAGCCGTGGAAGCGGCGGCTGCCGAAGGGGGAGGCCGGCAAGGCGCTGGCGGCGCTCATTGAGCAGGCCGCGACGATCCTGGACAGCCACCCGGTCAACCGGGTCCGCGTGGACCTGGGCGAAAACCCCGCGAACATGGTCTGGCTGTGGGGGCCGGCGACCGCCGGCGCGCAGCGCAGCTTCTCGGAGCGCACCGGCCTCTCGGGCGCGGTGGTGTCGAGCAGCTTTCTCCTGCAGGGCTTCGCGCGCGCCTGCAGCCTCGGCTGGAAGGAGGGGCCCCCGTCCCTGGAAGAGGCCGCCCTGCGACGGCTGATGAAGACCGTCGCCCACGCCGTCGAGGGGCACGACTTCGTCTACGTGCACCTCTCGGTTGAGAGCGCGGATCCGGTCCAGCGGCTCTGCGCGATGGAGCGGATCGA
>MHGT01000001.1:0-10256 GCA_001805695.1 Omnitrophica WOR_2 bacterium RIFCSPHIGHO2_02_FULL_67_20 | reverse complement strand
CTCCTCAAGCCGCTGACCGACACGCTGCCCTCGCTCGGCCGCTGGCGGCTGCTCGCCGCCGTGGATGACCGGGCGAGCGGCCTGGTGCCGTTCGTCGCCATCGGCACCGGCCTGCCCCAGCAGGCCGCGCCCTCGCTCACCGCCGAGCAGATCGCCGCGAGCCCGCTGCAGTTCGCGAACGGCGAGGGGATGTTCGCCTGGCTGACAACGCCGTGAGCCCGTTGGGCCGGTTATGCCCGTTAGCCCGTTGAGCCGGTTGCCAGTCAACGGGCTGAATCGGCTCAACGGACTTAACCGGCCTAACCGGCTAACCAATCCATGCGGCGCAATAAGTTGATCGTCCAAAAATACGGGGGCAGCTCGGTCGCCAACCCGGAGCGCATCAAGCGGGTGGCCCAGCGGGTCGTCGACACGAAGCGCTCGGGCGCGGACGTCGTCGTGGTTGTCTCCGCGCTCGGCGACACGACGGACGAGCTGCTGAGCCTCGCCGCACAGGTGAGCCAGAACCCCGCCGAGCGGGAGCTGGACATGCTCATGGCCACCGGCGAGCAGGTCTCGGTCGCACTCCTGGCCATGGCCATCCATGAGCTGGGCGAAGACGCGGTGTCCTTCACCGGCGCGCAGGTCGGCATCCTGACCGACGGCACCCACACGAAGGCGCGGATCGTGGACATCAACGCCCAGCGCCTCGCCGGGGAGCTCGCCAAGCGGCGCATCGTCATCGTCGCCGGCTTCCAGGGGATCAACCCCAACCAGGACATCACGACGCTGGGGCGGGGCGGCTCGGACCTGACCGCGGTGGCCCTGGCCAAGGCGCTGCAGGCGGACGTGTGCGAGATCTTCACCGACGTCGAGGGGGTGTACACCGCCGATCCGCGCATCGTGCCGGAGGCGAGGAAGCTCGCCGCCATCAGCTACGACGAGATGCTCGAGATGGCCTCGCTCGGCGCCCAGGTGATGCAGGCGCGGTCCATCTTCGTCGCGAAGCGGTTCGACATCCCCATCCACGTCCGGTCCAGCTTCTCACTACGGGAGGGCACCATGATCCAGAAGAGCGCCAGAGCCATGGAGGACATCGTCGTCAGCGGCGTGACGCTGCAGAAGGACGAGGCGAAGGTCACCATCCGCGACGTGCCGGACAGGCCGGGCATGGCGGCGGAGATCTTCCGCGAGCTGGCGGCGAAGGGCGTCAACGTGGACATGATCGTCCAGAACGTCAGCCGCGAGGGGTCCACCGACCTCTCCTTCACCGTCGTCAAGAGCGACCTGCCCGCGACGCTGCGCGTGACGCGCAGCGTCTCTCACCGCATCGGGGCGGGGGAGGTCACGACGGACGAGGGGGTGGCGAAGCTCTCCATCGTCGGCATCGGGATGCGCAGCCACTCCGGCATCGCCGCGAAGATGTTCGAGGCGATGGCGCGGGAGCGCATCAACATCGAGATGATCTCCACCTCCGAGATCAAGATCTCCTGCGTCATCCGCAAGCTCCACGCGGAGCGGGCCGTGCGGGCGGTCCACCGGGCCTTCGGGCTCAGCCGCTCCGCGGTGCCGAGCCGGAAACTGTTGGCAACATCCCGTCGCTAATTAAAGGGATTTCGCGGATGAAATCTGTTTTAATCCACGAAATCCGCTTCTAAAGGTGTCTCCTGGGTAATCCGCGTAATCACATCTACTGACCATGTCTTCCATCGAACTGTACGACACCACGCTCCGGGACGGAGCGCAGACCGAAGGCATCTCCTACTCGGTGCAGGACAAGCTGCGCATCACCGAGAAGCTGGACGAGCTCGGCGTGCCCGTCATCGAGGGCGGCTGGCCCGGCTCCAATCCGAAGGACGCCCAGTATTTCCGGGAAGTGAAGCGGCTCCGCCTGAAGACGGCGAAGCTCGCCGCCTTCGGCAGCACCCGGCGCGCGTCCAGCGCCGCACGCGACCCCAACCTCAAGGCGCTGCTCGCGGCCGAGACCCCCATCGTCACCATCTTCGGCAAGAGCTGGGACCTCCACGCCCGCGACGTCCTGCGCGTCAGCCTCGACGAGAACCTGAAGCTCATCGAGGACTCCGTCGCGTTCCTCAAGCGCCGCGGCCGCACCGTCGTCTACGACGCCGAGCACTTTTTCGACGGCTACAAGGGCAACCGCGCCTACGCGCTGAAGACGCTCGAGGCCGCACTCGCCGGCGGCGCGGACGCCGTCGCCTTCTGCGACACGAACGGCGGCAGCCTGCCAAGCGAGATCGCCCGGATCATCGAATCGGCGAAGGCCGGCGTGCGCGTGCCGATGGGCATCCACGCCCACAACGACAGCGACCTGGCCGTGGCGAACTCCCTCGCCGCGCTGGAGGCGGGCTGCACCCAGGTCCAGGGCACCATCAACGGCTACGGCGAGCGGTGCGGCAACGCCAACCTGGTCTCGCTGATCGCCGTCCTCAAGCTGAAGATGGGCGCCGACTGCCTGCCCGAGGGCCGGCTGAAGGAGCTGACCGAGACCTCCCGCTTCGTGGCCGAGGTGAGCAACATGGCCCAGCGGGCCAACCAGCCCTTCGTCGGCGAGGCGGCCTTCGCGCACAAGGGCGGCGTTCACGTCAACGCGGTGATGAAGAACCCGCGAAGCTACGAGCACCTCGACCCGGCCCTGGTGGGCAATGAGCGCAAGATCCTCGTCTCGGAGCTCTCCGGCCGCTCCTCGCTCGTCTTCAAGGCGCGCGGGCTGGCGCTCGATTTGGCCAAGGACACGCCCCAGGCCAAGCGCCTGCTGAAGCTCCTCCAGCGGCTCGAGCACCAGGGCTACCATTTCGAGGCGGCCGAGGGGTCGCTTGAGCTGCTGCTCAAGCGGGAGCTGAAGCAGTTCGCGCCCTTCTTCACGCTGGAGGGTTTCCGGATCATCATGGAAAAGCGCGGCCGCCGGCTCAGCTCCGAAGCCACCATCAAGCTCCACGTGGGCGGCGTCCCGGAGCAGACGGCCGCCGAGGGCGACGGCCCGGTCAACGCGCTCGACAACGCCATCCGCAAGGCGCTGCGCCGGTTCTACCCGACGCTCGCCCAGATGCACCTGACCGACTTCAAGGTGCGGGTCCTCGACGAGAAGGCCGGCACCGCGGCCAAGGTGCGCGTGCTCATCCAGTCGCAGGACGCGCGCGACTCCTGGGGGACGGTCGGGGTCTCCGAGAACATCATCGAAGCGAGCTGGCAGGCGCTGACTGATTCGATTGAGTATAAACTCCTGAAAGACCTTGCTCAGAAGGCAGTCGGCAGCCCGCCCCGGCTCGCGCGAAGGGCGGGCCGGGGAAGGCAGAAAGCAGCAATCACAAAGAAGCGGTAGGCGCAATGATCGGCTTCCTGCCTACTGCCTTCTGCTTACTGCCTCCTAACCGTCAGCATGACTGAGCTCCCTCCCCAGTACAATCCACAAGACGTCGAGGAGTCCCGCTACAAATGGTGGGACGAGCAGGGGCTCTTCCATGCCGACCCCGGCCCGAAGCGGACGCCCTACACCATCGTCATCCCGCCGCCGAACGTCACCGGCATCCTCCACATGGGCCACGCGCTCAACAACACCATCCAGGACATCCTCATCCGGTGGCGGCGCATGCAGGGGTTCAGCGCGCTGTGGGTCCCCGGCACCGACCACGCCGGCATCGCCACGCAGAACGTCGTCGAGAAAGCGCTGGCCAAGGAGGGGAAGCGCCGGCAGGACCTGGGCCGGGACGCCTTCATCCGGCGCGTGTGGCAGTGGAAAGAGCAGTACGGCAACACCATCCTCTACCAGCTGAAGCGCCTCGGCAGCTCCTGCGACTGGCGCCGCACCCGCTTCACGATGGACGAGGGGCTCTCCGAGGCGGTCACCGCCGTCTTCCTCGAGCTCTACCGGAAGGGGTTGATCTACCGCGGCAGCTACATCATCAACTGGTGCCCGCGCTGCCAGACCGCACTCGCCGACGAGGAAGCGCCGAGGCAGCAGACGCAAGGCAAGCTGTATCACATCCGATATCCACTCGAGGGCGAAGGGTCGGGGGCGAAGGGCGAAGGGGCTGTTTCGCCCCCCACCCTACGCCCTTCGCCCGCGTTTATTGAGGTCGCCACCACCCGGCCTGAAACCATGCTCGGCGACACCGCGATCGCCGTCCACCCGAAGGACAAGCGGTACAAAGCGCTCATCGGCTCGTACGCCATCCTGCCCATCGTCAACCGCCGCCTGCCCATCATCGCGGACGACGCGGTGGATCGCGAGTTCGGCACCGGCGCGGTCAAGGTCACCCCGGCCCACGACCCGGTGGACTTCCAGCTCGGCCGCAAGCACAAGCTGGAGTTCATCAACGTCATGACGGACGATGCCCGCATGGCGAACGTGCCTGAAGCGTACAAGGGGCTGGACCGGTACGACTGCCGCAGCAAGCTCATCGTGGACCTGGAGCAGGGCGGCTTCCTCGGCGCCATCGACGAGCACGCCCACAACGTCGGCCACTGCTACCGGTGCGGCACGGTGGTCGAGCCGCGCCTCTCCCCGCAGTGGTTCGTGAAGATGGAGCCGCTGGCCCGGCCCGCCATCAAGGCGGTCAAGGACGGCGTCATCACCTTCCACCCCGCCCGCTGGACCAAGGTATACCTGAATTGGATGGAGAACATCCAGGACTGGTGCATCAGCCGGCAGATCTGGTGGGGCCATCGTCTGCCCGTGTACTACTGCTCCAAATGCGCTCGGGGCTCGGGGCTCGGGGCTCGGGGCAAGGGCAGCCAGCTCCCAGCCTCCAGCCCCCAGCCTCCAGCCGAGGGGATCATTGTTTCAAAATCGAAACCCACCAAGTGCCCGACATGCGGCAGCACCGACCTCAAACAGGACGAGGACGTCCTCGACACCTGGTTCTCCTCCTGGCTCTGGCCCTTCTCCACACTGGGCTGGCCGGAGAAAACCAAGGACCTGGCCTGCTTCTACCCGACCAACACCTTGGTCACCGCCCAGGAGATCATCTTCTTCTGGGTCGCCCGCATGATCATGGCCGGCTACTTCTGCATGAAGCGGCCGCCGTTCACCGCCGTCTACATCCACGGCACGGTGCGCGACATCACCGGCAAGAAGATGTCGAAGTCGCTGGGCAACATCATCGACCCGCTCGACATCATCAAGCAGTACGGCACCGACGCCCTGCGCTACACGCTCGTGACCGCCACCGCCATCGGGCAGGACGTGTTTCTCTCGGAGGAGCGGTTCGCGGCCGGCCGGAACTTCGCGAACAAGCTGTGGAACGCCACCCGATTCGTCCTCAGTACGGCTCGGGGCTCGGGGCTCGGGGCTCGGGGCTCGATCGACCAGCCCCCAGTCCCCAGTCCCCAGCCCCGAACGCTTTCCGTTCCAGACCGATGGATCCTCTCAAGACTCCAGCGCACCATTGAGCGGGTCAACGGCTCGCTTGAGAAATTCCTCTTCAACGAGGCGGCGACCACGCTCTACGACTTCCTGTGGCACGACTTCTGCGACTGGTATCTGGAAGTATCGAAAATCCAGGCGGTCGCAGGCCGCCAGTCTCAAGTCACAAGCAACCGGGTGCTTGTCCAGGTCCTAGAGACGAGCCTTCGTTTGTTACACCCGACCATGCCGTTTGTGACGGAAGAATTGTGGCAGCATCTCACACGTGCGACCGGAGACATGCGACCTGCGACCAAGGGTGCTCCGAGCTCGATCATGGTCGCGCCCTGGCCGAAGGCCGACAAGAAACTGGTCGATGCGGAGGCCGAACGGCTCTTCGAGCAGCTCCAGGGCGTCGTGACCGCCATTCGCACGACCCGGGCTGAACTCAATGTGCCGCTCGAGAGCCGCCCGGCGGTGCGCCTCGCCGCCAGCCAGGCCGCCGTGCGCAGCTTCTTCGAGGCGCATCGGCCGCTCCTCCAGGCCCTGGCGGCGCTGGGAACCGTGGACGTGGGCGCCGCGCGGGAGTCACCGCCGAGGGCGGGATCCCGCCGCGCAACGAAGGATAGTGGGGCGGGAAAGGCCAAGGACGCCGCCGCCATGGTCGTGGATGGGGTGGAGGTGTTCATGCCGCTCGCCGGCCTCATCGACGCGGGCAAGGAGCGCTCTCGGCTTCAGCAGCGGGTGGACGAGCTCACCAAGCAGCTCTCCGGCATCGAGGCGCGCCTGAAGGACGCCCAATTCACCGCCAAGGCGCCCAAAGAGGTCGTCGACCAGACTAAGGAGCGCCACGCCCAGATCCAGGAGACGCTCAAGAAATTCTCCGACCACTTGGCGCTTCTTCAGTCCATGTAGGATTGCCTTCTTAGCGCCCCCAGCCAGCCGGGGGCATGGGCTCAGCTGACCAGATGAATCGTACAGCCGCACTCCAACTCATCCGCCTGTCGTTCAAGGAAGACACCGCCCAGCGCGACGTCACCTCGCGCGCGGTGATCCCGGCTAACGCCCGCATCCGGGCGCGCATCGTGGCCAAGGCGCCTGGCATCGCCGCCGGCGTCAGGGTCGCCGCGCTGGCCTTCACCACGTTCGACCCCTCGTTGCGGTGCCGGCTCCACGCGCGTTCCGGCGCGCGGTTTTCGCCCGGGACAACCATCCTGACGATCAAGGGCCGGGCGCGCTCCATCTTCGCCGCGGAGCGGACTTCGCTGAACCTGCTCGGCCACCTCTCCGGCATCGCCACGCTGACCCGCGCCTTCGCGGAGCGCACCCGCGGGACGCGCGCCGTGATCCTCGACACCCGCAAGACGCTCCCCGGCCTGCGCGCGCTGGAGAAGGAGGCGGTCCGGGCGGGGGGAGGGAAGAGCCACCGCACGAATCTTGCGGAAGCCGTCCTGATCAAGACCAACCACCTGAGGGCGAAGGGTCGGGGGCGAAGGGCGAAGGGAAACACATTGATTGAAATCGCGATCAATGAAGCGAAGCGCGTGCGACCTCGACGATTCGTTGAAGTCGAGGTGGTCAATCTCCGGGAGTTTGCCGCTGCTCTGCGCGCAAGGCCTGACGCGATTCTCTTGGATAACTGGAGCCTCCGAGACATCCGAAAAGCCGTAGCTCTCCGGCCCCCTTCGCCCTTCGCCCTTCACCCTTCGCCGCTCTTGGAGGTGTCCGGCGGCGTCACGCTCGCCAACGTCCGGGCCATCGCGCGCACCGGCGTCGACCACATCTCCATCGGCCGGCTCACACATTCCGCACCTGCAATTGACCTATCGCTGGAGGTGATGGGATCCCAATGAGAAGGATAGCCAAGCGGGTCGTTATTGGCGCGGGTCTGCTGCTCATGAACCCGTGTACCGTCACCGCAGGGGATTCTGAGCAGACCGTTGCGACGTTTACCAGGTCGGGTGAGTACAGGTTTCTGGTTGATGAAGCAGACGAGCTTGTCTTTCGGTACATGACATCTGAAGGCAGCGATGGCGCATGGTTTCTTGTTGACCCCAAGAATAGGCGCATCGATCCGTCACGGTTGAACAATGACCCCACCGTTTCGTTTCAGACAATACAAATACCGACCCATGGTGTTCAGCATTTCTTTTCGCATTCGGTGACGGTGAAAGCCCCGCCTTCGGGAAGCTGGACCCTGAACTTTAACCATGAAGTATTCAAACCGGAATTCCTCATCAGGGGATCGAGCTGCTCTCTAGCTACTCCTGCCGCCCGCTGGGCTCACCCCGGAGATTCACTGCGAGCAGAGGTAAAACTTCCGTGCGACGGTCAGCCGGTACGAGGAGCGAAGGTCACAGGCTTAGCCCGAGGCGCTCCGTCAGAAGGAAGTGACGGTATGGGGAAGGACGCACTGGTGTTTGTCGATGACGGAACGCGCGGTGACGAACATGCGGACGACGGCGTGTATACGGCCTCCGTCACATTCGACCAATCGGGCGGTTATGGGTTTGACGTTCGCGCGACAGATCAGTCCCGACATCTTGAGCGTCTTGGCGTTATCGGGTTCAAGATCTCGCGACAGGGTGCCCGATTGACCGGTCGTGTACAGGAAGTACACGGCGATCGAGATAGCGACGGCAAGTTTGAATTCCTGCATATGAAGGTTGAGGTGGAAGTGACGGACCCGGAGGGAGAATATCTCGTATGCGGAACGCTTCTGGATCACACCGGCGGTCAAGTGTGGAGAGCTCATCCGTCAGCTGGCCAAGAGAGGGACTGGTCGGTTGAGAACCTGCAATGCGCCTCGCATATGATGTTTTGGGGCCCGACGGTGGTGGCGCGTGTTCCCCAAGAGTTGGGACGCCACCAGCTCAATCTCTCTTTTCTTGGTGATTGGTTCGTCCAAACTCAACAAGACGGCCCGTACCGACTCTGGTTAAATGTAGAGGATGTGGCGGTCCGCGATAATGCATTTGACCGTTCGGTTCATACGACGACTGCCAGCCACTGGAATGAATTTGAAAATGCACCGTAATTCCTAATCCTGACTATGGATAGATTCGAGCTCGTGACAGATCTGGCACCCAAAGGCGATCAGCCGCAGGCGATTGACGTGCTCACCAAGGGTGTTGAGGAAGGGAAGAAGTTCCAGACCCTCCTCGGCGTCACCGGCTCGGGCAAGAGCCTGCCCCCGAAAGAACTGGTGTGGAGTTATGAGCAGGCCGATTTCGGACTGAACGCCAAACTCGTGCCAATTGGGGATTTCGTCGATCAACTCATGAGCGGTGACATCTCTCCAACTCGTCAGGGTGATACGGAAACACTGTTCCTGGCCGGGACCCCTGCGCATTTCACCCTTAGCATCAATCCTGAGACGCTCAAGGTTGAAATCAAGCCTGTAACCGCCGTCCTGCGGCACCAAGCTCCTCAGACGCTTTGGCGATTGGAAACCACGTGCGGGCGTTCAGTCCGAGTGACGGGAGACCACAATCTTTGGGTCCTTCGAGATGGAGAGTTAAAGCTTTTGGAGACTCATGAGGTTCGAGTTGGAGATTACCTCCCGCTTCCTTTCGAACTCCCAGAAATGCAGGGGCTGAGCGCGGTATCCGCGGCCGAGGCATTGCGCGATGACCGGCGGATTTTCTTGGACCCCAACTTCCCGCCTGCCAATCGAGAACCACGCCTGCATCTTAATGACGCTCTGAAGCTCCGGACTGATGGCGCCCAGTTCGACTTGGAACAGGCATCCGTCACTCTCCACCACGGAGGGAGGAGCATGCCCTTGGCTGTGCCGATTTCGAACGACCTCCTAGAGCTTCTCGGCTTCTACATAGCCGAGGGTCATGCCGAAGATCAGTACTTCATGATTTCCTGCCAGGAGCCCGACCTCCAGCGACGGCTTGAACGGTGCCTTACCAATCTGGGTTTGACGTGGCGCGTACGTTCAAACGGCTATGATTATGTAATCGCCTGGAGCCTGTACGCGCGCCTGCTGCATGCGTGGTGCGGTGCGACATCCAGAGAAAAGCGGCTGCCAGACTTCTGGCCGGAGCTGAACCGCGCCCAGTTGAGCCGTCTCCTTGCCACATACTACGCAGGTGACGGTGGCGTAGAACATGATGAAGTTACGGTCACCACAGCAAGCGCTCAGCTCGCTTCACAACTGGGGTACGCTCTGACGTCCTTTGGTCTTTGGCCAAGAATGTCACGCCGTTTCAAGCGGGCGACAAACTCAGACCATCGAGGCGATTTCTACTATCGAATCGGCATTTCTGGCGCGGAGCAGCTCAAGCGGTTCTCGACACAGATAAACTTTTCAAGCCTGAGAAAATCGCGGCTCCTCAAGTCCTGTCTGGACAAACGAGCAAATACGAATGTCGACGTCATCCCGTTTAGTCCATGCGAGCTTGAGGCGGCGCGGGCTCAACTGGGATGGACCCAGCGCGCGCTGGCGACGCGCGCTGGGTGCGTACGATCCATGATCTCGCTTATTGAGTCTGGGCATCGAAGGCCCTCGCGCACCCTCTTCCTTAAGCTCATCGAGGCCATTGAAGAAGGGGCGCTACAACAGGAGCGCCTCACACTGGGGGACCAAATCGTACGTTGGCGGCAGTTAACACGAGTGCGCTGGACGCCAGTGAGCTCCTTGACCCAAGAACCAAGCAACTGTCAATGGGTGTACGACTTGAGCGTGCCGGATAATGAAACATTTTTGGCTGGCTTCGGCGGTCTCTTCGTCCACAACACGTTCACCATCGCGCACGTCATCGCCAACGTGAACCGGCCCACCCTCGTCATCTCGCACAACAAGACGCTCGCCGCCCAGCTCTACAGCGAGTTCAAGAGCCTCTTTCCCAACAACGCGGTGGAGTATTTCGTCAGCTACTACGACTACTACCAGCCCGAGGCGTAC